>DAINRO010000052.1:10759-18246 GCA_036741795.1 Chloroflexota bacterium
CGTGCCATGGGGGCCCTGGACTTCGCCGGATCCGGTGGGCAGGGCGGAACAGTAAAGCCCGCGAACGCCAAGGAGCCGGAGCCCTGAAACCGCGCCGACGACATCAATAATCGCGTCAACCGCACCGACATCGTGCAGGTGGATCTCGTCCGGCGTGGTGCCGTGAACTTTGGCCTCGGCCTCGGCGAGACGGCGGAAGACGGCGGCGGCGGCGTCCTTGTCGGGGGACGGGAGCGACGACTCAGCGACGATGCCGAGGATATCGAGGAGAGTGCGGGTTGGCTGCTCATCGGTGACCTCTACGATGGCGTGCGTGGCGGCGATTCCCGCCCGGACGACCTTATCGGCAGTTAGTGAGTAACCCGATAAAGGGAGGGCAGAGATGGCCTCGCGGAGGTCATCCAACTGAAGTCCAGCGTCCAGCATCGCGCCGAGGAACATGTCGCCGCTGACGCCTGAAAAGCAGTCCAGGTAGCCGACGCGCATCGGCTATTCGGCGACCCCGGCCCAGGACTGGCGGTTGATCATGGCGGCGAGGTAACCAGCTCCGAAGCCGTTGTCGATGTTGACGACGCCGACGCCGGCGGCACAAGCGTTGAGCATCGCGAGCAATGGAGCGAGCCCCTGGAAGGAGGCGCCGTATCCGATGCTGGTCGGGACGGCGACAACGGGGGCGCTGACAAGACCTGCAACGACGCTGGGGAGCGCGCCCTCCATTCCGGCGACTACGACTATGGCGTTGGCGGCCTGGAGGCGGTCCGTCTTGTCGAGAAGACGGTGGATTCCAGCGACGCCGACGTCGTGCATCACATCGACTGCTGAGCCCATAAGTTCAGCGGTAACGCGAGCCTCATCGGCGACCGGCAGGTCCGCCGTTCCAGCGCAGCAGACAACGACGCCAGGATGTTTTGGCGCGGGAGTGCGCTCCAGCGTGATGGCGCGGGCCGAGGCGTGGTAGGTGGCGTCGGGAAGACGCTGGCGGACCAGGGAGTAAGCCTCGGGGTCGGCGCGGGTGATGAGGACGGTGTCAGTGTGCCCGGCGAGCCTCTGGGCGATGGAGGCGATCTGCTCGGGTGTCTTCCCCTCGCCGAAGATGACCTCCGGGAAGCCGGTACGGAGGGCGCGGTGATGGTCTATCTCGGCGAAACCAAGATCCTCGTACGGGAGCTGACGCAGGCGGGCGAGGGCTTCGTCGATGGACAACGCTCCGGACTCGACGGATTGGAGCATTTCGCGGAGGCGGGATTCGTCCATGGGTGGAGCCGTTCGATTGTAGCACCGGGTCCCGATTGACTAGAGCGTGAAGTAGAGGAGGAAGAAGGTGCCAGCGGCGATCCGATAGATGATGAACGGGAGGAAGGAGTGGGTCTGGATAATTTTCATCAGGATGGCAATGCTGAGCCAGCCGATGACAGCGGACGTGACGAAGCCAGCGATGATGATGTCGAGGTTGTCGTCGAGGACACCGTCGCTGATCGCCTCGCCGAGAGTGAGCAGGGCGGCCCCGCCGATGGCCGGGGTGGAGAGAAGGAAGGAGAAGCGGGCGGCAGATGTTCGGTCCAGACCGCGGACGAGCGCCGCTGAGATCGTAATTCCGGATCGGGAGATGCCCGGGATAAGAGCGATGGCTTGCGCACTGCCGATGGCGAGCGCGTCGGACGTCTTAGCCTCGTGCATCGAGCGCGTGCCGCGCCCGATCCGTTCGGCGGCCAGCAGGACGAACGCGAACACGATAAGCATGATGGAGGCGACGATGGGCGACCGGACCTCGTCCTCGATCCAGTCCTGGAGGAGGAACCCGGCGATGGCGATGGGAATCGAGCCAGCGATCACGAGACCGAGGACGTGCGCATCGGCGGCCCGACCAATTCTGTTATCGGCCGTTGCGGGATCATCGCTCCGAACCCCTCGGTGGCCTGCCATCCAGGCGAGCCCGCTTCGGGCCATGTTGAGCCAGTCGCGCGCGAAGTAGATGAGAACAGCGGCGGTCGTGCCGAGGTGGAGGGCGACGTCGAAGGTAAGCTCGTCGGTGAACTCCCAGCCGAAGAGTTCGCGGGCAATGATGAGGTGGCCGGAAGAAGAGATGGGGAGAAACTCGGTCAATCCCTGGATGATGCCGAGGACGATAGCCCGGAGAATGTCTTCCATTTACGGCTGGTGGCTAGCATATCTGGCCACCACGGGCTGGGTCACGCCGCGTCGGAGTTGTGCCAGAGAGAGGCGACATGTAGAAGAATATTGCTTGTCATGCAGTTATCCACACTGTATATTTCTCGGAAAGATAGTAGGGGAGGGATAAGGTGCCAGGAGAGACGGGATTCCCGAAGTGCCAGAAGTGCGACCTGGGGGATTTGGTTCCACTTTCGGATTTCGGCAGCCAGGGAGCATCGATTCATTTCAAGGCGTGGGCGTGCACGAATCCGGACTGCGGCTTCAACATCAAGATCCGCAACGGCGATCTATACGTGGACGAACCGATCAGCAGCGGGGCGATGCACACACCCAGGATGCGCGCGTAAAGCGGCGCAAGCACTCACGAAACAGCTACGGCCGATTTTCAGCGAATAAGGCGTAGCCGGATATTCGCGCGATGCGTTCTACCTAGCGTAGTGTCAACACGCTCATCGTTACCTCTCATCGCATCACCCTCTCAGCGCGGTTAGACTTTGTCACGTATGGCAAAGGCTCCGACTCTTCAGCGTCAGCCTCTGAGCGCGCCTGTACACCCTCTCGACTTCATCGGCTGCCTGATCAATTTCTGGAAGCGGCGCGACCTCCTGTGGCACATGACGATCCGCCACCTGCGTGGGCAGTACAAGCAGTCCGTGCTGGGGTACGCGTGGGCATTTCTCAATCCGCTAAGCATGCTCATCATCCTGAGCTTTGTCTTCTCGACGATCGTGAGGGTGCCGAGCGGCGACACGCCCTATCCCCTGTTCTTCTTCACGGGACTGATCCCGTGGCTCTTCTTTGCCAGTGCCCTTACCTCCGGGACTGACAGCGTGGTGAACGCTTCCAGCCTGGTAACCAAGGTCTACTTTCCGCGCGAAGTACTGCCGACGGCGGCAGTCTTGACGAAGATCGTGGACTTCTTATTCGGCCTGATCATCCTGGCTATGCTGATGGCTTACTACGGCGAAGCGCCGGGATTGACAGCGCTATGGTTCCCCTTGCTGTTCACGATCCAGGTCATTTTCACAATTGGGCTCACATTCCCCCTGGCGGCGCTGAACCTGTACTTCCACGATGTGCGCTTCCTGGTGGGTGTGGCGCTGACTCTCTGGTTTTATCTGACTCCCGTGGTATATCCAATCGACATCGTTCCGGATAAGTACCTCTGGCTGTTCGAGATCAACCCGCTATCGCTGTTCATAAACGCCTACCGGCGTGTGCTGCTGGAAGGCGAGGCGCCAGACTTCGAAAAAGTGCTGGCCGGGGCCGCGATCGCGCTGGTGACGTTCGTGGTGGGTTATTTCCTGTTCAAGCGAATGGAAAAGGGATTTGCAGACAGCATTTGAGGCGCCGGCCGGCGCGCCCGAGATCGAGTTCCGGAACGTCACGAAGAGCTTCACGCTGACAGAAGGGCGTACCTTGAGGGAGTTCTTTCAAGGGGTTCTACGCGGAAAGGCCTTCGGAGAAGAATTTCATGCGCTCCGTGATGTCTCGTTCTCGATCGACCGAGGAGAAACGGTTGGTATCGTGGGGAGGAACGGGAGCGGGAAAAGCACCGCGCTGAAGCTGATAGCCGGAGTGTCGGCTCCCACCAGCGGCACGGTGTTGATCTCCGGCCGCGTATCACCTCTGATCGAATTGGGTGCCGGGTTCCATCCCGACCTTACGGGGCGTGAAAACGTACACTTGAACGCCTCGATCCTGGGGATGAGCGCGGCAGAAACAGACGAGCAGTTCGACGCGATCGTGGAGTTCGCGGAGCTGGAGGAGTTCATTGACACGCCCGTGAAGCGCTATTCCTCTGGAATGTACATGCGCCTGGGGTTTGCAGTGGCAGTGCACAGTTCGCCGGACATCCTCCTCGTCGATGAGGTGCTGGCCGTGGGCGACACGTTCTTCCAGGAGAAATGCATGGCGAAGATGCACGAGTTCCAAACCCAGGGCGTGACGATCGTCGTCGTCGCTCACAACACGGCGACCATAACCGACTTCTGCGACCGAGCGATCTGGCTGGAGCACGGGCGCATGGAGGCGATAGGACCCTCGCGAGACGTGATGGAACAATACACCCACATGCTTCCGCACCTTGTGGAGGTCGCCTAGCCCGCGGGCTCGCTCATGCAGACCGAAAGCGGAACAGATGTGCCCGCGGAACCCCCCGTAGCCGAATCGAAGCGACGGATTTACCGGACCATACTGCTCTACCTGCTGGCATTCGTTTTCCTAGCAATCGTTGTGTGGCGCTCTGAATTTTGGAATGCCGAGGATACGCTGGATGACGTCTCGCCTACCGCGTTGGCAGGTGTGCTACTGATGTGCGCCTTACCGATAGTCCCCCTGGCTCTGAGGAGCCGAGAATTGCTGCGGGCCCTCGGGCACCGGATCTCGGCCGTCTCGCTGGCACCCGTTTCGTTCTACGGGAACACCGCCAGCTTTCTGACGCCTGCTTCGAGTGGTGAATTGTTGCGGCCAACTCTCCTCGAGCGGGCATTCAATGTTCCTTTACCCGAGGGAGCGGGGGTTGTCGTGTACGAGCGTCTCTCCTCGTTCTTTGTCTTCGTCCTGGCTGGGACAATGGCATTCACGTGGACGGGCGTGGTCCCAGTGCCTATGGCGGCGGTGCTCATACCGGTGTTTGCCCTGATGTCGGTGACTCCGCCGCTGCTCTTCAAAGCCTCGCACGAACAATTTCCGTTGGACAAACCAGCGCAACTGCTGCCCGGATGGTTTCGTCGGCGAATGGGGTCTGTTGAGCAGGCTGGTACTTCGGTGAAGCGGTTGCTCAAGTCGAACAGGCTCAGTTTTACGTTCGCGGCCACGAGCTGGGTTGTGTTCGTCCTCATGATTCTCCAGTTCTGGTTGCTCGTAGAGGGCCTGGGTGAGGAGATTACGCCAGCCGAGGCCGGAGTAGTCGTGGTCTTCGCAAACCTCGCGGGGGTGTTGTCGGCGTTGCCTCTGGGGCTCGGGGCAATGGACGTGACGATGATCGCTCTATTGCGGGCCTACGATGTGGATACGGATGCGGCACTGGGTGTCGTGGTGCTAACAAGGTGCCTGATCTACCTCCCCACGGGAGTACTGGGGCTCCTGGCTTACTTGATCGCACTGCGGCAGCGGCCGCCCGGGGCTGCCCGAAACGGTGAACGCAAGGAAGTTCCCCCGGCGATGGCGCCGAACCCGGACGCCCGTGTATAGGGAGCATTCGATCGCGGTGATCGTGCCCGCCTACAACGAGGGGCGACTCATCGAAGCGACCCTGCGCGACGTTCCTGACTTCGTGGACTCGGTCGTGGTGATTGACGACGCGAGCGTCGACGAGACCGTGGAGAAGGCGCGGAAGTTCGCGAACGGCGATGGGCGAGTGCTAGTGATGGTGCAAGAGCATAACCAGGGCAAAGGCGCGGCGGTCGTACGGGGATTCGAGCAAGTTGTTGCTGAGGGTCGGGATATCGCGGTGTTGATGGACGGCGACAATCAGATGCCGGCAGAGTACGTGACGTCGCTGCTTGATCCGATCATCGATGACGAGCTGGACGCGACGAAGGGAAACCGTTTCATCGCTGATCCAAAGGCGCTTTCGACGATGCCCCGCTACAGGATGATAGGGAATGTGCTGTTGACGATGATGACAAAGCTGGCCTCTGGTTACTGGAGCATCTTCGATTCGCAGAATGGCTACTGGGCGCTGCGGACGAAAACGGTGGAACGGCTAGAGCTATCGCGGTTGGCCAAGCGGTACGACCTGGAGAACAGTTTGCTTATCAACCTGAACATCATCGGCGGGAAATTGAGGGACGTTGCGATTCCCGCGAGGTACGGGCAGGAGGAATCGAAGATCCGCATCTGGAGGGTGACGCCAAGAATAGTCGCGACCCTGTTGGGCGGGATGAGCCAGCGCGTGTACTACCGCTACGTCCTGTTCAACTTTCACCCTGTAGCTCTGTTTTTGTTCGCCGGACTGCCGCTGCTGGCATGGGGGCTTGTATTCGGCCTTTTCGTGGCAATCACCTCTGCCGGAGAGGATGCCGCAACCACGGGGACCGTGATGCTGGCGGTGCTGCCGTTCCTCATGGGCTTCCAGTTGCTCCTGGCAGCGCTCGTGCTCGACATCATGAGCGAACCAAAGTAGATCTGTGGCGGCCAATCCCGGCTTGCGAGCGAGCGTTATAGTTCTCGGCTACAACGGGCTCCGGTACATGGACGATTGCCTCTCGTCTGCGTTCGACCAGGATCTGCCCGAGGACGAGTACGAGGTCGTATACGCGGACAACGCATCCACTGACGGAGCGGCAGCCTACGTGAGAGATAATTTCCCCAGGGTGCGGATCGTGCAGTTCGATCGCAATTGGGGATTCGCAGCCGGGAACAACCGTGCTGTCCTGAAGACGTCGGGCGAGTGGATCGTCTTTTTGAACCAGGACACGGTTTGCGCGCGATCCTGGCTGCGAGAGTTGCTGGCAGCGGTGGAGTCTTCGCCGGAAATTATGGCCGGCCATGCCAATGTCATTCACCCGTGGTATACGGACTTTAGTGGGCTTGCGTCGAGGGCGAAATCGGCGAACGCCTACACGCCGGTCCTGGCGCGATGGGGCTACCTGCGCTACCGGAACCTCGGGGAGCTAGCGGTTCCGGTCGACGTTACGATCCTGTCCGGAGCAGCGCTTGCCCTCAGACGCTCTGCAATCCAGGACCTTACTTACGTGTTCGATGAAGATTTCTGGGCTTACGCAGAAGACTGGGACCTGGGGTTTCGCTTGCTGTCGCTTGGCCACCGGTGCGTACTGGCGCCGCGGGCCACGGTCTACCACCTGTATACGGCCAAGACCGGGCTGAAATGGGCGAACTGGATAGGAACCATGCGCAACCTGCGAAACCGCTACATCGCCTTCTACAAGGTGTCGACAGAAAGAGAGTTCGCTGCGCTGGGTGCGTTGCTCACGATGGGGTCGCCCTGGAACGCGTTCGAGTTTGGGCTGAAATTACACGAGAAAATATTCTTCGCGGCGGTGCTGGTGCCGACGACCGTTGTCGCGGCAGGTGCGGCGATGGTGGCCATTGGCAGGTTCTCTGGCAAGCGGAGGGAGATCCTGAGCCGGCGTTCGGGCGAAGCGCGCAGTATTCTTTCCCGTATCTGGCGCGGCTGATTTTCGGCATGGGCCGACCCCTGAAATAACTCTCACCGACTTCTATCCCGGCAGGGTATAAACCGGCATTCGGCGCCTGTAACATAAGCCGGTCAAGCACGGTCTCTGGGTACGAATGAAGCTAAGTCCAGCCTCGGGAGTTGCCGGAGTCTGTGCGGAGGTAGGATTGTC
>DAINRO010000053.1:0-12728 GCA_036741795.1 Chloroflexota bacterium
GCGATGCAGGTTACAGCCAGCGCCACGACCTGAACGCCAGCAACGGAGTGACGCTCTCCGATGTGTCCCTGATGAACGCCTTCTACAACAAGGGGTGCACATCGTGACCGTGCGCACCACCAGCTTCCCGCATCAATTGAGCGGCAGTCCCCGCCTAACAGGGAGGTCGAAATGACACGCATAGCACTCATCGTGGGAGCGGTCTTGCTTGCCGGAGCAATGGCTCTTTCGGCATCCACCGGCGAAGCCACCGGTTACACGGTGACCAAGACGGCAGACACGTTCGACGGCGTCTGCGATGCGGACTGCTCATTGCGGGAAGCGATCTGGGCAGCCAACAACAGTCAGGGCCCGCATACGATCAACATCCCCGGCGGCGGCAATGTCTACACCCTGACTATTCCGGGCGGCAACGAGGACGCCAGCCAAACAGGAGACCTCGACATCAACACTGAGGTGGAGATTTTCGGCGACGAGAACCCGATCATCCAGATGAGCAGCACAATTACGGACCGTGTGTTTCACGTGCACGGGGGGCCGGTGACGATCGATGGAGTCACGATCCGGGGCGGTTCCAGCGCCGAAGGTGGCGGCATCCGCAATTTGGCGCAACTGACACTTGGGCAGTCGACGGTCACCGCGAACCTGGCCACAGACGGCGGCGGTATATACAGCACCGGACCGCTGACCATCACCTACAGCACAGTGATCGCCAACGGCGCGAATAGAGGGGGCGGCCTGTTCAGCTCAGGCCCGCTCTCTATCGTCACGTCCACCGTCTCGGACAATACGGCAGGCTATGGCGCTGGCGGCATCCACATGGAAGGGCCCACGTCCTACCTCGCCACCGTAACGGTTAGCAACAATACTGGTCACGTCTACGCAGGCGGGCTCTATTACAACGGCGGAAATCATCAGCTCCTGTCGAGCACTGTGTCGGGCAACTCCAATGTAACCAATGAGAGTGGCGGTGGCGGGATCTACGTCCATAACAGCGGCTACCTGAGCATCACCACGTCGACGATCAGCGGAAATCATACTCCCGGCGGCTACGGCGGGGGAGGAATTTCGAACGTTTTCTCGTCTGTGGCCATCGACCGGAGCAGCTTATACGCCAACAGCGCTCCGTACGGCGGGGCCCTTGCCGATGGCTTTGGCGCAACGACCACCATCACGAATAGCACGCTGAGCGGAAACGCATCGTCGGGCGTCGGAGGCGGCATCGGTCACGGGGACGGTGCCTTGACGGTGACCAACAGCACCTTCTCGGGAAACACTGCCACCACCTTCGGCGCAGCCATCTACAAGAGCGGGGGCACGGCGGTGTTTGGCCACAACATCATCGCCAACAGCCTGGCTAGTGGGAACTGCGACGGCGCCGTCGCTTCCTCCGGGTTCAACATCAGCAGCGACTCAACTTGCACTCTGGCCGCCATAGCGGACCGCATCAACACGCCGGTCCCCCTCGGCCCGCTCGCCCTTAACGGCGGCACGACTCACTCCCACGCGCTGCCGGACGGCAGCATCGCTGCGGACAGTGGCGGGTTTGGCTGTCCACCGACAGACCAGCGTGGCATCGCTCGGCCGCAAGGCGCGCGCTGCGACATCGGCGCCTACGAGGCTCCGGACAGCGAGTCGGACGGAGCCAGCGATCCGCTGGACAGCGACGATGACAACGACGGCATCCCCGATGCCAACGAAACGCCCAGCTGTCGCACGCTCGCCGAGGACTTTGACGGCTGGCAGGACCCCGATGGATGTCCGGATCCCGACAACGATGGCGACACACTTTGCGATCACGGCATGACGTCGCCGTCCTGCACCGGGTCAGACCTTGGCAAGACCTGCTTCGATCCGGCGGGCACTCTCTCCTGCCCGACGATCGAGTGCCGCAACGCAGCCGAGGACGTGGACGCCTTCAAGGACACGGACGGGTGCCCCGAGCCGGATAACGACAACGACGGCAAGCTCGACGCCGCCGACGTCTGCCCGGGAACTGGTTCTCTGGCGGGCGCAAACGGGATGCTGGGGTCCCCCCAGGACCTGAACCACAACGGCATTCGTGACGGGGCTGAGGCGGCCTTTACGTCGGACGACTCCACGCTCACGTTTGAGGACTACGATGGCGTTCTCGACGGTGATGGATGCCACGACTCGCCCGGCAACGACTTCGACGGTGACGGCCTCACGGATGACACCGAAGTGTTCACTCTGGCAACGGATCCCGGAAATCCTGATTCGGACGCCGATGCGATCACGGACGGCACCGACAACTGCCCGAACTGGGCGAACGCCAGCCAGAACGTCCCCCCGTGGGCGATACCGGCCAATGACAGCGACTGCGACGGCTGGAACAAGACGCGCGAGCAGCACGTCGGCTCCGACCCGACGAAGCACTGCAACGGCACCTCCGCGCTCAATGACGAGCCCGACGCCTGGCCCACGGACTTCAACGACAGCAGGTTCACAAACCTGTCGGACGTGTCCTCGTTCAACCCGACCTACAACAAGTTCCCGGGCGATGCAGGTTACAGCCAGCGCCACGACCTGAACGCCAGCAACGGAGTGACGCTGTCCGACGTGTCACTGATGAATGCCTTCTACAACAAGGGCTGCGGTTAGTCGCCGATGGCCCGTTCGCGCTCGGCAGCCCGGCTAAGGTTCCGATAAAAAAGGAGGTGCGCTCATGGGAAGCATACGCGTACTGATTCTTGGGGCGGCGCTCGCCGCGCTGATGGTTGCAACCGCACCGGATGCTGCGCCCGCACTTGCGGCGCCGGCGAACGACAACTTCGCGAACGCTACGACGATCGTTGCCACGGCCACCGATCCTGTTGTTGCAGCCGGCAACACTTCAGGGGCAACAATGGAGGCGGGTGAACCGACGTCCTGCTTCACAGGCGCAACCGCCTGGTTCAACTGGACGAGCCCCGCGTTTACCGGGGCCGTGTCGTTCGATGCCTACGGCAGCAGCCTGGACACCGTTCTGGGTGTGTACACGGGGAACGCTGTCAACGCGCTGTCCGCCATCGGCTGCAGCGACACGTTCGGCGGCCCCCAGGGAGGGGTTGGATTAAACTTCGCCGCGTCCACAACGTACCGCATTCAGGTTGGCGGGTACTTGGGGGCGACGGGCGACTTCATCCTGAACGTGTCGTTCGGCGCCAGCATGGTGGTGAATACGGCGGCCGACGCGGTGACGGCCGACAATTTTCTATCGCTGCGCGAAGCGATCCTGGCAGCCAGTAGTTTCTCTTCTCCCTGCGCGCTATTGACCGCCGCGGAGCAGCAGCAGGTGCTGAATTGCGGTTGGGGTGGGCTCGCGGCCTCCGATTTGATCCACTTCAATCCTGGGGCCTTTCCGCCGGGCGCTCCGGCATCCATATTGCTGGGGTCCTCACTACCCACCATGGCTTCTGGAGACACGATCAGCGGAATCGGCGCGGGAGTGGTGGTTGATGGACAAAACGCGACCGCATTCGCCTGCTTCACGATCTCGGGCACCAGCAACGCCATCCAGGGGTTGGACATTCGTGGATGCGCCAGGGGAGTCATCATCAGCACCGGCTCGAGCAACCTGATTGGAATCGACATCTCCAGCCCCTACCCACTGCCCCAGCAACGAAACATCATCCGCGAGAACGGCAACGGAGTACGCATCACGAGCGCGTTCGGGGACAACCGGGTTTACGGGAACTACATTGGGACCAACCCCGCGGGCGCCGATGTGGGAAACGGAACAGGCGTACTGATCGAAAGTCCAGCATTTCAGCTGATTGGGTCTGCGGGGTTGGGACGCAACGTCATCTCGGGAAACGACTTCGGAGTGCACATCTCCGGCGGGAACTCACAAACGACCGTAAGCGGCAACCACATAGGGACCAATCCGGCGGGGACCGCAGCGCTGGGTAATGACCAGGAAGGCGTCTTCATAGCCGACGGGAATTCCGTGAGCGTCGTTAACAACCTGATCTCCGGAAACGGCCTGGCGGGTATCAAGATAGCTCCCAGCTTTGCCGGTAGTGGGTGGGCGAGGAACAACGTGATCCAGGGCAACCTGATAGGCACAGATGTAACCGGTACGGTGCCCATTCCCAACGATGACTCTGCCGTTACCCTGTCGAACGCCCCAGGGAATACGATTGGTGGCACGGTAGCGAATCAGCGCAACGTGCTGTCCGGGAACACGGGAGATGGGGTACTGATCAACGGGCCTTACGCCACGAGGAACACGGTCCTTGGCAACTACATCGGCACCAATGCCGCGGGTACGGCGGCCATTGCGAACGGTGTCGAAGGTGTCCAGGTTACCGGCAACGCCACCAGTAATACGGTCGGTGGCTCGACGCCCGGATCGAGGAATGTCATCTCCGGAAACTACGACGGCGTCTTCATTAATGGTCCCGGCGGTGGAGTGTCCAACTACGCCTCGACGGACGTGCCGAAGGCGATTAATGACTTTACGACCACGACCTCAACGATCACTGTCCCGGAGCTGGCGACGGTTACTGACATCGACATCCTCTTTAACATCACGCATACGTTTACAGGCGACCTTACGATCCAGTTGCTGAATCCCGACGGAGTGCCCGTGCTCCTCGCGGCGAACCTCGGGGGTGGCGGTGACAACTACACGAACACCTACCTCGACGACGACCCGGTCCCGGGCATCCGGATCATTGACGTCGGCGCACCGTTCACAGGCAGCTTCCTCCCGCAGACGCCGCTCTCGCAATTGGACGGCAGTTCAACGAGGGGCGACTGGACCTTGAGCGTGCACGACGGCGCAGGCGCGGACATCGGCACCCTGAATTCGTGGTCGCTGCGTTTTACGACGAACGGAAACGAGGTGGCCGGAAACTACATCGGAACCAACGCCGCGGGCTCGCATGCCCTGGGCAACTCGCCGGGAGCTGGAGTCCTGATAATCAACTCGCCGTTCAACACGATCGGCGGAAGCGTTGCCGGCGCGCGCAACGTCATCTCGGGGAACGCAAGCCTCGGCGTGCTAATCCAGGGCGTCACGGCCAGGGACAATCGCGTTGCCGGTAACTATATCGGCACCGACGCGGCCGGAACCGTCGACCGGGGAAACGGAACGGGTGGCGTGTACATCGTCGGCGCTCCGTACAACCGGGTCGGGGGCGGTGCAGCCGATCGCAACGTCATCTCCGGGAACAACGCCAATGGAGTGCAGATCCTTGACGCGGACGCAGTCGGGAACGCGGTGATGAGTAATTACATCGGCACGAACGCGGCCGGCAACGCCGACCTCGGCAACACACTCCACGGCGTGTATGTGGCAAGCGCAGGCGTTAACCAGATCGGAGCGCCAATCGGGGCCGGGAACGTGATCTCAGGGAACGACCAGGACGGAGTCCGGTTGCTGACAGTGACCGCCGGTACCCTTGTGCAGTCAAACTTCATCGGCACGGACGCCAGCGGTACCGCGGCGATAGGGAACTCGCTGGATGGAATCAGCATCCTCGGAACCTCCACGAACATAGAGGTGGGTGGCGCCGCTGCGGTCGAGCGCAACGTCATATCCGGTAACACCGGGAGAGGTATCCAGATAGGGCAGCCGGGCACGGGTTTCAATTACATCTGGGGGAACTACATAGGAACGAAGCTAGATGGCGTCTCGGCGCTTGGTAACGGTGCGGGGATCCTGATCTTCGGCGGCGCAGTGTTCAATGATATCGGTGGGACCCTCCCGGGCCAAGGAAATACGATCGCCCACAACGCGACCACGGGGATCGCCCTCAGTCCGTCGGGGGGCAATCCTACTGATAACGCGTTCCGGCAGAACCGGATGTTCGGAAACGGCGGGCTGGGGATTGACCTCGGCCTGGACGGCATCACCGCCAACGACGCGTCCGACGGGGACACCGGCCCTAATGAGCGTCAAAACTATCCACAGTTGATTTCGGTAGACCACAGTGGAGGCTCGGTCCATATCGCAGCCAGCCTGAACAGCCTTCCGTTTAACGCTTACGTGGTCGAGTTTTTCGTAAGCCCCTCGTGCGATCCTTCAGGCTACGGCGAGGGTGCCGACCTGGTTGGCTCGATGAACGTGGGTACGGACGCCAATGGCAACGTGTCGTTTGTGGCCAGCTTTGCGAGCGCGCCGCTGGCCGGCTTCTTGACGGCCACGGCTACAGACGACGACGTCGACGATGTCACCTCGGAGTTCGCCGCGTGCTTCCCGGCCGAAGCAGATGCCGATAACGACGACGACGGCGATCTGAACCCGAACGACAACTGTCCGTACTGGGGGAACCCGGCACAGAACCTGCCGTCGTGGGCGGTGCCGGCGGGTGATCCGGACTGCGACGGGTTCAGCAATGCGCGGGAGGCGCACGTGGGGACGGACCCGACGAAGCACTGCAACGGCACGCCGGATCTCAACGATGAAGCGGACGCCTGGCCGACGGATTTCAACGACAGCAGGTTTACCACCCTGGCCGACGTGTCCTCGTTCAACCCGACCTACAATAAGTTCCCGGGCGATGCAGGTTACAGCCAGCGCCACGACCTGAACGCCAGCAACGGAGTGACGCTCTCCGATGTGTCCCTGATGAATGTCTTCTACAACAAGAGCTGCACGTAATTACGGAACAGGGGCTCCCCGAGCCGGGGAGCCCCTGTTGGCCGCCATCCGGCGGGCCACCTCCTCCTCCGCAGCTATCTGCCCTCCCGCTCGGATAGCCGCTGTAATCCGATCCTGATCTTCTCGCTCGCCGGCAGCGACGAGGTGTCCACTTCCCGCCGGACCGGCGCCCCGGGCGGCACGCGGATCTGCCGCTTCGTCTTCCCCTCGGCGCGCAGCCGCTCCCGCATCGCTTCTACCACCCGCAGGGCCGCCTCGAACTCCCGCTCCACCTCCTCGACCGTGTCCCGCTCGGAGACCAACTCCGGCGGCACTTCGGGCGCTGCGGCCAGCCGCGCTGTCCGGTAGAGCACCGCCGACTCCCGCACCTGAGAGTGCGCCGCCTCCAGGGCCGACTCGCTCTTGGTCGTGCGCTGCCGCAGGGCAGCGGCTTCCGCCTGGGCCGTCGCGGCGCGAGCCTCGGCGTCGGCCGCCGTTGCCTGCAGCGATTCAATCTGAGCCTGCGCCTCGGCCATCCTCTCCTCGAACTCCGTTACTTCGCTGAGATCCTCCATCCCTTCCCCTCCTTGTTGTGGAACTGTCTTGAACGGAGAATAGAACATATGTTCTTATCCCACAAGAGGGAATTGGCACGAGACGGAACCTTTCTTGCGGCGCTTCCGTCCTAACGAGAGGAGGAGCAAAATGATCCGGATGAAAACGGCCGTCCTCGGCTTAGTGGCGATACTCGCCCTTGTCGCCGTTGCCTGCGGCGATGATGACTCCGAGGCGATCGGCTCCCAGGAATCTCCGAGTATCCGCGGCCGGATCACAACGCTGACTCCCGGAACCACGGAGGACAGTGCAACCATTCTCGTCGAAGGGGAGATCGAGGCGGACACGTCCTTCGACAAGGCATCGGTCAGGATCGACGAGGACACGGAGGTTCTGCAGAAGGGCGACGACTCGTTCGAACCGGCCACGGTCGACAACCTGGAGGAGGGACAGCTGGTCGAGGCGTGGTTTGAAGGTCCGGTAGCTGAGTCGTATCCGGTCCAGGCGTACGCCTCAAAGGTCGTCATACTCGATTGACAGCCGTCGGCGCGGCTTCGTAGCCTGACGCCATGCCCCACATCGCCGCGAACGGCATCGACATCTACTACGAGATCCTCGGCGAAGACCGCCCCGGCACGCCGCTCGTCCTGACCCACGGTTTTGCCGGACCCTTCCGGCGCTGGGTCCCGGAAGTGGAGCGGCTCGCCGCGGACCGCCCGCTCCTCCTCTACGACGTCCGCGGCCACGACCGCTCGTCCGTCCCTGACCACCTGGACGCTTACTCGATGCCCACCTTCGCCGCGGACCTGGCGGGGTTACTCGGGGAACTCGGCATCGAACGCGCACACGTCGGCGGGGTCTCAATGGGAGGCATGGTCACGGCGCAGTTCGCCGTGGACTACCCGGAGATGTGCGCCTCGGTCATCGTCTGCGACTCCACCTGTGGCAACAGCGAGACCGACGATGCCGCCGGTCAATGGGAAGCGCGGCTGCGCCAGGGGATCGGCGCGCTCGGACACATGGTGGCCACGTATGGCCTGCATGAGACGCTCCTGCGTGAAGAGGAATGGAAGAAGGCCAACGACCCCCACTACGACGTGAGCCCATATTCGCTGGAGGACGACCTGGAGCGCATCAAGCTGATGACGGTCGAGGGCTACGTCGGCGCCGCCCACGCCATCCTCGACCGCCCTGACCTATCCGGCAGCGTCGCTGCCATCACCGCGCCCACGCTGGTGATGATCGGCGAGTGGGACGACTTCCTCCCCTGCGCCCTCCGCGACCACGACCTGATTCCCGGCTCCCGCCTCGTCGTCCGCGAGCGCTGCGGCCATGGCTCCCGCTGGCGCGCCGAAACCTTCGTCTCGGAGATCGAGGGTTTCCTCGCTGATGTAGAGGCCGGACGACCCGTGGCCGGCGAGCGAAAGGTCTAGTTTGGAACTGGCAGAGGCGCTGGAGTTCGCCGGCAGCCGCAAGGAGGGTGTTCTCACCACGATCCGGCGCAACGGCAGGCCGCAGCTGTCGAACATTCTCTATCTGCTTGAGGATGGCGTCTTCAGAATCTCGGTGACGGACGAACGTGCGAAGACGCGCAACCTGCGGCGCGACTTCCGAGCTTCGCTCTACATCCCGGGCGATGACTTCTGGAAGTGGGTGGCTATCGAGGGGACAGCGGACCTCTCACCTGTGGCCGCTGACCGCAACGATGCCACCGTGGAGGAGCTAGTTGCTTTCTACCGCCAGCTGATGGGCGAGCACCCGGACTGGGACGACTATCGCCGGGCGATGGTCGAAGACAAACGCCTGCTTATCCGCCTCCAGCCGGAGCGTGCCTACGGCCAGATCGCGTAGCAGCGGCTCGCGAGCCGCACCTACCCGAGGCGCGGGATTCAGGCTCGCCGGAACTCCACATCGTCCTCCCCTCCGTCTTCATCCTCAAAGTCCTCGTCCGAGTAGTTCCCGTACTCCCGGCCCGTCCACACGGTCACCATGAAGTCCTCCCGGAACGGGTCAGTCGTCAGGACCAGCCGCTCGTCGATATCACTGATCAGAGTGCGGATCTGCTCCTCCGTGAGGGCCTCGATGACCGCCAGCGTCCCGTAGATCGCCGTGTTTGTGTAGTGGAGATCGATCCGGCCCACCTCGTCGTCCTCGACCTCGATGATGTAGCTCTCTGAGTGGGGCGTGCGAAAATCGCGCTCGAACTTGTAACCGGACAAAGGTTGGCCTCCTGGTCGTTGAGAGTTTAGGGCCGCGTGTGGCCGTCACCAAGGACGATCCACTTGTATGACGTTATCTCACGGAGGCCCACAGGGCCACGCGCGATCGTCTTTTGCGTCGAGTCTATGATCTCCGCGCCCAGCCCGAACTGCGCTCCGTCCGTGAACTGGGTGCTCGCGTTCACGTAGCAGACCGCCGTGTCCACCTCGTCCAGGAAGCGCATCGCCGCCGAGTGGTCCTCCGTCACGATCGCGTCGGAGTGGCCGGTGCCGTGGATGTGGATGTGCTCGAGTGCTTCGTCCAGCGAGTCGACGATCCGGACGCCGGCAGCCATCGCCAGCCACTCGCGGTCCCAGTCGCCGTCCTCGACGGGCTGCACCGACACGCCGGCTTCCCGCAGGAAGGTAGCGGCACGGTCATCCGCGTGGGCTTCGACCTTGCCGGCCCACTCGCGGCCGAGCGCGGAAAGGAGCTGCGGTGCTACTTCGCTGTGGACCAGGAGCGTGTCCAGGGCGTTGCAATTGCTGATCTTGCGCACCTTGGCGTTGTTGACGATCGGCACGGCCTTCGCGATATCGGCAGCAGCGTCCACGTACGTGTGGACAACGCCCCGGCCCCCGACGAGCACCGGCATCTTCGCGTTCTCGGCGACGAAGTTGATCAACTCCATCCCGCCGCGAGGCACGACGAGGTCGATCACGTCCTTCATCGCCAGCATCTCGCCGATGATCGAGCGGTCGGTGTCCTCGATGAGCTGCACGGCCTCTTTTGGTGCGCTAGCTGATGCGAGCGCCTCGCGGATGACGCCGGCGATAGCGCGGTTCGAGCGGATCGTCTCCTTGCCGCCGCGCAGGATGCAGGCGTTGCCGGACTTGAGGCACAGCGCGGCTATATCGACGGTGACGTTAGGCCGGCTCTCGTAGATCGCGGCGATCACCCCCAGCGGCACCCGCCTGCGGCCCACCTTCATCCCGTTGGGCAGCGTGCGCCCGTCCGTCATCTCCCCGATGGGGTCAGGGGCCATAGCGACGTCGCGGGTGTCAGCCGCGATCGCCTCAAGCTTGCCCCGGTCGAGCTTCAGCCGGTCTATCCAGACGGACTCGAGACCGGCGTCATGGGCGTCAGCGACGTCCAGTTCGTTCGCGGCGAGGATCTCGTCGGCATTGGCGACGAGGGCGTCCGCGATAGCGTGCAGCGCGCGGTTCTTGACTTCGGTCGATGTTCGCGCGAGTTCGCGGGCAGCAGTCTTCGCAGCCTGCCCTTTGGTCTGCAGTTCGCTAGCTGTAGTGGTCATGTGACGGGTGCTGTCTCCGGCGCCCCGTCGGCGCGTGCGCGGCTAGTGCCTAGCCGTGCCGCCGCTGCCAGCGGGTCTTCTTCAGCATCTTGCGGTGCTTGTGCTTGCCGATTTTCTTGCGCCGCTTCTTTACGACAGACCCCATTCAACCTCCATAACATACGTGAACCCCGGCGTCCAACGCCGGGATGCCCATGTATGGTATGCCACCGAGGACGATGATGTCCAATTGCCCGGCCGACAGGCTGCGAGCGAGAATCCCCTTGCCAGGTCTCAGTACTACTGGCAGGTTTTGTTGTAGAAAGTATTCAACATAGAGACATCCGCTAGCGATACGAAATTCGACTGGTTGAGATCGTGTCTCTGGCTGTAACCCATCTGCCCCGGCCCCTTGTTGTACGTCGCGTTGAAACTGCTGATATCAGCCAACGTCGTGAACATGCTGTCGTTGATGTCTGCGGGCCAGGCGTCCGGTTCGTCGTTACCGGTGCCAGTGGAGTTGCAATGTTTTGCCGGGTCCGTACCAACGTGTAACTCCTGGGCGTTGGTGAAGCCGTCACAGTCCGGGTCGTTGGCGGGAACGGTCCAGGCAGGAAGGTTCTGTGCCGGGTTAGCCCAGTCCGGGCAGTTGTCGTCGTGTTCGTGGACGAGATCTCCGTCATCGTCGAAGGTCCGGACGAAGACATCGTTCAAGTTGTTTCCGTCACCCGTCACCAGGTTCGTGGCCTGCGATTCAAAGGCTAGAACGAATCCATTGTCACTAAAGGCGGGCGTTACACTTGCGCCGTTCAAGGCCTGCGCTTCGGCGCTGTTGACGCTGGCGCGGACGGTGATACCGAGCGTACGGTCGCGGACGAAAACGTCGAACCAGCCGTTACTGTCGCCGGCCACCAGTTCAGTCGAATTAGAGAAGAAAGCGACGAAGCGGCCGTTGCCGCTTATCGCCGGGGAAAGGTTATCGTTGTCCGAAGTCTCGGACTCGGCGCTGTCCAGGCTCACGCGTTCCGTCGTGCCGGCCGTGCGGTCGCGGACGAAGATGTCACCCAAGCCGTTCGTATCGCCGGCGACCAGGTCTGTCGCGTCCGAATAAAAGACAATATAGCGGCCGTCTGAACTAATCCCCGGGCTCAGGCTGAGTCCGTTGTCCGCCTGGCCCTCGGCACTGTCGACACTGGCGCGTTCGGTCGTGCCGGCGGTGCGGTCGCGGACGAAGACGTCGGTGTTGTTGTTGGAGTCACCGGTGACGAGACCGACGGCGTCTGAGCTAAAGGCAATGTAACGGCCATCAGCGCTCATCTCCGCGGCAATGCTGTCACCGTTCGTTCCCTGCGCTTCGGAGCTGTTGACGCTCACCCGTTCGGTCGTTCCCAGTGTCCTGTCGCGGACGAATATATCGACCCATTCGTTTGTGTCGCCCGCCACGAGGGTGGCGGAGTAAGACTCGAACGCGATGAACCGGCCATCCGCGCTGATCACCGGGTTGAAACTATCGCCATCAAGAACTTGCGCCTCGGCGCTGGTCAGGCTCACTCGCTCTGTCGTGCCCAGTTGCCGGTCGCGCAGGAATATGTCCACCATCACGTTGGTGTCGCCAGCGACGAGGGTGCCTGTATCGGACCAGAAGGCGACGAACCGGCCATCGTTGCTGATGGAAGGCGCGAAGCTGCCGCCATCCATGACCTGCATCTCGGCGCTGGTCACGCTTACACGTTCCGTCGTGCCCAACTGCCGGTCGCGTACAAAGACATCCCAGCTGTTATTGGTATCTCCCGCGACGAGGTTGGTGGCGAGGGATTCGAAAGCGACGTACCGCCCATCAGCGCTGATAGAGGCCGAGAAATTCGCGCCTCCCAGGGCCCCCACCTCCGCGCTGCTCACGCTGACGCGCTCGGTGGTCCCGGCGTACACGTCGGACGTGAGGGCGAGCAGTCCCGCGAGCGCAAGTAGCACCGCAAGGGCGGGCCAAACGCGTCGGTAATTCAGTCGAGTTGAAGGAGGCATGACAGAACTGCATTCGGAGGGGTCAACACTCCGTAGGGTACCCCGTTACGGTAAAGCAGAATTGCGGTA
>DAINRO010000053.1:12828-16666 GCA_036741795.1 Chloroflexota bacterium
TGCGAAGAGGGGCCGGTGGTATCGAGTAGCGCCCGTCGTCGTTGCGCAGGGTGAGTCGGAGATGCCCGTCGAAGGGAATATCTCTCGTAGTGCATTCGAGGACGTCGGCGGTAAGGTCCAGCGTCGCTATCGTCAGCGGCGCGCTCCAGACGCCGGAGGGTGTGCTGAGCAGGCCGACGAGGCGCCGAACGCGATCGCCTGTCCGTACTCGGACGCGAGGTCGAAGGGGACCGGCTCGCGCCAGAGGTTGGATGCGAAGTCGGTGGTCGCTGGGGAGTAGGAGTGGTAGGGGCGGAAGTAGGCGACGGTGCCGGTGTACTTCTCGACGAATGTCAGCCGGAAGGTATCCGGCCGCGAGAGGAAGGGCGCGCGGTAGGTCACGCCTGAGCCGGGCGAGGCGCGCATCACTTCGCGCAGGGCGGACCACGTGTTGTTGGGCTGCGAGAATCCCTCGCCGAAAACGCAGGTCCAGAGGAACGCATGGCCGGAAGCGTCGGTCCCGGCGACAGCGAGGTTCCAGTCGCCGTGGTGGTAGCAGGCGAGGCCGGTGATAGAGGCAGCGGTGTTAGTCCAGGCGGCGGGGGATCCCCAGGCGCCGGAAGTTCGTTTGGCAGAAATCACACTTCCGCCGACGGAATAGATGAGGCAGGCATCGCCGCTCGCCTTCACGTCGGCGGCGAGCCAGGTGACCGCTCCGGACGCCGTCGCCGCCGTCACCGCAGCGCCCAGGGTGGCGCCGTTGTCGGTGCTCTCTCGGACTTTGACCAGCATCCCGCCGGCATCCACGTAGAACAGCAGGACGCGCGACCCATCGGCGCAGAGGGCGACGCCCGCATCGGCGCAGACGCCGAGATCGGTCCAGGGCGAGAAGTCGCTGCCGGGGGTTGGCGTGGCGATGCGCTGGTAGTAGAGGTGCCCAGCGGTGACGCGGGCGCGGACCAGCGAGCCGTCGCCGGGGACACAGGCGGCGTGGTAGCCGTCGGGCTCGGCGCCGGTGTAGTGGCGCGTCCAGGCCAGCCGCCGGATCCCGCCGACGCGGTCGGAGACGATAGCTTTCAGATACGGGACGCCGGAAGACGACTGTTGAGCAGAGAGGAGAGTTGGTGTGAGCGTCCGCATGAGAACGCCATGCTAGCGCAACCTTGACTCGATCTCGAAGGGGTAAGTGGCGCTCGCGGCGGCCGGTTCTGCTACGAGCAGGGCTTGTTGTAGAAGGGGCCCATGAGCGCCACATCGGGCAGTGATATCGTGCCGCTCGCGTTCAGGTCGAACCGCTGCATCGCTGGGTCCGTCCCCGTGGGCCTGTTGTATACGAGGGCGATCAAGGACACGTCGGTAAGATTGGTGAGCCGGTTGTCGTTGAAGTCCGCGGGCCAGGCATCGACCGGCTCGTCGTTCAACACGCTCGTCGCCGGGCATTGCCGGGCCGGGTCCGTGCCGAGATGCGACTCTGTGCTGTCGTCCAGCCCGTCGCAGTCGGGGTCGTTTGCGGGCACCGGCCATGAAGGCAGGGCTTGCGAGCTGTTGGGCCAGGCCGGGCAATTGTCGTCCTCGTCTGGTACGGAGTCGCCGTCGCCGTCTCCGGTCCGCAGAAATATGTCCTGGACACTGTTCGTGTCGCCTTCGACGAGGTCGCTGGCCAGGGAACTAAACACGATCTCCGTTCCATCGGCGGTGATGAACGGGCCCCAGCTACCGCCACCAACGGACTGGCCACCGTTCGTATTCAGGTTTACGCGCTCCGTTGTCGATAGCTGCCTGTCCCTCAAGAAGACGTCCGGCTTCAGGTTTGTGTCTCCAGGGACGAGGTACGTGTTCGTTGACCAGAACGTCACGAACCGGCCGTTGGCGCTGATCGATCCGCCCTGGCTGGGGAGGGCCTCGGGCGGCAGTCCAGGCCAGGGCACGCTCACCCGCTCCGTTACCGAGGTGAGCCGGTCCCTCACGAACACGTCCATGGCCGTGTTGTTGTCGCCTGTCACGAGATTGGACGCCGACGAGGAGAACACGATGAAGCGCGAATCCGGGCTCATGGCGGAAAGCTGGCTCTGGTTATTCCCCTGGGCTCCCGCGCTGCTGACGCTGATCCGCTCGGTGGTCCCGGTAGTCCGGTCGCGAAGGAACACGTCGTTGGTGTTGTTGGTGTCAGAGGCGACGAGGTTATTGGCGAACGAGTAGAACCCCACGTAGCGCGCATCGTCGCTGATGTAGCCGGACTGGCTGTGGCCGTTCCCCTGGCCCTCGCTGCCGCTCAGACTCACTCGCTCCGTCGTTCCCGCCTGGCGGTCGCGGACGAACATGTCGGCAACGGCATTGGTATCACCTGCCACCAGGTTGCCCGCCCAGGAATGGAAGGCCACGTAGCGGCCGTCGGCGCTAATCGACGGAAAGGCCGAGCTGTCGTTGGTTTCCGCCTCGGCGCCCGACACGCTCACCCGCTCGGTCGTGCCCGCCTGTCTGTCTCGCACGAAGATGTCCCATGTCGCGTTCCGGTCGTTTACCACGGCATTCGAGGCGTAGGAGCCGAAGACTGCGAAGCGGCCGTCGGCGCTGACCATCCCCTCTTCGCTGTTACCGTTCAGTTGCGACTCATCGTCGCCTGTGCTCACCTTCTCGATCGTCCCTGAGACACGGTCCACGAGGAAGACGTCTGCGAACCCGTTGCTGTCGCCGGGGACGAGGTTCTCTGCCTGGGACGTGAAGACCACGTAGCGCCCGTCCCGGCTGATGAACTGTTCGCTGCTATCGTCATTGGCCTCCCTGCCTCCCGCATCCACGCTCATACGCTGAATAGGCGGGTGCGTCGGCTCCACCAGGGCGGCAGAATAGCCGAGTCCGATGAGGATGGCGGTGCCGGCGAGGGCGGCGGCAACGCCCGAATAGAAGGGGCGATACATAATGCTCTTACGGAAGGTAGAGACGACACGTTATCCTCCCCGTTACGGCCCTTTAGCGTTTCTTAACCGGATTAAGGGCCTATTACAGTCGCCTGGTCCCCGGGGCTCACCGCCGGTGCGTACAAACGCCGCACACGCACGGCGTTGCGCCGCCCATGTCGCGCCAGCGCCCGCTGGAACTCCGCGAGGCGGTCGTTGCCCCACGTCAAGTAGTTCCGCCAGACTTCCTGGCCGCCGACGTTGACGCGGTTCGTGGAGAACGAGGACCACTCGACGGCGGCGTAGCCGGCGGCGCCGCCCGCGATGGCGTCCTCGAATTGCGCGGGGACGGTGGAGGACGTGGCGTCGATGAGGTGCGGCTTCGTGTAGTAGATGGTGACGTTCTCGGCGGTCGCGGGCGCGCCCTCGATCAGCATCGTCAGGGTGCTGAGCCAGACGGAGTAGCGGACGAACGACGGCGGGTACTTCCCGGCCGGGTACTCCACGGCCTCGATCCCGACGAGGTCGCCGAGGCCGGCGACGGACAGCTCGCGGCTGCCCTGCGTGGCGGCCAGCGACGCCTTCGCCTCCAGCGGCAAGGCCAGGCTGAAGTCCCGGACGGCGCGCTGGACGTGGCGGTCAAGCTCACCGTCGGTCCAGCGGTAGTTGGCGGAGTCCTCGTCGTGGAGGTCTTTGCGGAGGCGGGCGCGCATGTCGGGCAGGTTCATCGGGGAGTCCTCCTTCGTGGTGAGTGGCAAGCAGCGATAACCCAGCCAGGTGGCACTGGGCCGTGTCGCGCCGGACGGAATCGAGAACGTTGGAAACTCAATGGTTTCCTGTAGCTACGCAGCTAGGCACTGGTGCGCCCGGCGCGGTGCATGACGGCCTATAATTTGTGGCATGCACTCCACCACCGCGTGGCGCGACACGGTCGCGGGCGTATTGATCGGGTTGGTCGCACT
>DAINRO010000054.1:0-16064 GCA_036741795.1 Chloroflexota bacterium
CGCGAGCGGTCGATCGACGTCATCGCGGTGACGGACCACAACACCGTTCGCGGCGGGTTGGTGGTCCAGGAGCTGGCGGCACGGGACTGGCCGGAGGTTCGGGTGATAGTTGGTGAGGAAGTGCGAACCCGTGATGGCGAAGTGCTGGGATTGTTCCTGACAGATGATGTGCCCAGAGATCTGAGTGCGCGTGAGACGATCGCGCGGATCAAGGCACAGGGCGGGGTTGCAGGGGCACCACATCCATTCGATGCGTTCCGGTCGGGGTTGGACGGATTCATGGACGAACTTGGCGGTGAGCTGGATTTCGTCGAGGGGCTGAACGCGCGGATGGTGTTCCGCCGGCACAACACAGAGGCGCGCAAATTTGCGCGGGCGCGGGGATTGCCACTAACGGCGGCGAGTGACGCACACTCGCCGCGGGAGATTGGGCGGGCGTACGTGCGAATGGCCGACTTCTCGACACCAGCAGAGTTTCTGGAGTCACTGCGGGGCGGGAATTTGTCGGGGAGACTGTCATCGCCCTTCATCCATTGGGTCAGCCGGTACGCGACGCTGCGGACGAAGACGGGGTGGAGGCCGCCAGAATGACGCTGCGGCTAGCCTGGTTCGCGACAGGTAGTGGAACAATGTCGCCGAAGTTGCTGGCCGCAGCATTGGATGCGATTGAGTCGGGGCGGCTGAATGCCGAGATCATAGTGGTGTTCTGCAATAAAGAAGCCGGGGAGGACGAGGGGAGCGATGCGTTCTGCGCGAGGGTTGAGGCGGCGGGGTTGCCCCTTGTGAGGTTCTCGGACCAGCGGTTCCGGCGGGAGAAGGGGGGCGAGGCGGCGAGAAAGGGGCGTCCCTTGCCGGAGTGGCGCCGGGAGTATGACCGCCAGGTGATGCGGTTGCTCGAAGGGTACGACTTCGACATCGGGGTGCTGGCCGGTTACAAGCTGATCTTCTGCGAGGAGGCGGCGGAGAAGTGGGACCTGCTCAACCTGCATCCTGCCGCTCCGGGTGGGCCGGCCGGGGTGTGGCAGGACGTGATCTGGGAACTGATCGAGTCGGGTGCGGACACGGCCGGGGTGATGATGCACCTGGCAACGCCTGTGCTGGACGAAGGGCCGGTGGTGACGTACTGCACGTACGGGATCAGGGGGCCGGGCTTTGAAAACCTGTGGAGAGACGGGAAATCGGGAATCGGAAATCGGGACGAGGAATCGGCCTTGTTCCTGGCGATTCGGGCGGCGGGAGTGGCGCGGGAGGTGCCGCTCGTTGTGGAGACACTGCGGGCGCTGGCGGGCGGCCGGGTCCGTATCGATGGCAAGAAGGTGATGAACGCGGATGGCGAGGTGATTGATGGGTGCGACCTATCCACAGAGATCGAGGCCATCGTTGCCTAGCACACGAGTCCTGGATGCTATAATTCGGGCCCTATGAGCACAACACCCAACCGCCTTCTGCCAGTGAAACGTGAAGTTAGCCTACCTCCGGCGGTCTGGAAGCAAGCCGCTCCGGTCGTGATCCGCGGCGTGGCCCTCGTCGCGGTGGGAGTGATTGCGGAGATGATGCTCCGCTCGGCGACGAAGAAGGCCGTGTCCGTACCGTTCGGCGGCGCGAAGAAGAGTCGTGCCATCGCGCAGCCCGCTGCCCCGAAGACGATCTCTTACACCGAAACGATCGTTGTACAGCGGTCGATTACCCAACGATAATCCGGGCCAGACTGAAGTCTGGCCCTGGGCGGTGAGGAACCCGTGCCCATGAAAGTCCTCCTCGTCGGCTCCGGCGCGCGGGAGCATGCCATTGGTTGGAAACTGCAGCAGTCTCCGAAGCCGACAGACCTCATCGTCGCGCCGGGGAACGCCGGGATGCGAACGCTGGGGGAGACCGTGGATATCGCCGCCTCGGACGTGGATGGGATGGTGGCACTGGCGAAGGAGCGGCGGGTAGAGCTTGTGGTGGTGGGGCCGGAGGACCCTTTAGCGCGCGGTTTGGTAGACCGGTTGAGCGCGGAGGGGATTCCGGCGTTCGGGCCCACGCAGACGGCGGCGCAAATCGAATCGTCGAAGGCGTTCTCGAAGGACTTGATGCTGAGGCACGGTATTCCAACGGCCGATGCGCGCACCTTCAGCAATCGGACGGATGCGCGGAATTACATCGAATCAATGGGAGAGCGGCCTGTCGTGGTGAAAGCGGATGGGCTGGCGGCGGGGAAAGGCGTCTTCATGTGCGATACGCGAGAGGGGGCGCTGGCGGCGATCGAGCAGATGATGGGGGAGGCGGCGATTTTCGGGAAATCGGGCGGAACGGTGGTGATCGAGGAGAGGCTGTCAGGCCGAGAGGTTTCGGCGATGGCGTTTACCGACGGTCTGACCGTCGCGCCTCTGCCGTTCTCCTGCGACTACAAGCGTGTCCGCGACGGCGACGACGGACCGAACACCGGTGGCATGGGCGCATACAGCCCACCGCCCTGGCTGGACGAGACGCACGAAGTTTTCATCAACGAACGGATCACGGAGGCGGCCGTGACAGCCATGCGGGAAGAGGGGACGCCATACCGCGGAGCGCTGTATCCCGGCTGCATGGTAACTGCGGAAGGCCCAAAGACAATCGAATTCAACTGCCGGTTGGGGGATCCGGAAGCTCAGGTGCTCCTGCCCCGGCTGAAGTCCGACTTCCTTGAGATTTGCCTGGCGGTAGTGAATGGACGATTGAGCGAGGCGGAGATCGAGTGGTCGACAGATGCGGCGGTGGGAGTGGTGATGGCGTCGGGCGGATACCCGGGAGACTACTCGACTGGCTATCCAATCGCCGGTCTGGATACGCTGGAAGAGGATGTCCTGGTGTTTCACGCAGGGACAAAGGTTGAGGACGAGGGGCGGGTGGTGACGAACGGCGGGCGGGTGCTCACGGTGGTTGCGTCGGGTGCCTCTTTGGCAGAAGCGCGGGCGAAGGCATATCGGAACGTGCAGCGGATCCATTTCACGCAGGCGCAGTACCGCCGGGACATTGCGGCGCCATCCGAAAACGCGAGAGTAGAATGACGGCAAGAGGAGGGTGATTTGCCAAGGGTAGCCATCATCACAGGATCCAAATCGGATGTGCCCACGCTGGAGCCGGGGCAAGAGTTGCTGACGACGCTGGGGATCGAGAGCGATATCCAGGTGATGTCTGCCCACCGCTCTCCGCAGCGGGTGACCGAGTTCGCCACTTCGGCCGAGGCGCACGGGATCGAGGTCATCATCGCAGCGGCGGGGATGGCAGCACACTTGCCGGGGGTTGTGGCGGCGCAGACGAGGTTGCCGGTGATCGGGGTACCGATCGCGCAGGCGGGTGGAAGCGGAATCTCGGGGTTGGACGCGCTGCTTTCGATCGTGCAAATGCCTCCGGGGATCCCGGTAGCGTGCATGGCGGTCAACGGGGCGAAGAACGCGGCGCTATACGCGGCGGCGATCCTTGCGCTGAAGCACGATTCCGTGCGGCTCGCTCTCGAAGCATTCCGCGAAGAGCAGTCCCAGGCATGATTAGCGACGAACAGGCGGCCTTCCTCGCCGAAGCGAACGTCGCCATCCTCAGCACCGTCGACGGCAAGGGACGGCCGCACGCGGCGCCGGTATGGTACCTGTTCGCGGACGGTGAGATCATCGTCAGCACCGGGCGTGGTTCGCAGAAGCACCGGAACGTAGAGCGGAACCCGGATGTGGCCTTGACCGTGGATCGGCGGGCGCTCCCTTACTTCGCAGTAAGCGTGTTCGGAGCGGCCGAGATAGGCCCGCGACTGTCGGAGGAGCAGAGATTACAGCTGGCAGCCCACTACATCGGCGACGACCTTGCGCGCCGCTACATCGAGACGACCAAGGAAGAGGACTCTATCACGCTGCGGATCAAACCGCGGAAGGTGGTCGAATACAACGGCCGTGCCGGCCGTTAGCTGGCAATTACCCTAGATCGTCGCGCCGATCGCTACCACAAGCACAACGAGGCCGCCGACTATTGCCAGCGCGGCGATGTTGATGATCAGGCTTGCGAGGTTCTCCATTCAGGCTCCTTCACGTGCCGGTGTGTGTCTGCCGCCGACGATCCGATGGTACGCCAGCCGCCAATCTGCGAGGAACAGGCCATAGCCAGCGATGCCGATGACGAAGAAGGCGGTGATCAACTCCCGGTCGAAGATGACAGCGCGGTTGATCATGGCGATGATGCCGGCGATTAGCCAGGCGGCGAGGAAACGTGCGGGGTCGAAGTTGCCCGCCCGCGCTTCGCTTCCAAACATGCCGGCGATGCCACCGATGACGAGCCAGGCGACGACGAACGGCACAACGGAGCGGGCCACAATCTCGGTGCTCACTGCTTCTTCGTGGCTGGCAAGGCCGATGAGGCCGAACGCCACGAGAGCTGCGATATCGCCGGCAACCAGCAACCATGGCGATGTCACGTTATGTCGCCTGACCTGCTAGCAACTGGCGGGCGATGACCTTCAGCTCGAGGATTGGCTTGACCCCCTCGAAGATCGGCAGCACCAGGGCATCGACCGTGAAGCGAGCGATGGGGTCTTCTTCGGAGTAGCCCCAACCGCCGTGGAGGAGCATGCCCTCCTGGCTGACCCAAATCGCGACGTCGGAGGCGAAGAGCTTGCACATGGCGGCCTTGAGGGTGCCGGATCCCGGCCGGGTCCGGAGCTCGGCCGAAGAGCGCTCGCTCTCGTCGCACTCCATCTCGCGGGCCGCAGCGTAGGTGAGGTGCCTGCCCGCCGCGGTGTAGGCCGCCATCCGCCCAATCTTGTACTGCGTGAGCTGGTAGTCAGCGAGAGGCTTGCCAAACTGCTTCCGGTCGGAGGAGTAGTTGCAGGCCTTCTCGATCGAGGCCTGGCTGACGCCGGTCGCCCTGGCGCCGGTCTGGAGGCGGCCCGCCTCGAAGCCGCCCATCTGCATGTAGAATCCGCGGCCGAGACCGGCCTCGCCGCCCACGAGGTTCTCATCCGGAACGAAATAACGGTCGATGGCGAGTGTGAATGAATGCATGCCGCGGTAGCCCGGCGTGGGATTCGCTGTCCCCTGGATGACGCCGCCCTCGGGCTGTGTGTGCTCGAAGTGGTGCCCCTCGTAAACATCCTTGGGCACTATGAAGAGGGTAAGGCCGCGGTTGCCTTCCGCCATCTCGCCTGTCCGGGCGAGGAGCGCGAGGATATTGGCGCGGCCCGCGAAGGTTGACCACGCCTTTGGGCCCTCGATGAACCAGCCTGACTTCCCGTCGTGCTCGCCGCGGGTCGCCTTACAGGCGAGCGAACCGACGTCCGAGCCGACGTCCGGCTCGGTCACGGCTACGCCGACAAGCAACTCGCCGGAGGCGATGCGCGGTAGCCAGGTCTGACGCTGCTCCTCGGTACCACCGGAAAGCAGTGCGCGTGTCAGGATCTCTGATCGCGTAATAAGAGAACCGGCGACCAGCGAGACAGTGGACAGTTCCTCCGTCAGCACGCACATCGTCTGGTAGCCCATCTGCGTCCCGCCATAGGTCTCCGGGATGGACGAGCCGAAGAGGCCGATACCCGCCATCTTCTGGATCAGATCCTCGGGAACGAGGAAGTCCTCGCGGTGCATGTCCTGGGCGATGGGCGCGACCTCGGAGCGGGCGAAGTCACGCGCGTGGTCGCGGGTCATGTTGGCAATCTCGTCGTCGAGGATTGCGGTGAAGGCGCCGCGTGCGTCGATGACGCGCCGGCCGATTTCGCG
This sequence comes from Chloroflexota bacterium, assembly GCA_036741795.1. GTDB lineage: Bacteria > Chloroflexota > Dehalococcoidia > SM23-28-2 > RBG-16-64-32 > DATKKM01. The sequence continues at coordinate 5,718 of DAINRO010000054.1, forward strand.
GAGGAACGCTTCGGAGGTGCCGTTGCGGATAAGGTCCCGGACATCGTCGGTCAGGATTGAGTCCGCGATTGACGCATCGATGTTGAAGGTCTCGGGATCGGCTTCGATCGCGTTGCGTGCTTTGTGCAGGGCCTCGGCGGCGAAGGCGAAAGCCTCGTCTTCAGTCAGGTCGTCGGGCGCGCCGCGTGAGGCCTGGGCCTCAGCGTAGGCTACGAGTTCGGACGCCGCCGTGGCGTCCGTGGCGAGAAGGGCGACGCGTTCGGCGTGGACCTGGTGGTCGTCGATGGTGCGACCGCCTTCGGTGAGGCGTGACGCAGCCTCGACTGCACTCTTCGAGACGCTGGCGAGGATGTCTGTGAGTTGGCGCGCCGAACCGAGGCGCTGGCTCTGAGCTTTTTCGGTGGTCATGGGGTTCCTCCGTGTTCGAGGCAAGGATACCGGACGTGTGTACGAGGGGCTAGGCGATGGACTCGCGTATTCTTGCTGTAATGTCGAGCCATTACACTCGGAAGTATGCCCTTTGAGACAACGCTCCGAGCCGCCACGCTCAACGACCGGCCGCGGCTCACGGACATCTACAACTACTACGTGATCGAGACGCCGACGACGTTTGACACGACGCCGTTCTCGGTCTATCAAAGGCAGGCCTGGTTCGACAAATATCGCGCATCCGGACGGCACCGGCTGATCGTTGCGGAGTGCGACGGTACTGTGGCGGGGTACACAGCGAGCAGCCCCTTTAGCGACCGGGCAGCGTACGACACCACCGTGGAAACGACTATCCTGTGCGCTCCAGAGTTCGTTGGCCGGGGCATTGGGCAGCTGCTCTACGCCAGGCTATTCGAGGAACTTGCGACAGAGGACGTACACTCCGCGATCGCGCGGGTGACGTTGCCCAATCGCGGGTCTCACGATATTCACCTCCAATTCGGTTTCCGAGAGATAGGGGTGATGAGGGAGGCCGGGCGGAAGTTCGGGCAGTACTGGGACGTTGGCTTGTACCAGAAGATGCTGCACGGAGGGAGTTAGGCGGCGGCAGTCTGCTTCGAGAACAGCTTGCGGATTTTCGCGGCCCGGTAGTCGAAGATTTCGCGGACCTGGCGCTCCACGATTAGCGCGTGCACAACCTCGCCCAGGATTCCGAAGGGAAGCTCGTACCGAACGCGGTCGCGCATGAGCGTCTGACCGCCGAGGTCCTCGAAGCTGTGTTCGTGCCTCCAGGTCTTGTACGGGCCCTTCGCCTGGATGTCAACGAAGCGGTGCGGGGGGTCGTAGACCGGAATTCGCGTAACCCACTTGATGGGCAGGCCCATGATGCGGATCGTGTACTCGATGCGGAAGCCGGGCTTGATCGGCAACTCGTCGATGTAGACGATCTTGAAGCCCATGCTCTTCGGGGTGAGCTTCGCGAGGTTTTGAGGGTCGCTGAAGAAAGGGGCGACCTCATCAATCGGGGCGTCAACGAGCGTGGTTCGCTCAAGCTTGTGCATATGCTTGCACCTCGTGGTGCTTCGCCGCGCTCGCGGCGATGCCCTTCATCATTCCCCGGAAGACGAGACGGTGCAGGGGGTAAGCCGCCCACCAGTAACCCCAGGTGAGCAGGTTGGGGTGGAACTCAACCCATTGCACCAGCACGGAGCCCCCGTTGAACGGCCTGACATGCAGGCCAAGCCTGGCTTCCTTTGGCATGCGCATCTGCGACCGGAGTACCAGGTCGGCGCCTTCCTCGTATCTCTCAACCTCCCAGGTGTCCAGTTGCGCACCGGGCTCGAGGCGGTCAGGCCGCGCGCGGCGGTTGCCGACCCCGCCCAGGAAACTGTCGAGCCAGCCGCGCAATGTCCATCCCCAGTCCAGGTAGAACCACCCCCGGTCGCCGCCGATAGAGCTCACTTCCGCCCACAAGACAGCCGGAGAAGCTGGGACGAAGACGGCCCGCGCTTCGAGGACCATGCCAGGCTCGCGCACCCTGTGTTCAAGGTGAAACGCGCTCTCCGCCGTTTCGGGCACGATCCCAAGGATCTTGCCCGGCGTTAGCGACTCCTGGACGGCTTCGGCCAGCGCTGCGCTGACGGCATCATCGTAGGGGATGCGTTCGAACGGAATCAGTTCCTCCGCCCGGTGGTCGCGCACGACCATCCTGTTCCGTAGCCCGTCGATGAGCGGCCTGGCGATCGAAGCAGACACGGGCGTCATCAGGTTCACCCAGTACGATGAAAGCCGCGGGGTAAGCACCGGGACGCCGATGATCCAGCGCCGTTTTCCCTCGACTTTGGCGAAACGCACCATCATCTCGCGGTAAGTGACCACGTCAGGCCCTCCGATGTCGAGCGTGAGACCGGTGGTGGCGTCGTTCTCCAGGGCCGAAACGAGATAATGGATGACGTCATCGACGGCGATCGGCTGGCTTTCAGTCTCGACCCAGCGAGGGGTGATCATGACGGGCAGGCGTTCCACCAGGTGCCGCAGCATCTCGTACGAGGCTCCGCCCGATCCGATGATGAGCGCGGCCCGCAGAGTAGTTACGGGCACGCCGGTCCCGCCGAGGACACGGCCGACCTCGGCGCGGCTGGCGAGATGAGGAGACAGTCCTTCGGCCGCCTCGCCGAGGCCACCGAGGTAAATGATCCGTTTGACGCCGGCGGCGCTCGCTACTTCCGCAACGTTTGTTGCGGCTTCACGGTCCGACGCTTCGAACGCAGAGCTGCCCATGGAGTGGACGAGGTAGTAGACAACATCGATGTCGCGGAACGGCGCTTCCAGGGAGGGCTTCTCCAGGACGTCGCCTCTCGCGACTTCAGTGCCTGGTGGGAAGTCGCCACCTGGGCGGCGCATGAGGACCCGGACGTCGTGGCCCGCATCGACCAGTTCGGGGACGAGTCTCCGGCCTATGAAGCCCGACGCGCCTGTCACGAGGACCTTCATCTGCTCTTGCCGAGGTAGGTGGCCAGTCCCTGGCGCAGCGGCGTCGGCTCGAACCCGATCGCCTGCTTCAATTCGGACGAATCGCCGAGGGCGTCGCCGGTAATGAAGTCGACCGCGTCGGGTGTGAGGGGGCGGCCGGGCATGAACTGGAGGACGGTGGCGAGGAGCTTCATGAGGCCAGCGGGGGCGGCGATGATCGCGCGTTTGCGGCCCGCAGCTTCGAGAGCGGTGGCGACGACTTCTTCCATCGAGAGCACATCGGGGCCGCCGATTTCGAAGATACGGTTGTCGGTCGCGCTACTCTCCAGGGAGTCGGCGACGGCACGGGCCACGTCCTCCACGAAAACGGGTTGCATGCGCTGTTTGCCGATGTCCCCAATCTGGGGGACGAACGGGAGGAAGCGGGCCATGCCGATGAAGCGATTGAGCGCGTTATCCTCAGGGCCGTAAATCCAGGAGGGGCGGAGGATGGTGTAGGTGATGCCGCTGTCCTTGACTGCGCTCTCGGCACGCCACTTAGCCTTGTACCAGTGGCGACCGCCGGGCGCGGCGCCTGCGCCGCTGAGGTAAACATAGCGAGAGACGCCGGCGGTCTTTGCCGCAGAGACGAGGTTCTCAGTTCCACGAGCGTCGACGTTCTCGAAGGTGTAACCCTTGCCAGGATTCTCTATAGGGGAGTTGGGAAATTGCTGGCAGCCGATAACGGAATCGACTCCGGCAAGCGCGGCGGTGAGGGTAGATGCATCAGTGACGTCTCCCTTGCGAAGTTCCACGTCAAGGCCCGGGAACCGGTCCCGCGCGGATTCGGGGTCTCTGGTCAGGGCTGCGACGGGCTTGCCGCGTTTGGCGAGTTCGCGGACGATGGCGCCGCCGACGAAGCCAGTGCCTCCTGAAACTAGTATCATTTCGTCTCCTTCTTCACCCGGGACGTAATCATGTCTGCGGCGGCATCAAGGCGGGGAGGAAGGATAATCCCGGGCACGAATTCATCCCTGCCCCTGGCGTCGAACGCGGGGCCGCCCACGAAGATGGCGACGTTCAGGCGACCTTCGATGATCTGGCGCGCGGCGCGGGCCGCGGAAGCGACGCTCGGCTCGACGGTCGCGACGAGGCAAATTGCAGCGGCGGAGTCGGCGCGCAGGATCTCCACCAGCTCTTCGGCCGGCACATCGGGACCGAGGTAGCAGACCTTCACCTGCCGGTCGCGTAGTAATAGGGAGAGGGCGAGAAGGCCGACATCGTGCCTCTCGTCCTGGGGGCAGGCGAGTACCACTGCTGGGCCGGCGGGTACAGGACCTGCGTCGGATATCGCGCAGTTGATCTCGCGACGAACGATCTCAGTGAAGAAGTGCTCGGTGGCACTGGGGACGCGGTTGTCGCGCCACATGCCACCGATTTCACGGAGGCACGCGAAGTAGACGCCATCGATCGCCTCCGCCCAACCGAGTTTGCTGCTGGCTTCGCGGAGCAGCGTCACGATTCGATCTTCGTTGTGCGCTAACGCAGCTTCGACGAGGGGCGCAACGAGCGGACTTCTTACAGCAGGCTCGGCCGCCGGTTGAGGGTCGGACTCCGTCCGGACGGCCGCGGCCGCCTCCGAGGCTGGGACGCCGGCGCCGACCAGCGTGGCCATGCGGCGAATGATGTCCAGGTCTGCGTTGTCGTAGAGGCGTCGGCCCGTTGGAGAGCGTCCGGGGCTGGGAATGCCGTAACGGCGCTCCCAGGTGCGGAGGGCGCTTTCGGTGACGCCGGTGGCCCGGGCGGCGGCTTTGACAGAATACTTCATGGTTTGACTTTATTTCTTTTGCAAACTCTTTGCAACCCCACTTGACAACCTATGCATCCATGTTGCAGTATCTGGAACAGGGAACTGCACAACTTTTGCCCAACAAGAAAGGAGATCGAAAAATATGAACATGCAGACCCAAGCAATCACCAGGATGGGGGGCTTCGCAATAGCACTCCTCGCCGTCCTTGCCGTCGCCTTCTTCGCGACAACAGCCGACGCCCAGACTGACGCCCGAGTGCGTGTCCTCCACGGTTCCCCGGACGCGCCCGCAGTCGATGTCTACGTCGACGGCACGAAGGCCGTCGAGAACCTCAGCTTCAGTAGCATCACGGACTACGTGACGCTGCCCGCAGGCGCGCACAACGTGAAGGTGTTCGCTAACCCGTCCGATGGAACGGGCACGCCAGTCATCGAGGAGGACCTGACCCTGGAGGCCGGCAAGGACTACACCGTCGCCGCGGCTAACGTCCTGGCGTCGATCTCGCTCGAGGTCTACGTTGATAACAACGCCGCCCCGGCAGCGGGCCAGGGCCACGTCCGCGTGGTTCACCTCTCCCCTGACGCTGGCCCCGTCGACATCTTCGCCGAGGGCGCCGGCGTCGTCGTTCCCAACCTCGCGTTCCCTAACGCCGCTGACTACCTGCCCCTGGACGCTGCGACCTACAACCTCGAGGTCCGCGCTGCCGGCACCGACACCGTCGCCTTCGACATCGGCGCTGTGCCGATCGAGGCAGGCAAAGTGTACAGCGCTTTCGCCCTCGGTCTGGCCGACGGCACCCCGGCTTTGACCGTCAAGCTGACGGTTGACGCCACCGCGCAGGCCGCGACGGCGACACCCGCCCCCGCGGCAACGGCCGCACCCGGCGAACTTCCGACGAGCGGTGGACCGCTGGGTAACGAGAGCAATGGCCTGCCGGCCTGGGCGATCGCCGGGATGGTTATCGCATTGATCGGTGCGGCGATGACGTCCGTCGCAGCAGTCCGAATCCGGGCGGACCGCTAACCTTTACCACTGAGTCCTGCGGGCGGGTGACCCTCCCGCCTGCCGGACCCGGTCTTTGTGACTAAGGAGGCCGCAGATGGAACGCCCGACGCAATGTGGCCGGTGCATAGGAGGAACACTCCTGGCTTTCGGCGAAGACTTGCAATGCATAAATCGCGGATGGGTAGCGCCGATGGAGCGAGTCAGCCCCTATCGGAAGGGGTTGACGAAAGCAGCCTGACGATTACTGGCGCACCCCGGTCCATGGCCCCGGTGTGCGCTCCCGACCCCCAAGAGAGCCGGCCCTACCCCTGGGGCCGGCTCTCCGATTATCCGGGGCGCCGGTCATGAGATACTCGCCTTGTGAGGGGTGAACGCGACTCGTGGCTGAGGCTTTCCGACGAAGAGCTGTTGCGGCAATGCCGGCAGGAGTTCTACCGGTCAAGCGGGCCCGGGGGACAACACCGGAACAAGGTTGAGACGGGAGTGAGGCTGCACCACGACCCAAGCGGAGTGATGGCTCAATCGGCGGACTTGAGGCTGCGTGGCGAGAATCTGAAGCGAGCGACACGAAGGTTGCGGCAGCGTATTGCGTACGAGGTGCGGGCGCCCATGCAGCTGGATGCTCCAGCCGTTCCCGACGAATTCATCGCCCACAGGCGAGGTGGTCAGTCCCTCGATGTGAGCACCAGCAGCATTGACTTCCCCCTGGTGGCTGCAACATCACTTGATGCGTTGGTCTCTGCTGACGGAAGCTACGCGAAGTCCGCGAAGGCTTTGGGGGTAACGACGAGCCAGTTCTTGCGGTTTCTCAAGTCGGACAGAGAGCTGTGGAGAGCATCAGAGGCGGCGAGGAGAGTAGTTGATTCCTGATCCCTCACAAAGGCGATTTCGTAACAGTTGGCGAACCCATATAGATTGACCACTTAAGCGACAGTCTCACAGAATCGGATAACCCATGAAGCTTAGAGCGACATTCTTAACTGCAGCCCTTATAGCCGGCGCTCTATTCGTGGCCGCATGTAGCGACGACGATAGCGGCAGTCGTGCAGAGGACCAAGCGTGGCTTGAAGGAGTGACGGACGAGCAACTGCGCTGGTGCGCCCTCGACGCCATCGAAGACGGGATGAGTGAGGAGGAGGCTCGCGCGGAGTGCGAATTGCCATGGGTTTTCACCGCTAAAGTGCCCGTCCTTTGGGGAATGGCGGCCAGCTATGGGCAGATGGGTGCAGCAGCGGTAGACAATACAGCAACGCTGCACGTGACTTTGAACCCGGATGGGACGGCGCAAGCGGAGATGACATATTCGCCGGAGGAGAACGGCGCCTTCTCGACAGGTGGCTGCATACCGGGGACAACCGGCGGCGCCAATGCCCAGGGGGGTTCCGTGTCGGTCGTGCCGGCGTTCGCCGAGCTAACCACCAGGTGGGGCGGCACCCACAGTCAGGGTGCCCTGAACCTTACAGAGCACACAGGCTACATCGTCGGCGGGGCCAATATTCCAATTGGTGAAACCGCGCTGACCACTGACCTGACCTATACCCGCGACGAGTTGTCCGGCACCGCTGTCCTGACTGCGGTCAATAACCCAATCGGGTGCGGGGACACGACATACCAGGAGGAGCACCGGTGGGATGCAGTGCCGCGGATGCGAGAGTGACGTGACGCCGATTCGCTCGCAACTGGTGCGTGTTCAGATTGTGACGACGACTTTCCCTCGGGTGCGTCCTCGTTCGATGTAGGCGAGGGCTTCGGGGGTCTCCGTTAGCCGGAAGGTCTTATCGATAACCGGGCGGAGTTTTCCGGATTCGGCCAGTTCCTTGAGGACGACAAGATCCTTGTGCGTCGGTGTCGAAAGGAAGCGGCGGAGGTTCTGGCTGGAGAACGGGGACATGACGAGCGGTTTTGCGAGGCGGACCATCATCGCGATGCCCTTGGCCCCGGTGCCACTGTTGAGAAGGAGCGTCCCATCAGGCCTGATGGCGCGCCGCACGTCAGATAGAGAACGGTTCTCAACGTTATCGAGGATCAGGTCGTATTGCCTGTCGCCGCCGGTGAAGTCTTCCGCGGTGTAGTCGATTACGTGGTCCGCGCCGAGGGAACGGACGAGGTCAACGTTGCCCGTGCTGCAAACGCCCGTGACCTCGGCTCCAAACGATTTGGCAATCTGAACCGCGAAGGTTCCGATGCCGCCAGAAGCGCCGTTGATGAGGACCTTCTGACCAGCCTGGAGCTTACCCGCGTCGCGCAGGCCGTGGAGGGCAGCGAGGCCGGAGGTGGGGAAGGCCGCAGCCTCTTCGAACGTAAGGTTCGCCGGCTTCATCGCGAGCTGGTCTTCTCCAGCACGGGCGAACTCGGCGCAGGTCCCGCCGGAAGCGCCGAACACCTCGTCGCCCGGTTTGAATAGCGTGACGTCCTGACCGACCGACTCGACGGTGCCCGCCATGTCGAAGCCCGGGACGCCGTACTTCGGTCTGAGAAGCCCGGTGACGATGCGCATGCCAAACGGAGCGCCCCTGACCGCGAAGCAATCGCCGATGTGAAGGGCGGCAGCGTGGACACGGACGAGCACCTCATCGTCCTCGATCGAGGGTGCCGCGATGTCTGCCAGTTCGAGACGGTCGAATGAGCCGTACTTGTCGAAGGTTATGGCTTTGATCGTGCCTCCCTATCGCTACTACGACTTCATCTTGAAGCGGATGGGTAGGTGCTTGGGTCCGCCGACGAACGTTGTCTGCATGAACTCGGCTTCGCCGGCCAACTCGATCCACTCCAACCGAGGGAGTAGCTCGTTGAAGAGCGCCTGGATTTCCAGCCGGGCGAGCGTTGCACCGAGGCAGAAGTGCGGTCCCATGCCAAACGCCAGGTGCTTATTGGGAGTGCGGCCAACGTCGAACCGCATTGGGTCATCGAACACATCCTCGTCCCGGTTGGCAGATGGGTAGGAGAGGAGGATGGACTGGCCTTTGCGGATGGTGACGCCACGGATGGGATAGTCCTCGACAGCGGTCCGCATGAAGTGCTTAACGGGTGTCACCCAGCGGACCATCTCGTCCGCGGCCGTTGGCATGAGTGACGGGTCGTCCCTGAGCCGCTGGAGTTCCGCCGGATTCTCCAGCAAGGCGAGGAGGCCGCCGGAAATAGTCGAACTGGTGGTGTCGTGCCCGGCGGTCGCGATGATGATGTAGTACGACATCAGTTCGCCGGGATTCAGCTCTCTCCCATCGATCCGAGCGTTGGCGATCACTGATGCCAGGTCCTCGGTCGGGTTGGCCCTCCGTTCCTGGGTGACGGCGTTGAAGTACGTGAAGAAGTCGAATACGACCGCTTGTGCTTCCTCTGCGGTTTCCCCACGTCGGAGTTCCGGATCGGCGCTTCCGAACAACTCTTGCGTGAGCTTGAGCATCCTGGGCACGTCCTCTTCCGGTAGTCCTAGCAAGGAATTGATAACCTGGATTGGGAAATACATCGCCACGTCACGCGCGAAGTCGCACTCACTCATCGTGGCCATCCGGTCAACGTGTTCTCGGGCCAGTTCGGCCATCCGGTCTGTCATCTGCTTCACCATCTTGTGGTGGAACCACGGGGCCGTCAGGCCGCGGAGGGCAGTGTGATCGGGCGCGTCCATGTGGATGAGGGTCCGCAGCGGCGCCGGCTGAGCGTCGGCGATGGCGGGGAGCAAGACGGCCCTAGGCTCGTTCCGGAAGACTGCGACGTTGGTCTCGATCTCGGCCACGTCGGCGTGGCGGGTGATCGCCCAGAACGGGTTGAATCCTTCACCCTCCACCCAGTGCACCGGAGACTCCCGGCGCAGCACGCCAAACGCAGTGTGCAGGCGCTTCTCGTCAGCGTAGGCCGCGGGGTCTACAAATACATGTCCGGCTTGTTTTGCGTCCATGGGGTATCCGGCAGCATGCTATCACTATTCGAACTGAGGGTAGAATCGTTGGTGACCTGGTGATGGGCTAGACGGTGCATGAAAGGAAGAGCGGCTTGAACGAAGAGCACGGAGGGGACTCCCCCTCTCAGCAGATAGACGCGAGAATCAAGGATCTTGGCGATTGGCGGGGCGAGACGCTCGCCCGAGTCCGAAAGCTCATCAAACAGGCCGACCCCGATGTGGTCGAGGAGTGGAAGTGGGCAAAAGCCACGAGCCCTGGAGTGCCGGTGTGGTCGCACGCCGGAATCATCTGCACGGGCGAGACCTATAAGGAGGTCGTGAAGATGACCTTCGCGAAGGGGGCTTCGCTGGAGGATCCTTCGGGATTGTTCAATTCGAGCCTCGAAGGGACCACCAGGCGCGCCATCGATATCCGTGAGGACGACAAGATTGACGAAGAGGCGTTGAGGGCACTGATTCGTGCCGCCGTAGACCTGAACACATCAAAGGGCGCCTGAGCTAACGCCGCTAAAAGAGAGGATCGCCGGGCAGCTCCGAAGCCTGCTTGATCCAACTAGCCAGGAGTTCCTCGTCGAGTTGGTCGTCCTCGTAGATGTGGAAGTAGCGCGTGTTCGGGTCCTTCGACTCGACCGGGGGAAGAGGTCGCAGTGACGTGCCGCGGAGGAAGACCACCTTGATGTACTTCGTGAAGCAGTGGTAGCTGAGGAACCAGCCCTGGCCCTCGACTCCGTAGAAGGGCGAGTTCCATTTGAC
>DAINRO010000055.1:0-15882 GCA_036741795.1 Chloroflexota bacterium
GACGAGGTGGACAGCATCCTCATCGACGAAGCGCGGACGCCGCTGATCATCAGCGGACCCGCGGAGGAGACAGAGGAGGTCTACCGGACTTTCCAGCGGATCGTTCCGCGGCTGGCGGAGGGCCGGGACTTTGTGATCGACCTTAAGCACCGCACGGTGACGTTGACCGACGAGGGCGTGGACGCGGTGGAGAAGGGGCTGGGGATCAAGAACCTGTACGACCCCGCCAACTTCCGGCTGACTCGCTTCCTGGACGCCGCGCTTCGAGCCAACAATATCTACAGTCGCGAGCAGCAGTACGTCGTCAAGGACGGCGAGGTCGTGATCGTGGACGAGTTCACCGGCCGGCTCATGTACGGCCGGCGCTGGTCGGACGGGCTGCACCAGGCAGTCGAGGCGAAGGAAGGCGTGAAGATCCAGCGGGAGAGTGTGACCTACGCGACTATCACCCTCCAGAACTACTTCCGCCTCTACAAGAAGCTGGCCGGAATGACCGGTACGGCCTGGACGGAGCGCGAGGAGCTTCACCAGATCTACGGTGTCGACGTGCTCGTCGTGCCCACGCACCGGGACATGATCCGCAGGGATGCGCCGGATATCATCTATCGAACACTTGACGGAAAGTGGCAGGCAGTCGTGGAGGAGATCGAGGACGCACATGCCGACGGGCGCCCCGTGCTGGTAGGAACCGTTGCCATCGAGACGTCGGAATTACTGGCTGACTTGCTGAAGCGGAAGTCGACGTGCCGCCTCGAAGACTGCGGCGAGTTCCACCCGGTCTGCCCTCTCAAGGAGCCCTCCGTGCTGAACGCAAAGCAGCACGAGCGAGAAGGGCAGATCGTTGCCCAGGCGGGCGTGCTTGGCGCGGTCGTGATCGCGACGAACATGGCGGGCCGCGGCACGGACATCATCCTCGGTGGCAACCCGGAGCGGACGGCAGAGGAGATTGCGCGCAAGCAAAAGGTGGACCTGGTGACAGCCCCGGAGGAGGTGGCGGCGGCGATCCGCAAGGAGGCGCGGGAGAAGTGGCAGAAGGACCACGACGAGGTCGTGGCCGCGGGTGGGCTCCACATCATCGGCACGGAGCGGCACGAATCGCGGCGGATCGACAACCAGCTGCGTGGCCGTGCCGGACGGCAGGGTGACCCCGGCAGCTCACGGTTCTTCGTCTCCTTCGGCGACGATCTGATGAAGCGATTCGCGCCGGAGTGGGTGCCGAACCTGCTGGCCAAGATGGGGATGGATGAGGACACACCGCTGGAAAGCGGCATGGTGTCCAAGTCGATCGAGCAGGCGCAGGGGAAGGTCGAGGGACACAACTTCGACATCCGCAAGCACGTCGTGCAGTACGACGACGTGATGAACCAGCACCGCGACGTCATCTACAAGCAGCGCAAGCGGATCCTCGAGCATGCGGACCTCAAAGCGAACATCACGGAGATGATCGAGCAGGAGATTGCGCGCGCGTTCGACGCCTTCGCCGAGGGTGACCCGGAGGACTGGGACGCGGAGGCACTTCACGCCGAACTCAAGGCGGTCTTGCCGCTTCCGGCGAGCTTCACGCCGAAGCATCTGCGCGAACTGGGCGACGATGCGTTCGAGGAAGCGATGAAGCTGGCGGACGAGCTGTACACGAAGAAGGAAGAGGAGCTGGGTGAGGAGAGGATGCGGACCCTGGAGCGGCTGGTGCTGCTGCGGGTGATCGACCGGCTCTGGGTTTACCACCTGACCGCCCTTGAAGAGCTGCGGCAGGGAATCGGGTTGCAAGGTTACGGGCAAAAGGACCCGCTGGTGGAGTACAAGCGCGAGGCGTTCGACATGTTCCAGCAGCTCAACGAGCACATCCGGCAGAACATGGCGCGACAGGTCTACCACGTGACGCTGACGACACAAGCAGCGGCACCGGCGCCTCCAAAGAATGTGCAGGAATCGGGCCCTGAGGAAACTGCCGGTGTGGCTGCCGGAGCCGCCACCGCGACCGCCGCGAAGCCTCAGAAGGTGGCCGCCGCAGGAACGGCGACAGCCGAGAGCCCAGGTCCCGGGAATGGGGCGGCGGCGATGAACCGCAAGGTTGGGCGCAACGAACTGTGCCCCTGCGGGAGCGGTAGGAAGTACAAGAAGTGCCACGGCGCCGGGGGCGTCTCGGGCGTCGGCTAGCGAATCGGCAATGCAGGCGGACACCGGCACCGATCGAGACACACACGCGGAAGCGCGGGCCGTGATCGACGGCCTCAAGAGGGCCGTGGCCGGGGGTGATGACTGGTACACCGCGACAATGGCAGCGGTCCGGAATTGGCCGCTCACCTCGGAAGAGGTCGGAGGCAGAGAATTCCGGTACCTGGTCGGAGGCGAGGCGTTCGACTGGTTGCTGCTCGCGGAGCGGCTGACGGCGGAGATCGCCGACTACGTGCCGGAAGATGAGCTAAACGCGTTGCTGTTCAACGAGCAGGCGCCCGTGGAGATGCGCGAGGATGAGTTCCAGGCGTTGCTGGGAGCGAAGTACAAGGCGCACCTGAACTTCGTTTACGGCGTGAGAGTAGAGGCGGCTTTGCAGATGGCGGTGACGGAGGAGTTACGCAAGGAGCATCATGGCAGCCGCGTCTGGGCGAAGAACGGTCGGATAGACGAGGAGATGCACACCCGGATATACGGCAAGGCGATGGACGAACTGCTCGAGATATATCGCGAGGAGCGCGAACTGAACGATGAGCGAGTTTCGCTGGCCGGCCTCAACGAGTGGCGGTACTGGCTGTTCCAGTACCGGATCAAGAACTGCGACCCCGAGAAGGTGGCAAGCGACACGCGCAAGGGGTTGTCGGTACTTCAGCGGCTGGAGGCCTGCTCACGGGCTAAAGCGGCGTCAGTCGTGGACGACGACTAGCCGACCAGGTCGTCCGCACCCACGACCACGAGGTACTCCCGGGCGCGAGAGAAGGCGACGTAGAGCAACTCCACGTCCCTCGCGGCGTTGACACCTTGCAGTTCGCAGGCGATCACAACGGGCCGCTCCAAACCCTTAAAACCATGGATCGACGAGCAGATGACCTTGTCACCGCAATCGGCCAGGTCCCAGGTGGCGGACCACGCGGGGTAGCTCGGGGCCGGCGACCACCTGCTGTTTTCCTGGCCGCGCCGGGTGAGCACCGCGATGTCACCCGGTTTCACCTGGCCCTCCGTGACAAGGCCGGTGATGAACTCCTCGACGCACCTCTTTTCGTTGGAGCCGGGTGGCACCTTGAGAGCGTGGGGTGGCCGCCCTTCGGGACCGATGCAGTTGGGCTTCGCCTCGGACTGGTAGAAGAGCATTACTGCCTCGTGGATATGCTGGGTGTTGCGGCGGTTCTGCATGAGCGGGAAGGGCTCGTCGGTGATCGGGAAAGTGCTGTTGCCGTATAGCCGCTGGTTGTCGTCGTAGAAGATGTAGAGCGTGCCATCGTCTTCGTCCCACAGGAGTGAGGTGAGGGCTGCCCACATGTCCGCCGAGAAGTCCTGTCCCTCGTCCACGATGATGGCGTCGAAGCGGTCGGATAACGCGTCCAGGGCGTCTATCAGCAAGTCCGGAAAACGGCCGTAGAAATCCTCCTCGGACTCACTCGGCCTCTTGCTTACCGGCTTCCCTGCCTTCTCAGACAGGACAGCACACAAGCTAAGGAAACGGTGGACCGTGATATTCGGGTGCTGAAGCTGGGACTTGAGCCAGGATTCGAGGCTCCGGTTGAAGCAGGTGAGGAGAACGGAGTACCCCTCTTCGGCGAGGCGGCGCGCCTTCTCCATGGCGAGCATCGTCTTGCCAGAACCGGCGCAACCGGAGATGAGGGCGCGGCGACGGGTGCCGAGGACATCGAGGACGTTGAACTGTTGCTCGGTGAGGAGGCGGATAATCTTCTCCTCGCTCTCCAACTCGGTACCGATGGGGGTCTCGATCTGCCAGGAGCGGCCGATTAGACCGACGAGGGCTTCTACGGCTTGCTCGCCGAGGGGGTCGTTCCCCATACCGTGGAAGCGGAAGGCCTCGATGATCCTCTGCTTGAAGTCCCGGAGACCCGTTGAGTCGATGACGATGGCGGCTGGCGCATCGAGACCGAGGTTTCCCGCGACGGGTATATCCGGGAAACAGACGGCATGGCCGAGCGAATAGTTGCAACCGCGGGTATTGTCGGACTCCTGGAGCTTGTCACGGAGGGCGTACTTCGCGACCCGCGCCTGATTGAACGGGTCTTTGATGTCATGGTCCTGACCGTAGCGGTCAGTGGATGTGTACCGGCCCGTTGACGCGTCGAATTTGATACCGCCACCTTTGACCTCGATCACAAGCACTCCGTAGCGGGGGTGGGCGACGATGAAGTCCGTCTCCCCATCGTGGGCTTTGCCGCGGTTGCGTGCGAGCCAGGTGACGCCGTGGAAGACGACGAAATCGTCGCTGAACTCGGTGCGGAACAGCTCGAACAAGCGTCGCTCAGCGCCGCTCTCGACATGGGCAGGCAGTCTTTCCGGGTACATTCTCGCCATTTTGGGGTGGGCGGATTATACAACGCATCGTTCTTCGCCGGTTTGGTGGGTTTGCCCAAGTTTGGGCGCTCGTATAAGGTATCCATATCCCCGAAAAACGGAGGCTCTAGCCCATGCCGACGCCGTACGCGTACTTCCAGAAGCAGATCGTCCCCCTCTCCGAGGCGAAGATCGGCGTAATGACGCACGCATTCAACTACGGCACAGGCGTTTTCGAGGGCGTACGAGGGAACTGGAACGAAGAAGAAGGACAGGTCTACGTGTTCCGGATCAAGGAGCACTTCGACCGCTTGCGCCGGAGTTGCCGGATCATGCAGATCGAGTTCCCATATTCGGACGAGGAGCTTGTTTCGACGATCACCAAACTGGTGGAGTTGGGCGAGTTCCGGGAGGACGTGTACATCCGGCCGCTGGCCTACAAGAGCAGCGAAGTGCTGGGGGTGCGCCTGCACGACCTCGAGGATGACTTCCTGATCTTCGTCGCGCCGTTCGGGCCCTACCTGGACATCGAGAAGGGTGCCCGCTGCCAGACGAGCAGCTGGCGTCGCGTAGCCGACACGGGGATCCCGGCGCGCGCCAAGATCACCGGAATTTACGCGAACTCGGCCCTGGCCAAGACGGAGGCCCAGCTCAATGGCTTCGATGAGGCGATCATGCTGGACGAGCGCGGCCATATCTCCGAGGGCTCAGGTGAGAACATCTTTGTGATCATGGACGGCGTCATCTACACGCCGCCGCCGTCGAGCGACATCCTCGTGGGAATCACGCGAGACACCGTGATGACCCTGGCCCGCGATGAGCTGGGTGTTCCGGTGGTGGAGCGCGACATCGATCGCACGGAACTGTACACGGCGGACGAGTGCTTCATGACCGGGACCGCGGCGCACGTAACGCCGGTCGTCGAACTGGACCGGCGGGCGATCGGCACTGGCAAGATGGGCCCGATCACATCCGAAATCGTGAGGTTGTACTTCGACATCATCACCGGAAAGAACCCCAAGTACCTCCACTGGTGCACCCCGTGCTACTCGACGGTAAAAGCCTAACGATAGAGCGGCCGGCCCGTTCCGTGGGCACGGCCGTCGGAATCGCGATCTCGCTGCTGGCCCTCGGGATCGCGCTGGCCCTGCTCATTCGCGGGCTGGACTGGCCAGCATCGGCGGCGCAGTTTCTCGCCTACGCGGGCGCCGGGATGATGGTCGCTGTGGCCCTTGCTTTCGCGTTCTGGACCTACGCTTGCGTGACTATGCGCTACCTGGTGGACAGCCAGCAAGTGGTCGTGCGCTGGGGGCTGGTCTCGCACCGGATCGCTATCGGCTCGATCACGGGTCTAACGCGAGGAAGGGGCGAGGAGCGGCCAAAGATTCGAGGTGTGGGCTGGCCAGGCTACCACGTCGGTAGAGGCGAAGCGGCCGGGCTGGGCGAGACACTGTTCTTCTCCACGCACCGTGACCCGGAAGAACTGGTCTACTTGAAGACGGAACAGTTGGCATACGCACTGAGTCCGCGCGACCCAGACCGGTTCGTCTCAGCGGTGGAGAGGGCTCAGAAGGCCGGCACAGATTCTGCCGGGGCGCCACTTGCGGAGAGGCAGACCATCGCCGCGCACCCAATCGGGCACGATCGGGTCGGGCAGGTGTTGCTTCTGGGAGCATTGCTCCTCAACGCGGCGTTGTGGGGTTTCGTCCTGATCGTGCATCCTGACCTGAGCAACCAGATCACGATCGAGTTCCCGCCGGTTGGGGACGTCGCGACGCTACAGTCGCGCGATGAGATCTTCAAGATCCCGGCGACGGCCAGTGCGATTTTGCTGATGAACGTCGTAGCGGCGCTACTCTTTCATCCGAAGGAGCGGGCTGTGACGTACCTGTTGTTGAGCGGAGCGGTGTTCTTCCAGGTCGTATTCTGGGTGGCGGCGGTGGTGGCTGTAGTTAACGCCTGACGACTCACTTCCGTCGCTAAGGCAACGCATGCAAATGATTCGAGTCGCCATGCTCCTTGTGCCACTGGCATTGATCGCTGCCTGCGGCGACGATGATGATCCAAAACCCAGCTCGACACCAGGAGCGAGCGTCGTGACCGAAGCGCCGACTCCGGAACGATCGGGTGCCGCTCAGCTTTACCTCGCCATGGGCGACTCGCTTTCTGAGGGGATCGCCGCAAGCGATCCTGCCCGCACCGCCTGGGTGCCCCTTGTCGCCGCCGGCCTCGGGGACGGCTATGAGCTCCTCAATCTTGGCGTCGCCGGCCACGACAGCCAGGAGCTGATGGACGAAGGCCCGCTTGACCAGGCCATCGTCGAGATCGCGTCACGCGCTGACGACGACGTCAAAGGCAACGAGGTGGGCGTGATTACCCTGGAAATCGGAGGCAACGACCTCCTCGACCTATATTTCGACTTTGTTCTCACAGGCATCTGCCCCACGGTTGAAGAGGGGTTGGAGAACCCCCTATGCGTCCGCGAACTGCAAGCCGCGCTCGCCGGATTCGACCCCAACCTTGGCGAAACGCTGGACATCCTCCGGGCTGAGGCGCCGGGCGTCCCAATCTTCGTGATGACCCTCTACAATCCCTTTTCCGGCGGCTCATTCAACCTCGAGCAGATCGGCATCCTCGCCCTCGAGGGCGAACCCGGCACGGTGTTCGAGGAAGGCCTCAACGACCTCGTCCGCAAGCAGGTGGACGGTCGCGAGGACGTTCACCTTGTTGAGTGGTACGAGCCGTTCCTCGGTAAGCAAGGGGAGTACATTTCGCTCGACTTCATCCACCCGAACGACACCGGGTACCGGGTAATGGCAGACGAAGTGCTCGCCGCAATGGAGGACGCGGGCGTCCAATGATAGACTCGCCAGCATGAGGTCTGACCTGGGAACCGTCGCAGCAATCTGGCGCTTCCCGATGAAGTCGGTGATGGGAGAGTCGCTGAACGGGGCGCTGGTCACGGAGAAGGGGCTGGCCGGCGACCGTGCTTACGCACTGGTGGACGACGACGGCCGCATCTCCACGGCGAAGATTCCGCGCAAATGGGGCGCCTTGTACGCTTCGAGGGCGCGCTACATCGAGGAGCCAAACGGCAATGGTTTGCCGCCGGCCGAGATCACGTTTCCGGACGGGGAACGGTTGATGACCTCCGCGCCGGACATCGACGCGAGGCTGAGCAGCTTGCTCGGCCGCGACGTGAAGCTGATTACCGAGAAACCGGAGGGGATCAAGCTGGAGTCCCCACCCCTGGGACTAGTCCCGGAGCCGGAGGACGACAACACGATGGACTTCCCCGTGGTGAACGGGTTCTTCGACCTGGGATCCTTGCACCTACTGACGACGGCGACGCTGAACAAGCTGCGGGACCTGAGTCCCGGCACGAGGTTCGAGCCGCGGCGTTTCCGGCCCAATATCGTGGTCGACAGCCCGGATGGGACCGAGGGGTTCGCCGAGAATGAATGGCCAGGCAAGATCCTGGCGATCGGTGACGAAGTACGGATCAAGGTGACGATGCCGACGATCCGCTGCGTTGTGACAACGCTGGCCCAGGACGACCTGCCCGCCGACCCGGCCGTATTGAGGACGGCAGCGGAGCACAATTCCGCGAACGTCGGCGTCTACGCGATGGTGGAACGGGGCGGGAAGATCCGTCGCGGCGACCGACTGGCCATCACCGATTAACCAGGGCTAGTTCATGGAGCGGATCGTGGCGATGATCCGGCCCTGGACCTCGACGTTGTCGGCTTCCGTGTAGATTGGATCCATGGTCGAGTTCGCTGGCTGCAGGCGAACACGGTCCCCCTCGCGGTAGAACTTCTTCAGGGTGGTTGTCTCCTCCCGCTTGAGCCAGGCTGCCACCGTATCTCCGTCTTTCGCCGCGGTCGTTGCCTCCATGATCACGACATCGCCGTCGTTGACAAGAGCGTCGATCATGGACGTACCTTTTACACGCAGAGCAAAGATGTTATCCCGGTTGCCGATCATGTCTGGCGAGACGTCGATCGTCTCGTCGTGGCTCGCCTGCCAGGTGTCGGCCGATGGGACCGCAATCGGTTGACCGGCCGCTATAGTGCCGATGATGGGCACCGGGACAATCCGGGCGCGGCGGCCGCCGCCGTGGGTGACCTCCATGCCGCGGGAGACTTCCCGGTCGCGGCGGATGTAGCCCCGGGTCTCCAGGATGCGCAGGTTGTAGTCGACGACGGACGTTGAGCTGATCCCACAGGCGTCCTGGATCTGACGGATGCTGGGTGGGTAGTCGTGCTCGTCGATGAAGTGGCTGATGTAGTCGAAGATGCGGCGCTGCTTGTCAGACAGATCCTGCATGAGGTGCGTCCTTCCTGCTTGCGAACGTGTGTTCGGTTGCTGGAACCAGCCTATGAGACCATATGTTCGATTGTCAATACGAACCTGTCATTTGTACAATCCGGCTCACACCCCAGAATTTGGCGGATTCCACTATGCCCTCCGGCCTTGAAGATGTGAGGTTGCCGATGCCCGAAGAAGACGATGTAAAGAGAGCGCTCGTAATCGCCGCGCACCCGGACGACTCCGAGTTCGGAGCGGCGGGGACGGCGCATCTCTGGACGAAGGAAGGGTGGGAGTTCCATTACCTCATCTGCACCGACGGCTCCAAGGGCAGCGAGGATCCGGAGATGACCGCGGAGAAACTGGTACCGCTCCGCAAAGAGGAACAGAAGGCGGCGGTTGCGGTGGTCGGGGGAAAGGACGTGCAGTTCCTGGACAACGTGGACGGGGAGTTGCGCTACAACCGCGACCTCATGCGGGACATCGTGCGGGCAATCCGGACCCTGAAGCCGTACGCCGTGTTCAGCCACGACCCCAACCAGATCGTCCGCAACATGTTCATCAACCACCCCGACCACCGTGCCGTCGGTGAAACGGTGCTGGACGCGGTTTACCCTATCGCCCGTAACCGTCCGAGCTACCCTGAGTTGCTCGACGAAGGGCTGGAGCCCTACAGCACCAAGGAGGTGTATCTCTGGACGGCGTCGGATACGACGTTCGAGGTGGACATCACGGACGCGATGGACGTGAAGTTCGAGGCTCTGAGCAAGCATGCATCGCAGATTGACGATATGGAGGGGATGAAGGAGCGGCTTAAGGCGTTCTGGCGGGACCCCGACGGGCGGTACATGGAACGCTTTCGGCGGATCGTAATCCCCTTCTGATGAAATACTGCCGGTTTACGCTCGGCGGCCAGGTCGCCGAAGGAATCATCGAGAGCGACCGGGTGATCCCGATCGACGGCAGCATGCTCAACGAGTACACGAGGCTCGAGGGCGAAGCTGTTGGGCTGGCGGACGTGCAACTGCTCGCCCCGGTGATGCCGGGAAAGGTGCTGGCCGCCGCGGTCAACTATGGCTCGCACGTCCCAAGCGGGAAGACCGTGCTGAAGGATGGCGAGGCGCCCTCAATACCCCAGTTGTTCCTCAAGCCATCGTCCTCAGTGATCGGGCCCGACGATCAGATCATGCTGCCAGCCGGGGCGCGTCGTGTCGATGCCGAAGGAGAGCTGGTGGCCGTTATTGGACGCTCCTGTCGGAACGTGTCCGCCAGCGAAGCGCTCCAGTACGTGCTCGGCTACACCTGCGGCAATGATGTCAGCGCCAGGCACTGGCAACGTGACGACATCCAGTGGTGGCGCGCCAAGGGTGCGGACACGTTTACGGCAGTCGGACCGGTGGTTGTTACAGGCCTCGATCCCACCGACTTGCAACTCGCGACCCGCCTCAACGGCGAGGAGCGCCAGGCTTCGAATACGGGGCAGATGATCCACGATCTCGCGACCATCATTAGTTTCGCGTCAGAGGTGATGACTTTAGAGCCGGGCGATCTCGTGTTCACTGGCACGCCGGGAGAAACGCCAACAATGGAGGACGGTGACGTAGTTGAGGTGGAGGTTGGTGGTGTAGGTGTGTTGCGAAATCCCGTTCGGCGCGAGCAGTAGGAGAGTTCGCGAGACGCGATCGAATCCGGCCGTAGGCGTGATGCCCCGGCGCGAGATTCTCCTTACTCGGCGCTGATGCTCTCGGCGGTGGTGCCGATGCGCTGCACCAGGGCCTGGGCTTCGGCCGGGACGCCAAGGTCAACCGCGTCGCAGTACGTGGAGTAAATCGCGCGGTCTATCAGGCGGAGGCCTTCGCCGTTCAGTTGCCGGGCCTGGTCCGCCCGAAGACGGAGCAGCCTGTTCAGGCGGCGTAGATAGTGAAGTTGCAGTGGTGAGTAGGTGCTCTCACTATCCGTTGTAGGAGAAATCATCTCCTTGTTCCCCTCCCTTATCGCTCAGGACGCGATCCGTGGTTTCCGGCGATGGATCACGTTCCTGCCATCAGGATAGGGGGCAAATCACGAAGGTGGCAAGATAACGAAGTCTTAACTGAAGTTAATATGACGTATAAATCGGGGCCAGTATGTGGAAGAACGCCTCGATCAACGAGGTCGTGTACGCGGGGACGGGTGTGTGCCTAGAGGCGGAGTTTGCCGTGTGACGGCTGTCGCCGGCGCTGGCGGCCATCGCCGTTCATCTCGGCCTGAAGCTCCAGTGCGGCAGCGGCGCCAACCTCGTAAACGTAGCCGCAAGCGAGGCAGGTGCTGTATGCGCCGTACCAGTCCTCTTCGAAAAGCATCGAGCCCTGGCATCGGGGGCAAGCTCGTGGTTGCGTTGTCTGCATGTCTTGAGCACTCCTCTGGTGACGCTATAAAGAGCCGATACGGGGCCGGGCCCTCACTAGACGCCGCCGAGGTTAGCTGCCGGGTTCGGGCTGAAGGGCTGCCCTACTCATCCCCTGGATGAGATTCACCCCTGAGAGGTCCCACCTTGCGGTGGATTCCCCCGGTCCGCCGAGGCGGATTTGGCGCGTCACAAAACTTTGTGACTTCTGTAACTAATGTATGTTACGCAAATAGAGGCTGTCAAGTTGTTACAGTCAAGCGGACCCCCGGAAGAAACAGGCGAAGGATCGGCGGATTTAACGTTATCTTGACATTGCCAGAGGCCGGTGCTACGTTCAGCACACTTCCGCTCCGGGGTGCTAATGCGGGGGTGTGCGACACATGCAAGATACACTTGCGAACCGGCTCTGTTTGCTCCTGGTGAAAGACGCCTGAAGTGCAACAATACATTATCAGGCGGCTGATCCTGAACGTGTTCGTCCTCTTCCTGGTGGCGACGCTCGTTTTCCTCGCCCTGCGTATCGACCCGAGCAACGTGGTCGCCCAGCGCGCCGCGGGTTGCACTGAGGCCGAAACCTACGACGAGTGCTATGCCGTTGCGGAAGCTGAACTCGGGCTCGACGCCCCCCTTCACGAGCAGTACGTCGACTACATGACCGGGCTGCTGCAAGGCGACCTGGGCACATCCTGGCGCGAGAAGACCCCTGTCCTCGACGAGCTCAAGAAGCGGATCATCCCCTCGGTACAACTTGGGCTGATGACCATCATCGTGGCGATCATAGTCGCGATCCCCGTCGGCGTGATGTCTGCCATCCGCCAGGACTCCTGGATAGATTACGGATTGAGGACGTTCTCGATCGCATTGCTGGGCATCCCGGTGTTCGTTTTAGCGATTTTCACCATCATGTTATCGACCAAGTACGGATTTGCGCAGGATTGGTTAGGTTCGCACGTCACCTACTATGACTTCTGGGACCCCTTCGGCTGGACGCCGGCGGAGACGAACCCTGTCGAGAATATGAAGATTATGCTCGCGCCGGCGATCCTTGCCGGTCTGGGTACGGGCGCCGTGATCATGCGCTTCCTCCGCTCGCAGATGCTGGAAGTGCTCCGGCAGGACTACGTGCGCACGGCCTGGTCCAAGGGCCTTAAGGAGCGCGTGGTCATCGTCCGGCACACGCTGAAGAACGCCATGATCCCGGTGCTTACCGTCATCGGAATCCTTCTCGCCACTATCGTCAGCGGTAACGTCATCCTGGAGAATCTCTACGGCATTCCCGGCATCGGCTTCTACGTCACCAGCGCCATCGCCCAGGCGCCCGACTTCCCGGTTGTCCAGGGAACGGTGATCGTTGTCGCCGTGGCGCTCGTATTCGTAAACATCATGGTGGACGTCGCTTACGGGTGGCTCGACCCGCGGATCAGGTACAGCTAGGGGCCTATGAAATGGCAGTAGACGACACGGCCATCGGACCAGCAGTAACAATTGCCGCGCCGGAACATGTCCGGCCGAAGAAGGCCTGGTACCACGGCGTCCTGAAATTCATCCGCCAGAAGCCACTTGGCGCTGTCGGGTTTGCCATGGTGGGGATCCTCTTCTTTATGACACTGGGCACGCCCACGGGCATTAGCCAGCCTTCCCTGCCCGACGCGCCCTTCGGCATCGTTATGGACTCCCCGTGGATGGCCCGCTACGAAGCGGAAGATACGTTCTACGACGAGTCAGGCCGCCTCCGCATCTTCGAAGAGCCCTCAGGTGATCACTGGCTTGGCACTGACAAGAATGGCCGCGACGTGTACGCCAGGATCGTCGAAGGCGCTCGCCGCTCTCTCTGGGTCGGGATCTGGGCCCTGATCATCGCCACGGCGATCGGAACGACCATTGGCGTCGTTTCCGGCTATTTCGGCGGAATGGCGGATACAACGTCGCAGCGCTTCATGGACGCTTTGCAGGCCTTCCCGCCGTTGATCGCGTTGATCCTGATTGTGACCATCCAGCCGTTTACGAACGGACCGAGCCTTACCTTGGCGGCGTTTGCCCTGGGAATAGTGGGCATATCGTCCGTTCAACGTATTGTGCGTGGTGTCGTGCTGTCCACGAAAGAGCAGCAATACGTCGAAGCGTCCCGCGTCATTGGAGCAACTAACGCGCGGACGATGCGCTACTACATCCTGCCTAACATCATGGCCTCGATCATCGTCGTTTTCTCCACGGGGCTTGGTGTGGTGATCCTCGCGGAGGCGGCCCTCAGCTTCATCGTACCGGACAAGATGCCGCAGGGCGCCTCGTGGGGGCAGATGCTGGCCGACACTTACCCTGTAATCGCCGTCGAACCCTGGCCTGGTGTCAGCGCGGCTGGAGCCATCGCCATCGCCGTGCTCGCTTTCAACCTGGCCGGGGACGCGCTCAGGGATGTCCTCGATCCCAGGCTGAGAAGCTAGATTCTTGGAAATCTTTGCAACATACTGCCAGTCACACGCCCGTTGTGAAAGGATGACTCGTCATGCCTCAGGACTCTAATTACTGGGACAAGTTCTGGAGGCGGAAGCTCGGCCGGCGCCGGCTTCTGTCGGGCGCGGCCCTGACTGGCACCGGCCTTGCCGCTGCGGCGATGGTCGGCTGCTCCGGCGAGGAGGCGGGTAACCAGAACGGCGGCGGTGGCGGTGGTGGTAGTGCGGTCCAGGCAGGCACCGACTTCCTCAAACTACCCTTCGAGACTCCCGTTGATGGCCGTCGCGTCTTCGAACCCGCGCCCAAAGACTCCCGAGGCGGATTCCTGACCTACATCGGATTCGACGCCGTTGTCCTCGACCGCTACGACCCCCACCAGACACAGTTCGGGCCGATGTACTCCAACCAATCGGCGGTGTTCAGCAAGCTGTACCGCTACGCCAGCCACGAGGAGCCCACCTGGGAAAACATCATGCCCGACCTCGCGGAGGCCGCGCCCGAGATGATCGGCAACCTTCCGACCGAGTACGTCGTCAAGATCCGCAAAGGCGTCAAGTTTCATGACACGGAAAAGATAAGAAATAACTTCCCTGACATCGCAGGCCGCGAACTCACGGCGGACGACGTCATCTACAGTTTCGACCGTCAGCGCAACCAGGACAGCCCCCAGCGCACCTACTACTACCGCGCCAGCCAGGTAAACACCATCGAGCGCATCGAGAAAATTGACGACTACACCGTTAAATTCGTCACCACAGAGCCCATCGCTCCCTTCTACCACTTCCTGGCAGACACGAACGCCATGATCATCCCCAAGGAGATCGTGGACATGGAACCCGGTCCCGACGGGCGACCGTGGGACTCCGTCGATGCCTTCCAGGGCAGGCAGCCCCCGCCAGCCGATCGGATGATCGGAACGGGCCCCTTCATGTGGGAGGAATTGATCTTCGGAATCGAATACCGGGCCGTCCGGAACCCAGAGTGGTTCGGCTGGGACGAACCCGAAAACGGAGCGCCGTACCTCGAAGGCTACAAGGCCACGGGTCAAGGTTTGAACGACGTCACCGTGGAGTCGCTGTTCCGCCGCAAGGAGATCGATGTCGCCGGCTTCATCGACAACCCGCAATGGATTTTGGACATCCTCGACGAGATGCCAGAGCTTGTGTTTCAGCGGCAGCAGGTCTCAGGCTGGATCAACTCCCGCTTCAAGTCCTACTGCGAGCCGTTTAACGACTGGCGCGTCCGCCGTGCTCTTCACCTCGGCATCGACCGCCAGGAAGTGGTCGACGTCATCGGCTCCGGCGCCTGGATCAAGGTCGGGCCTGTTAACAGCGCAATCTCCTACTGGGCCATTCCCGACGACGAGCTCCTCGCCTCGCCGGGCTACCGGACCGGCAAGGACCGTGAGGCTGACATCCAGGAGGCAAGGCAGCTCTACGAAGCGGCCGGCAAGCCCAAGATCCCGCAGATCTGGTTCGCGGACATCCCGGCTTACATCCCGCGCTTTGCGCCGACTTACCTGCAGACAATCCAGCGCAACCTCGGCATCGAAGAAGACATCAAGTACCAGACGGTTCCCTACTCCCGCATCGCCGAAGGTCTGAATAACCAGGAGTGCGACCAGGCCTCTATGACCTGGGGCTTCGACAACGGCTGGGTAGACCTGGACGACTGGGTCTTCCCGTATTTCAGGACCGACGGGTCCAAGAACTCCTTCGAGATCAGCGACCCGGCCCTGGATGTCCTGCTGGACAGGCAGCGCACGGAGTTCGATATCGAGACTCGACGCCAGACTGGCTACGAAATTCAGCGCTACTTGATGGGGATCACGGATCCGGAAGCGCCAGCGGCCAACCTGCGGCTGGACTACGCAACCCCGGGTGGCGGAGGAGTGTCCTGGCCGTACTTCAAGAACCGGACAAGCTGGCCGTGGTTCGGTAACCAATACTGGGTCTCCCAGGCTTGGTTCGACAAGAACGACCCAAGTTTCCAGGGGCGGCCGAGCTAGGCGAAGTTAGGAGTCAGAAATAGCGGAGGGTTTCAAACCCTCCGCTATTTTCTTTGCCCTGTACTGACCCGAGTACTAATACCTGACACCTGACACCTAACACCTAGAACAGCGCGGTTGTCGAGCCGCCGTCCACCTGGATGGTCGTGCCCGTCAGGAAGCGGGCCTGGGCAGACGCCAGGAACGTGACCAGGTTGGCGACATCCTCCGGGGCGCCGAGGAACCCCATCGGCAC
>DAINRO010000056.1:0-10409 GCA_036741795.1 Chloroflexota bacterium
CACGATAGCCGCCACTCGTTCGCCTGCAATCGGACGAATTACCCATTTTCCGTTGCTAGTCCTTCAGCAACCCCTTCTCGAACGCATAAGCCGTCGCCGCCGCCCGGTTGTCCACTCCGATCTTCACGAAGATGTTGCTCATATGCCGCGCTACCGTCTTGTGGCTCAGGATCAGGTTGTCCGCGATCTGCTGGTTCGTCTGCCCTCGTGCCACCAGCTGCAGCACCTCTACCTCTCGCTCTGACAGCTTGTCCGGGTAACGGGACGCCTTCGCCTTGATCGGAGATGCGTCCAGGATAGCGGCTACCTCCGTAGCCTGGACAGTAAGCGTGGCCATCCCCAGGTCGTCGAACACGTAGCGAGCGCCTTCAAGCAGCTCCGTCCCCTCCTCGCGTCTGGCCAACCCCATCGCGGAAAGCAATCGCGCGTAGTCCAGACTTGCTCGCGCCGTTTCGAGCTTGGCGCCCGCCTTTCCCGTCACCTCGATCGCCTGCTGAAAGTACGTCTCCGCCTCGGCCGTTTTCCCTTCGAGCGCCGCGAGAGAGCCGAGGACCCGCGGCAAGCAAAACACCCAGCCCAGCGTGAAGACGATCCCCTTTTCGTACGCTTTCGCCAGTCCCGGCGCCGCCAGGGCCCCAAGATCCGGCAGTTTGCCTACCGCCGCGATCTCCGCCATCGCCGCGAAGGATGGGAGGGAGGCGAAATCCGGTTCCCTCGCAGAAAAGCGCTCCAACGCCCTCAGCAGGTCCGCCTGGTCTGGGAACTCGCCGGAGTATGCGCTCAGCAACGCCTTGTAAATCCTCACCAGCGCCCGTGTTGCCGAGCCCGGATCCTCGAACACCACTCCCGGCTCCGCCAGCGTATCCAGCGCGTCGATGGCCTCCGCAAATTCCCCCCGTAACGCCCTTATCCCGGCCAGCGCGGGCAGCCCGATCGGCCCCGCCCACGGGTACCGTGAGCGCTGGATGGCGGTCATCACCTCCTGCGCGTGCGCTTCCACCCTCTCGGCATCTCCTCGCGCAGCGTGCACGCAGCACATGGCCGCGCAGGGGGCCGAGTACGCGGACCAATCGTGTGTGGACAGCAGGTTCGCCCTGGATTTGCTCATCATTTCGGCCATGCCACCGTGCTTTCCGAGTGTCACCAGTCCGTACGGGATTCGAGACAGCGCCGAGCCCTGCCGCCATGCGTCGCCGCATTCCTCAGCGTCTTCGAGGGCGCCGCTCCAGTGTTCCACCGCCTCGCCGATGTCCAGCATCTGCATGCACCCCAGCGCCAGCGACATCCGCGCGTCCCCACGCAACCCTGCATCGTTGATCCGAACGCCGATCTCAAGCGCCTTCTCCGCCGTCTCACGGGCACGGCGCGGCTGTCGTGCCGTCCAGTAGCTCTGGCTCATCCGGCACAGGAGCTCCCCACGAAGCTCTTCGTCATCCTCCCCCAGCTGCCCCAGCGCGCTCTCCGCCGCCTCGAGGTCCACTTGCTCACCGTAGGCAACCGAGGCCTGCGTGATCTGAGACCGGATCAGCAGCGCCAACGCCCTGGCGCGCCCCCGCGGATCCCCCGCCAACTCAAACCCCTCGGAGGCTTCCTGTAGGTAATGCCTCGCCGGGCCTATGTCCAGGTTGCGGTAGTACGAGACTCCAGCCTGGTATCTCAAGTCAGCGAGGTCCCGCGGCGCGCACTGGCCCCAGCGCTCCGCCGCGACTAATGCCCCCTCGAAGAATTCGGCCGCATCGCCCCAGGCAAACACATTGAATGATTGCTCCGCAGCGTGGCGCGCGAACTCCATCGCTTGCTCCGCCCCGGCTTCCGGGCCTGCGGCAATCAAGTGGCGTGCAATTTCCGGCAAGTGTTCATCAAGCGAGTCCGCGTACTTCGCCTCCAGCATCCCCGCGATCTGTTTGTGCAGGCGCTGCCGCCTGGGTTCCATCATCCCCGAATAGGCGGCGTGCTTGATCAGGGGGTGGGCGAACACGAACCGCTCCCCGTCGTACGTGACCAGCTGTTCGTCGGCGCACTTCTCGAGCGAAGCCAGAAAGTCTTCCTCGGATCCTTCGGTCAGGCGTTCAAGAGAGTCCGCCGTGAAGCTCTCCCCGAGCAGCGCTCCCATCGCCATCACGCTGCGGCACGCCGCATCGAGCGAGTCGATGCGGGCCTTGATCGCGTCCGTCACCTCTCCCGGCAGCTCGATATCCTCGGCCCGCAAGGTTGAGACTAGCCAACCCGACCTGAGTTCCAGCGCCTCGCGCCTTGCCAGGTATCGCATTGATTCCTGAACGAACAGCGGGTTGCCCCGCGTGGCTTCGGTAATCGTCATGACGAGCTGGTGCGAGGGCTTAGCGTGCCCCAACTCCCGGATCAGCACCGCCACCTCCATCTCGCTTAGACCGGAGAGGTCCAGCCGCTGGCAAATGCGCTGCCGTTCCCAGCGGGCGATGCCGGAGGAGATGCGGGCGCGTGCGTCAACCGGCCGGTACGTGGCCACTGCCACGATATTCACCTTTCCCCCGGACGCATGATCCGCGACGGCCGTGACCGCATGGGTGAGCAGATCGAACGAGGCGTCGTCCATCCAGTGCACATCTTCGATCACGATGGCCAGGGGGCGCTGTTTGGCGCACTGCATGAAGAGCCGCGACACTGCCAGGTACACCTTGAGCTTCGCCACCTCCGACTGCGCGTTCCGGGAAAGCTCGCTCGGTTCGGAGGGCCTTCCCAGCAGGCTGCGAATACTCTCAGACTCGGCTGTGTCCAACTTGTCCAGGGCTCCCGGGTAACGCGTCAACAGCTCGTCGATGATCTGTGCCACTGGCAGGTATGCGGGAGGCGAATATTCGTAGCAGTTGCCGACAACCACGTCGGCGTCGCGCTCCATCCGGCGGCGGAACTCCGTGATGAGGCGCGTCTTTCCTATGCCCGCATCGCCGCAAACCAGCGCCAGGCGCGGGTCGCCGTCCAGCGCTCCCGCAAACTGCTCCTCCAGCCATTGCGTCTCGCCGCGCCGGCCCACCAGGGCGGTCCCGGGCGGCGGGACGCCCCCGGGTGAACGCTCAGCACCCATGGTCCAGTTTGTCTCCCCCTCCGGTCGTAAAGTGTCGGCTACCTTACGCCGTGCACGTAATCCTTACGAAAACGTAAGAACCTGTCAATGGGGAATATTCACTACGCTCAGCCTATTGACATACCTCTGTCAGTCGAAAACCACCGTCTTATTTCCGTATACGACAATCCGGTTTCGCAGGTGCAGGTCCACCGCTCGGGCGAGCACAGTTTTCTCCAGATCCCGCCCCTTTCGCACCAGGTCGTCGACTGAATCGCGGTGGCTCACTTGTGCCACTCCCTGGTCGATGATCGGCCCCTGGTCCAGTTCCGCCGTCACGTAATGAGCCGTCGCCCCAATCACCTTCACGCCCCGTTCGTGCGCCTGGTGATACGGTCTCGCCCCCGCGAATGCAGGCAAGAACGAGTGATGGATGTTGATCGTACGCTGACTGTATTCCGTTGCGAACTCGGCGCTGAGCACCTGCATATAGCGCGCCAGCACCACCAGGTCGATCCGCTCGTCCCGCAGCAGGGAGAACGCCTTCCCCTCCTGTTCCTCCTTGGTCTCCGGCGACACCGGCAGATGATGGAACGTCGCCCCGAACTGCCCGGCTACACTCTCGTGGTCGCGGTGGTTGCTGATCACCAGGGGAATCTCCACCTGGAACTCGCCCATCCGCTTCCGGGCGAGCAGGTCGTACAAACAATGGGGGAGCTTCGAGACGAAGATCGCCATCCTCGGCACATAGTCCGAGAACCGCAGGCTCCAGCTCATCCCGAACCGTTCCGCGATGGGACGGAAGGCGTCTTCGATTCCTTCCCGCGGCACGGCGAAGCCGTCCAACTCCCATTCCACTCGCTGCAGGAAAACGGCCTCCTCCCGGTCAGTGTGCTGGTCCGCATGGATGATATTGCCGTCATTGTGGTACAAGAATTCGGAGACGGCGGCAACGAGGCCCTTTTGATCGGCGCACGAGATAAGCAGCGTCGCGGTGACCGGTGTTTGAGGCATGATGCCCCGGATTATACGTAACCGCGTCGAGAAGGTCGCTCGTCGCCTCTGTCCAGCCGTATCCTGACCACGATGCAAGACTTTATTGAGACCAATCGCAAGCACTGGGACGAGGTCGTTCCCGTACACGAAAATTCGGCCTTTTACCGCGTCGACGATTTCCGTCGGGGGGAAATCCTCCTCGACCCTCTTGAACGCGGCGAGGTCGGCGATGTCACTGGCAAGTCGCTTCTCCACCTCCAGTGTCACTTCGGCCTCGACACCCTGTCCTGGGCCCGCCTGGGCGCCGACGCTACCGGCGTCGACTTCGCTCCCGCAGCGATCGAAACCGCCCGCCGAATTTCCGCCGAGACTGGTGTCCCTGGCCGCTTCATCCAATCGGACCTCTACTCCCTTCCCGAGGTGCTCAATGAGCAATTCGACATCGTATTCACTTCATACGGAGTCCTCATCTGGTTGCCGGACATCGTCCGCTGGGCGCAGGTGGCCGCATCGTTCGTGAACCCCGGCGGCTCCTTCTACATCGCAGAGTTCCACCCCTTCGCCCACGCGTTCGACACTGATCCTCGTGTCACGAAGCTGAAATTCCGTCACTCCTACTTCGAGCACGCTGAACCGGACACCTTTGACGACGCCGGCACGTATGCGGATCTCACGGCCAGGATCGTGAACACTAGGAGCCACGAGTGGGCACACCCCCTGGGCTCCATCGTTACGGCGCTCGCCGCTGAGGGTCTCCGAATCGACTTCCTCCACGAGTTCGACTACTCCATCTACCAGATGTTTCCGTTCATGACCCAGGGGCAAGACGGCTACTGGCGGTTGCCCGAGCACTCCAGCTCACTCCCGCTCATGTTTTCCCTCAAAGCATCACGCCCTGCCTGACAGTCGCGGCTTCTAGACGTAGACTGGGAATCGAAAGCCCCAATTACCAAGGAGGATTCAATTGGCTGTAAAGCTTCCCGATATGGCCCGCGAACTCATCGAGGGCAAAAACTTCGCCCACGTCGCCACGCTCAACCCCGACGGTTCGCCGCAGAACACGGCGATCTGGATCGAAATGGACGGCGACAACATCTCCTTCAACACGGCCGAGGGCCGCGTCAAGCCACGCAATATCAGGCACGACGCCCGCGTGGCAATCTCCATCACCGATGCCGCAAACAACTACCGCGCCGCCTTCATCCGCGGCAAGGTGATCAACATGACGCCGGACGGCGGCGACCCGGGCATCGACCGCCTGGCCAAGAAGTACATGGACGCGGACAGTTACCCGTTCCGGCAGGCGGGCGAAGTCCGGCTCGTGGTCACCATCGAACCGGAGCATGTCTCCTTGATGGGCGAGTGAGGGTTTAAGCTACGGTCGCAACGCACCCAACCGCAGTTCCCGAAATCGGGATCATATCGGAGCGCCTCGCCTCACTACTAGACGATATGCTCGCCGGGCGCGCGCCAAACGCGGGTCGCTTCTGCGGCAACTGCTACAACCCGCTGGGCGCCGACCGAGAAACGTGCCCGCATTGCGGGATCGCCACCGCTGAAACGCCTGCCGTGGAGGCCGTTCCGGCGCCCGTGATCGCCGCCCATCGCGTGCGGCGCTCGCGGGAGGGTCTTGTCGTCCGCACATTCGCGTGGGGCGGGCTCACGCTCGGCGTCACCTTATCGCTCGTACCTCTCGCCTTCGCCGGCGTGCACTGGTGGACGCTGGCCGCGTTTTTCGGGCTGCTCGTCCTCTTCTATTTGCTTTCCGCCAACCTCGCAAACAGCGTAGGCGACGAGCTTGGATACCGCTGGGGCCGTTCCGTATTTCAGAGCCGTTGGGATCGCTTTGTTGAGACACGAGACGCTACTCGTGACGAGAGCTAACGTCACCGCCTTACAGGCGTTATAATCTCCGACAGCCACGACCGCATTTGTCTTAGGGGAGAGACCATGTCCAAACGCTCGCTCGCTTCTATCGCGGCGCACACTGCCATCCTGCTTGCCCTGCTCCTTGCCCTGGCCTCCTCATTGGGCAGCACCAGTGCCGGTGAACTCTGCGTCAATCTTGATGGCGAGTTTTGCCTCACCCTCACCCCGGATCCCGACACCAACCCAATCAATACTGATCACACGGTCACAGCCACGATCACCCTCGATGGAGAACCCCTCAAGGCGAGTGATACAGACACACTCTTCTTCATTCTTTCCGGCCCAAACGCCGGTGAGACCGCCATCGAACCCCAGGTCGAGTCCGCAACGTCCACGTTCACCTACACCGGATCGGGTGGCGTCGGCACTGATGAGATCGTGGCCATCGCTTGCGAACCTGATTTCTGCGGCGAAATCCAATCGTGCCTCGAGGCCTCACCCCTATGCATCGAGAAGGTTGAAGCCGCTTGTAACTTCGACATCGAACTCCCCACCAGTGGTCCGATCGAACGCAACGCCGCCGGCGGCAAGGGCGCAGGCTTCTGCTTCGGCCCTGCATCGGCCCAGAAGACCTGGGAGGATCCCACCCCATCCCCCTCACCCACGCCGATAGACGTCGGCGCGGGCGATCAAACCCCGGCGCCAACCCCCGCTCAATTGCCACAGTCCGGCGGCGAAGGTGGAGACACCGGTACGCCGTGGTACGCTCTCACACTCGCCGCGGCCGCTCTCGGCGCCGCCATCCTCTCACTCTTCGTAATCCGCCGTCACACATCCACTCAGCGCAACAGGCCATAAGGAGGCTCCAATGACGAAATCAATGCTGCGCACCGCCGCACTTCTCCCGCTGGCGATAGTTGCAGTCCTGGCGTTCCTCGCGGTAACGCCGCAGGCCACCGAAGCCGGCGAGGTCTGCTGGCAGACTAAGGGTGAGGTCTGCCTGACCCTCACCCCGGACCCGGACACGAATCCCGTAAACACCGATCACACGGTCACGCTGTCGGCGACCATCAATGGCGACCCGTGGGATGACAGCGGGCTCGAAGCTGGATTCTTCGTGCTCGCCGGCCCTAACGCCGGTGAGTCAAGCGTGCAGCTCCTCGACTCCGTCACCGGACAGGCGACCTTCACGTACACCGGCGCAGGCGGCGCCGGCACAGACGACATCGTGGGCTTCATCTGCGAAACCGACTTCTGCGACAACCTTGTGACCTGCCTCGAAGAGGATCCGACGTGTATCGACACCATCATCCAGGACTGTCAGCCGCCGGAAATCCAGAATGGCCCCGCACGCATCCTGCGCAGCGTCGTCTTTTGCGTCGGACCGGTCGAGGCGGTAAAGAACTGGGAAGACCCGACACCAACACCGTCCGGCACACCCACTCTCGCTCCCGCGACCCAGGCACCATCGCCAACACCAGCGCAGCTGCCCGACACCGGCGCCGATCCCGATGACTCCGGCACTCCATGGACTCTTGGCGTCCTCCTGGCTATTGGCGCCGCCATGCTTGCCGTCTTCGGATCAACCCTCGTCCTGAGTCGCCGTCGAATTCAATAGCGCGCTCACCCGTAAGAGCTAAGGGGGGCGGCTGATGCCGCCCCCTTACGTTAACCATGCTGCACGGGTCGGCGTTGTAATCCAGGAACCCACTCATCCCCGAAAGGACGATCTTATGTCAGCACGCCCATTGATTCCGTCGGTGATAGGCCTGGCGATGGGCGCCGCGCTCCTCGCCCTGGTGCTCCTTACGCCCGGCCCGGCCAGCGCGGGCGAGTTCTGCCGAAACGTGCCGGCCGAAGGCGGCGAAGCCGAAGCTTGTGTGATCCTTACCCCGGACACCGCCACGAATCCTGTCGGGACAGACCATACCCTCACAGCCGTCGGCAGCCTCGGTGGCGAGCCGCCCGCCACACCTGTGACGCTGCTCTTCTATGTCGTTGCCGGACCCAACACCGGCGACTCGCTAGTTTTTGATCTGGACGAAGCCGGCGAAGCCAGCTTTACCTACACCGGCGATGGTGGACCAGGTGACGACAGCATCATTACTCTCGCCTGTGATCCGGACACCTGCCTCGAAATCCAGGGTTGCCTCGACAAAGACAGCGGTTGCCTGGCCGAGGTCGAATCCTCCTGCGACCCGACCAGCCAGGGAACCGCCGAACCTCGCGTCGCTGCAGGCGGAGACGGAGGGAACTCGTTCTGCTTCGGGCCGGCCACAGCCACCAAGACCTGGGTGGATCCCACTCCAACTCCCTCGCCAACACCCAATGACGTCGGTGCAGGGGGCCAGGCACCCTCCCCGACACCCGCGCAGCTTCCGCAATCTGGCGGCGATCCAGGCGGCTCAGACAGTCCCGGGTTGCTCGGCCTCGGTCTGATCACCGCTGCCGCGATCGCCGTATCTGGTGGAGCCGTCGCATTGGCCAGACGCGCAACTCGCTGATTGCACCAGCATCAATTATCCTGAAGGGAACGGCCAATTGCCGTCCCCTTCGATTTATGTTGCTGCCTTGAAACGGTTCGCGATCGTAGCTGCTCTCCTGGTCCCTGCCTTTGTCATCGGCGGCGGCGCCATCATCGCCACCACTTCTGGATCAGGCGACGGCGCGACTGACGACCCGGTTGACTACCCGGACCTGAGGATGAGAGAGCCGAGTCGTCTCCGGATCGCGAACCGCCAGGACGAGGGGAAGACCATCCTGCGCTTCGAGACCATCGTCTGGAACGCGGGCACAGGGCCGATGGAACTTCGCCCCGACAACCGGGAAGACGAAGCCACGACTTACGCCTTCCAACGTCTCTACGTTCGCGACGAAAACGGCGAACTCGATTTTGTGCGCGAGGCGTCTGTCGGCAATTTCGCCTTCCACCCCGAGCACAAGCACTGGCACTTCGCCGACTTCGCCGCGTACGAGCTGCACAAGGTCGCGAATGACGGTTCAATCGACGACGAAATCGTGGCCTCCTCCGAGAAAGTGAGCTTCTGCCTCCTCGACGACGAGGAGATCGACCTTGGACTGGAAGGCGCTCCCCAGGACTCCGAGTACGGCCAGTGCAAGCAGGACACGAACCAGGGCATCTCTCCCGGCTGGGGAGACTCCTACGAGTCGTTCCTTCCCGGCCAGAACATAGACATCACCGGCGTTCCCGACGGCGACTACTTCCTCGTCTACAGGACCGACCCGGCCAACCTCATCGAGGAGTCCGACGAAGACAACAACACCTCAAATGTGAAGCTGACCCTCAAGGACGGTGAAATCGAAGTCTTCTACAAGGAGCCAACGCCCACCCCTCGCGACGGTGACGACGACGATGAGGAAGAAGAAGACGACGACAGGTAGGACTCATTCCCCTGCCCGCGTTCCGAAGTAGAACCCGATAACGTTACCCAGGGCGGCGATCCATCCCCCAACCGCCAACTGCGCCAGGTCCGATCCCGGCGCACTTACCAGCAGTAACACCGTCACAGCCAACGCAGCCAGCATCACCAGCACGGATACTGCCGCCCTAACGCTCCCCGTCATCCGCTCCTCCTCTTTGGAATTCAGCACCCAACCTTCACTTTTAACTTTCAACTTTCAACTCCTCACTCCTCCACCGTTCCCACTCACCGTCCGGATCGGCCACGTCTAGCAACCCCGCCGCTGTCCGCCGCGAGTGGATCCCGGCGCCTACCAGCCGCGTCTCGTCCTCCACCAGCCGCGATCGGTCTTGCGGGAGCACCGCACCCCACACGGGGCGAACCCGCCCGGCGAACGTTTCGCCCGTATGCTGCTCCAGCAGCCGCAACGTCATCTCAGCCCTGCGCCTGAAAGCGGCGCCCCTGATTAGCCGTTTTCGCTGCACCTTCTTAAGAAGCGGATCAAGCTCCATCTCCAGGGCCACGCCTGATAGCGGCTGCCGAGTCTCGCCGAACGCACTTCTCGGCACCTCCGAGAGATCGTGGAGCGTCCGCAGGACGAGGTTCGCGTACTCGACGTGTAGTCCCACGCCGCCGCCCTGGAGCAAGTCCAGCAGGTAAGCGCGCGCCTTCTCCGGGATCTCCCACACCGCTCCCGGCTGAACCGCGATGTCCTGCGCTTCAGTCACGTTCTCCAGCACCGCGATCGGGTTCCCGGACAGTTCGAGGATCATCGAGAGTTGTGACAACGCCCGGTTCAATTCCCGCAGCGGTTCCTTGAGTGCCCCCAGGTCGGAGACTCCCCAGAACTTCTTCGGCTCTCTGACATTCGGGTAGATCACGAACGGGATGAACCCATACGGGTTGTCACCTGCCTCTCTCTGCTTCCCGTCCACCCATAGCTCGAAGGCGTCCGCAGTCCAGACCTCGACGACCTCGTGCGCCCGGCGGCCGGGCTTCATCCCGTTCGCCATTGCGGGCCATCCCGCGCCGTCTTCGTCGACGACATACCGCGACGCCACGCGCCATGGCTCGCGCGA
>DAINRO010000056.1:10509-15865 GCA_036741795.1 Chloroflexota bacterium
GTCTACGACCATCGTCGCCCCGGACATCGTGTACGAAGCCGTCTTCTCGACGATTGTCTTCGCGTAGTTGAACGTAAGCCGACGCTCGCGTGAGCGCCGCGGTCCAGACCACTGTCGCCCTTCGTAAAATTCGAGGCTCTCCCTGTACCGTCGTGTCCGGTCGCCATCCATTCGGGATAGCTGCCTCGCAATCGGCTCGGTCGTCTCTATCGCCACTTCCTCCTCCTCTCAAATCAGCGGGCGGGGTATCTTACGCCACCCGCACCGCAAGACATCATCGCACCCCCCGCAGTGTTACCAACTCCTACACAGTGGCAGCCATTTCACTCTTCACTCTTCTTACGGAACGTAGGCGAAAATCGCCCAGGTCGTCGCACCCGCCAGCAGCGCGTATCCTAGCGCCTGCACAGTCGCGTCGATCATGTTACGCACAATGGGCCTCCTTCCTTGCATCGATCACCGATCGGATGGGTATTGGCTCCCTCGACGGACGCCGCCGTCCGGGCTCTTCCGGCTTGGTACCCCCGATTACGCGGAAGACCGTCCGCCGCGATACTCCAAAGTGGCCGGCCAGCTCGCCAACCGACATCCCGGAGAGCCGCAACTGCGTCATCTCTTCGTCCCGCATGGCGTTCAGGACACCCCGCAAGCCGCCCGGCTCCTCGTACCGGCAGCGGGGCAGCGGGCAATCGAAACACGAGGCGCTGATGCTGCATCCGTCATCCTTGTACCGGGTGTATTCCGGCAACGAATCGGCACGCATCCGCACCTTTCTGAGCCGCACTGCGCTGGACCGGTCCGCCAGGGTCCCTCCTACGGTTGCCTTGAATATCGTGCTTTGCATCGTCGTACCTCCTTGGTTGGAATTCCTCAGTTGAGTGCGCTCCGGCCGCGCGCCACCCGCGGCGCTGCAATTCCGTCCTTGCCAGCGGCAACTACCAGCGCCAGGCTCATCACGTAGTCGTCGTGTCCCTCGGACGGGTCTACTCCGAAGCTCATCTGCCGCCCGGGCCGGTATGCCACGCGTGTCCTGTCCACCTGGCTCCACAGTTCCGCGTACTCTGCCGATCCATCGGCCACGTACGCCCGCAGCCGCCCGCCGTTGACCGCTGCCAGAAGGTCGTAGCCCATCGCGGATTTCGACGACGAAGTGAACTTCACCGGCTGCACCACACCAGCGCCAAGCGACCTATCGAGCATCCGGGCCACTGCTTCTCCCATGCCCGTCGCATCCACGGCAACTCGCTTCACGCTCCAGACGCGGCCCAGCAAGTCCGCCATTCGAGAAATCGCCTCGTCGTGCGGCACGCCGGTCATCGCAATATGCTCGACGACCTCGAGCCGGTTCTCTTGCACCAGCGCCAGCGGTGAAGGCTCAACCACGCGCGCGATGGTCAGCACGGTCGAGTCGTGGTCGCCTTCTCCTTCGCCACCGATGTCCAGCCCGGCCACGTAGGTCTCGCCTTCGATCGGAACGTGCTGCCGGGCATGATTGCCTGTCATCTGCGCCCGCTGCGATCCGGAGAACAGTCGGCCTGCTCCGGGCAGCGGCTTCAGCGCGTACTGCGTCAAGAACAGCGGGTGATTTTCACCGAGCCGTTCGCGTTCCCCCTCCACGTATCGGGCATATTCGGGATTGCATGCCGCGACTTCCATCCAATCGGCTTCGAAGTGCCTCCGGATGCCGTCCTTCCGTTCCAGCTCCAGGTTCCGCTGCACGGTCTGTTCCAGCAGCGTCGATTCGTCCCACGGAGTCCCGTAGTAAACAGTGGTCGCACCCGTCGTAGACGCCATCGGCCGGAACTTCCGGTCGAACGTCTCGGCATCCACATCCTGCGCTTCGTCCACCTCCAGGATCAGGCTGGCAGTGTGCCCCACAACGTTCGCCATCGGGTCCGCCAAAAGAAAGACCATCCGCGCTCGCCCAAATTGCACATAGCGCCCGCCCCAGTTGGCGCGATCGTCGAGAATCGCGTTGTCCGCCAGCCCACCGTACACGAGCGTGGACCATAGCCGGCGCAAGCTCACATCGGCCTGCGGCGACATCGACGGCGCACACTTGACGCCGTCCAGCGGCCTCTTCATGTGCCGCAACAAAAGCAGCAGTTCCAACTGCGCCG
This sequence comes from Chloroflexota bacterium, assembly GCA_036741795.1. GTDB lineage: Bacteria > Chloroflexota > Dehalococcoidia > SM23-28-2 > RBG-16-64-32 > DATKKM01. The sequence continues at coordinate 12,630 of DAINRO010000056.1, forward strand.
ATAGTTCGTTCTTACCCGCCTGCCGGGCCATGACTACCGTGAACGTCAGCCCTCGCCTGTTCATTACCGAATCGAGGATCGCCCCGCCCGCAGCCAGTTGATAAGGCCGCAGCCGTGACACTCGCGATGGAGGCAGATCCTGCTGGCGATCGGAAACCGGAAATCGGGCCGGGGGAGGCGTGGCGATCGTCACGACGCTACCCTCAACACCACTTGCGTGATCACAGCGCCGGCAACCACGAAGATCAGACCATTGATCCGGCCCTTGACCTCCCTCAGGTCGCGCTCGACCGAGCCCAGCCGTGACTGGATCGAGGCTCGGAAAGCCGCTGCGGAAACTCGCGCGCTCTCTGCCTGGAGACCGTCGCCGGGCTCCTGCCTGAATCGCGCTACTGCTTGCTCGAGAACTTCCGTCATTAGAACATCCGTCCGATAGAACGTGTGTTCGCAGAATAGAACGCTTGTTCTCAACCCGTCAAGACCCTTATGGTCAATTTCAGGACGAATGTTCTAAATTAGCGCTCCATCACCGATCAGCAGGCAGTATGAAGTCTGCGATGATGTTCATCGTCCCTGCCAAACTCTCCGCAAGGTCCTTCTTTGACTTCGGCGACAGCCTGTATTGCGCCGCCACCACCTTCACCAGCGCGTCTGTCCCGTACTTGATCAGCCGGATGTCCACGTTCTCCTGGTTGATCGCCGTCCGCAGCTTTACTCGCAGCATCGCCGCCTCTTCAGCCAACCCCTCCATCTGGCGGGCCACCTCCATCGCCTCCTTCTCAGCCTTCGAGAATCCCCCGCCATAGAAGTCTTGCGGCCTTACCCGCCTTCCTGTCTTAGCCGCGCCCACGTCCCGCGCCCCTTCTCGTCCCGCGGCGGCCCCGGTGCGGCCGCCCCTGCGGCGGGTCCAGCTCCCCGGCAAGCTCATCGATCAACGCCTCTACCGCCTCCGGCGAATAACGCGCGGCTGTCCGCACCACTCCCAGCGCCAGGCACAGCCCCAACGTCTCCCAATCCTTGCGTTCCACCAGCCTCGAAATGCCGGCCCTCTCGTTCATCGGCCAATCCTCCTCACCAGCATTGCCGTAACGCCCACTGACGCGGCCATCGAAACGCCGCTCACCAGCACTCGCCCCGGCCCTTCCTCGTATCCTCCAGCCGGTCCTGCCGCCAGCCGCGACACCCCCTCCAGCAACATCGCCACCGAGATCAGGGCCAGTACAGCGACGGCTGCCCACCGGCCGCGGTCCTGCCCATCAAGCCACAGCAACCGGTTCAGAAAGTACAGCGAGTTAAATCCGGCGCACACCGCCGTTACCGCATCCAGCGCCGTCAGCGCCGGCCAATGCATAGCCACCAACCGCCTCCCATCCCACAACACTTCGACTCGACTCTAAGGCAACGTCACCATATCTCTAAGCGGCAAATGGCACTCTCATCGACCGTAGCCTAGCCTTCTGGGCCGAGTTCCCGCCCGCCAACGCAGTGCAAATGCAGATGGTCTACTGTCATCCCGGCGTCCGGCCCGACGTTAAACGCCAGCCGGTACCCGCTTTCGAGCACGCCCTCTTCCCCCGCCACCCGCGTCGCCACCGTGAACATCCGCGATAGTAGTGGCCCGTGCTCTCCTCGAATCTCGCGGGCGTCGGCCACGTGCTCCCTGGGGATCACCATGAAATGAACCGGTGCGCGGGGCTGGATATCAAGGATCGCGAGCACCATATCGTCCTCGTACAGCTTGTCGGACGGAATTTCCCCTTCAACGATCCGGCAGAAAATGCAATCGGCCATCGGCCCCTCCTCGCGCGTTTGGCGCTCAGTGTATGCCGATGGCCGTTGCTATTGCACTAATTAGGGCTAAAGCTCGTCCGAGCTACTCGCCGGACTCCAGTCCCAGGTCGCCGAACAGCTCCGCGAACGTCTTCGCCTCAGTCGGCGCGTCGGGGATCGCAACAGTCTCGTTGTAGTTCCCCAGGTTCGCCGTCAGCGACATCGCCAGCGTCCCCTCGGTGCCAGCACTGAGGTCGGCGCCGGCCACCATCTTGTACGGCAGAAGGTCTTCGGTTCCCAGCCACACATCGACCGAGACCGGCCCAGTCACCTGGCTACCTAGGATCTGTTGAGCGAAAGCATTGTCGCCCGTGGCAGACAGGGCACCGGAGAATGCCCCGATCAGTGTCTGTAGGTCGCCCGTCACGCGGTAGTGGGCCGTGTTGTGCCCGTTAATCTCTTCTTGCCCCACGTGCTCTATCTGGCCTTGCGCCGAGAGCTGTTCCACGAGAGAACCGTAGTCGAGTAGCGAGCCTGAAGTCAGAAGGTCCTGCAACCCGGCGTAGTCGCCGCCCAGGTCTTCTGGCGTCAAAGCGATCCAGCCACCGAGTAGCGCCATGTTGATGTAGATGGAACCCTCGCGCGCGAGGACCTCGAACGTACCCAGCTCACTGAGGTCGATCAAGCTCTGGCCGTCCCCGCCCTCAAACTCCATGGTCATATAGAACTGGTCGGGCCCATTTACCGCGAAGTTCGCGGTTCCCGCCATCTCGATCGTGCCCATGGTGAAGTCGAACGCCACGTCGCCCTGCATGGACGAAACGGTGTCTCCCTCATACGCCCCAACTGACTGCGCAAACACGCCCGGGATGTTCGAGACAAACTCCTCGTCGCTCACCGCCGGGTTCGCTGTGCCGCTATCTCCTTCGTCCCCGCCGCCAGAGCCGTTGGAGCCGCCGCTGTCGCCGCACGCCACGACGAATAGCGCCAGTAGCGCGAGAAGACCAATGGCAAGCAGCCTGTGTGCGTAATTCATACTCTTCCTCCTGAGATCCGTGTCACTGGTAAGAGAGTACGAATCGGAGGGCCGTTACCGCTTTTCTAACCCTTACCCGAACCTTAACCGAGGATCAGGGGGCGACGCCGGCCTCGGTTGCGGGCTCGCCCTCAGGGGCAACAGGAGCGGCACCTTCGACCGTGGCGGGATCTTCGACGATCACTTCGGGAAGCGGAGTTACGGCCTGGCTGTCATCATCAGCCCATGGGCGCCAGAGCGCCGCAACGACGATCAACGCGAACGCCGAAACGAAGATGGCCAGCAAGACAACCGATGAAATCCCGAGCCGGGATTCAGAATGCGAACCGTCGTAATACATGGGGCTCCTGTCACATTCGTGGGGCGGATGTGATCTACGAGCATCATATGGTTAAGTCACTAAAATAACAATCAACATTTTCTTGCAAAT
>DAINRO010000057.1:0-15778 GCA_036741795.1 Chloroflexota bacterium
TTACTCTTTACTCTTTACTATTCGATCGTCAGTGTTCCCGTCATTTCCGGATGGAAGTCGTCCCGGAACGCATACTGGCCCGGATCGTCAATCGTCGCTACCAGTTCGCCCGTCTCACCCGGGGGCACGTCTCCGGAAACAACGTCATCTTCGGTCTCGAATTCGCCGTCCGGACCCGCAACCCGCAGATTGTGCACGAATTGCCCCTGGTTGTTCAGGTTGATCCGGAATTCCTTCGCCGCCGCCAGTGTCACCGCGGCCGGCTCGAAGACGTTGTCCTTCATCACAACGTCTGTTTCCTGCTCCACCGCATCGGGCGCAGGCGTCGCCGACGGAGCATCCGTCACAATCACAGTGCCGGTTGCGAACGGTTCCTGCGTGTTCGGGTCGGTTGCGGTCGGGTCTTTGAACTGGGACTCCCCGCCGTCATCGAACCGGACCACCGTGAACCCTTCGCCTCCCGGCTGAATCACATCTCCCTGGTCCGCCGTTTGCGGATCGCTTCCCGCCGGCACAACCACGAAGTCGTCGCCTGTGTTGTACTCGTTGTCCGCGCCCGCAAAGCGCATGCCGTGAGACACATCCGCAGTGTTCTTCAGCACAACCTTCACTACCTCGCCGGCCTTCACCTGCAGGCTCGTCGGGTCGAACGCAGTCTCAGCCTCATTTCCAGACACGTTCACCTCGACGGTTCTAGTCGCCTGCTCCTCGGGCAGCACGATGCGATCCTCGAGCTGGAATTGGTCCTGCGGCGGACCGAACTCCAACCGGATCCGGTCGCCGTCCTTCGGGATGTATCTCTCCCAATCGTTCAGCTTCTGACTGTTCACGAAGACCTGGAGCTCTCCCGTGGTTCCGTCGCTGCACTCGTCTCCGTTTTTGTACGTGACACTGCTGCCCGGCATCCGGATTTCGTCGCCGTCCAGCTTCCCGCCACCGTACTCAAACCACTTCACCAGCCGCGCTCCCGCGCCTTCCTCCGAAGCCGAGAACGGATGGATGTGGACGACCCCATCACCATGTGTGTGCACGCCGGCCTCCCACGTGGGAGCGTTCGGCTGCTTCTCACCGCATACAAAGTACGTGTACGTCGCGTGCCAGTGGTCTCGCCCGATTCGCGGTGCGCCGGTGGCTGAGCGCGTAATGAATAGCAGCGCCAGCACGCCGAACACAACGAAGATGATCCCCACCACGGGAACCCACGGCGGCACGTACATGTTCCGCACGCGGTGGAACATCCCCTGGTCCTTCTTGGCGGTCGTCGATTGCGTGCGGGCAGAACGTGGCTGTCCGCTCCGCCAGAAATCCATCGGCGACACGTCGGGCGAACTCCCACTTGTCGAAGGCTTCTTCCTGGTTGAACCCGCTTCGGCTGCCGGTGTATCACCAGTCACGTCACCCGTGCTGGCAGCTGTTACTTCACCAGTCTCATCACCCGGGACGTCCGCGCTCTCCTGGCCGGATACCGGCTGCGCCGGTTCGTTCGGCTTCCCGCCCTTACGGCGGCCCCTTTTTTTCTTACCTTGTTGGTCGTCCACTACCAGTTGTTCCTTTCGGTCATCTCTTCGAAGATGCAGCCGCGGTTTCCCGCTGCCGATCAAGGGCCTTTACTTTATCTACGTTCACGGACTCGGACGAGTCTGCTTTCGCGTCAAACCACGCGTCGAGGATCTCCCTCGCGAGCGTTTCCGTCGTCGTCCGCAGGCTCAGGCACAACACGTTCGCCTGGTTCCAGGCCTTTGCACCCCTCGCCGTCTCCGCGTCCCCGCACAACGCCGCGCGCACTCCCGCTACCTTGTTAGCGGCAATTGAAACGCCCGTCCCTGTCCAGCACAGCAGGATCCCCTCGTCCGCGCTTCCCGACGCCACTTCCGCCGCCACCCTCACTGCCACATCCGGCCAGTCCCGTGATTCGTGCGAATCGCTGAGCGCGCCGTGCAAGGCAACGTCACAGCCGCGAGAAGCTAGTTCTCGCGCCAGAAAATCGGTGACATGCGACTTCTCATCGCTTCCAAGGGCAATACGCAAAGGGGAACTCACTGATTGCGGGTTTAGCTGCTCCAGCAGCCACGAATATTATAGGCCTTGTCCATTCATATACGCCAAACCATCAAAACCAGTTCAGCGTTACTCGCCCGCCCAACCACTCAGCACTACCTTTCACCATTTACTATTTACCATTTACTATTCACTATGGCCGCCCACACCCACAGGAGGACCCAACCAATGCCATCTTCAACTGAACTCAACCAGATCGCCCGCTCCCTCGTCGCCTCCGGTAAGGGAATCCTCGCCGCAGACGAAAGCTCCGGCACCATCAAGAAGCGCTTCGACAGCATTGGCGCCGAGAACACGGAGATCAACCGCCGCGACTACCGCGAGTTCCTCTTCCGCACCCCCGGCGCCCAGGAATTCATCAGCGGCGTCATCCTCTTCGACGAGACCATCCGCCAGGACGCCGCAGACGGCACCCCGCTCCGCACCGTCCTCCAGGACCAGGGCATCATCCCCGGTATCAAGGTGGACAAGGGCACGGTCGCTCTCGCCGGCAGCGAAGGCGAGCTTGTCACCGACGGTCTCGACGGCCTCCGCGACCGCCTCAACGAGTACTACGAGCTCGGCGCCCGCTTCACCAAGTGGCGCGCCCTGATTAACATCGGCCGTAACATCCCCACAAGCTACTGCCTCGACGTCAACGCCCACGCACTCGCCCGATACGCCGCCCTCAGCCAGGAAGCAGGCCTCGTCCCCATCGTCGAGCCCGAAGTCTTCATGGAGGGCGACCACGACATCGATCGCGCCTACGAAGTCACCACCGCGACCCTCCGCGAAGTCTTCCGCCAGGTCGAAGACCAGCGGGTCGATCTCGAAGGTCTCCTCCTCAAGAGCAGCATGGTCCTCTCCGGCAGCAAGGCGTCCAACCGCGCAGCGCCCGACAAGGTCGCCGAGCGCACTGTCGCCTGCTTCAAGGAGACCGTCCCCGCCGCCGTCCCCGGCATCGTCTTCCTCTCCGGCGGACAGGGCGACGAAGAAGCCACGGTCAACCTCGATGCCATCAACCGCCACGCCGCCGAAGCCGGCGCCCCCTGGGAACTAAGTTTCTCCTATGGACGCGGACTGCAGGCCGCACCGCTAAAGGCGTGGGGTGGAAACTCCGCCAACGTCGCAGCCGCCCAGCAGGCCTACCACCACCGCGCCGAGGTAACCTCCGCCGCTCGCCGCGGCGACTACTCGCCATCACTAGAACCCGCCGGCACCTCTGCTTGATCTAGCCGACCCGCTGTCATCCTGCCCTGGCAGGATCTGGTGGGGCGGTGGGGTTAGTCGGCGATGGGAACCGCCGCTTAACTCCGTGAGGATAAGATCCATCGTCGGGGGCCTATCCGCTTATCCGCTCAAATCCGTTGTGAGACACGACTGAGTAGACGCGCCGCGCTTAGCACAAGACCTCAAGTGTGCACACCCGTATACTCGGCTACTGGAGGGAGCTTCATAACATGCCAATCACCTGGGAAATCGGGCAATTGCCCAACGGCCTCCGCGTCGTTACGACTCCCGTTGCAACGTCAGAGTCGGTGAGTGTGAACGTCTTCGTCGGCGCGGGCTCGCGCGGAGAAGGAACCGGGAATATGGGCGTCGCACACTTCCTCGAGCACATGGTTTTCAAAGGAACGGAAGCCCGCCCGACGGCGATCGACATCGCTGAGGCGATCGAGGGCGCGGGCGGCGTGCTGAACGCCTACACGTCGAAGGAACTCACGTGCTACTGGAACCATGTGCCTTACGACGAGCTGGAATGCGCGATGGACGTCCTCGCGGACATGCTCCACAACTCGAAGCTCGATCCTGAGGAGATCGACCGTGAACGCTCAGTGGTGCAGCAGGAAATCAAGCGAGCCCAGGACCAGCCAGGCTCCTACGTGGGCGAACTGTTGAACCGGGCCATGTACGGCGACCACCAGCTCGGCCGGCCCATCGCGGGGACTGAGGATAGCGTCGGCGCGCTTCAGCGGTCCGACTTCGACGACTGGCTCGGGAGTTGGTACATGGCCCCCAATGTGGTACTTAGCGTAGCCGGCAACACGACCCATGATGCCGTCATGGCTTTCGCTGAACGGCTGTTCAACAACGGCACATCCGGCAACCCGCCGGATGTGCTCGCTCTTGCAGAGACACCACCCGCAAAACCCTTCGTCGCAGACATTCGGCCAATCTCACAGTCGAACGTTGCCATCGGAATGCCGGCCCTAGACCGGAAAGATCCGGACCGTTTCACCCTGATGATCCTCAACGCCATCCTTGGACGCGGAATGAGTTCCCGTCTATTCAAGGAAGTGCGTGAACGGCGGGGCCTGGCTTACTCGGTCGGCTCCTCGGTGAGCCGCCAGTCCGACACAGGAATGCTCACGGTATCCGCCGGTGTCTCTCCCGAAAAGCTGCCGGAGGCGATCAGCGTAATCATGGAAGAGTTGGAGAAACTCACACAGGAACCCGTGGACGATGCGGAGCTGAAGAAGGCCATCGACTACACGGTGGGCAGCTTCCGGCTCAGCCTGGAATCGACCATGTCACTGGGTCAGCGCGCAGGCGAGAGCCTGCTCACAATGGGCGAGATTGAGCCGATTGAATCAGTGGTTGCGAAGCTACGCGCTGTCAGCCCAGATGACATCATGCGGGTCGCTAAACGCGTCTTGCATCGCGAACGTGCCGCCCTCGCCCTGGTCGGTCCCGAGGCCGACGAGGACACTCTGCTCAAAGCACTCCAGGCGGCTTAAGGGGCGCAGACGCAATGAGTGGGCGCGTGCGCGTAGGCATTATCGGCACTGGCTCGATCGCCGATGCCCATTTGTACGCGTATCAGAAGGCGGAAGGCCGGGCGAAGATTGCCGCTGTCGTGGACGTCCAGCAAGATCGCGCGGCTCGGGCAGCCGAGCGGTTCGGTGTGCCGGAGATCATGACCGACTACCGCACGCTACTCGCGCGGGATGATATCGACGCCGTCAGCATTTGCACGCCGCCTTCATTACACGTCGAGATGTCAGTCGCAGCGCTCGCCGCCGGGAAGCACGTCTTGTGTGAAAAGCCCGTTGCGCCGACTTTGTCGGATCTCGATCGGATCGAGCAGGCGCAGAAGGAAAGCGGGTCGATCTTCTCGGGCGTGTTCCAGCTGCGCTTTGGCAAGGGCGCCCAGCAATTGCGCTGGCTCCTTGACGAGGGACGCATGGGCAAAATCCACCTGGGGATGGCCGAGACGCTCTGGTACCGGGACGCCGATTACTTCGCCGTTCCCTGGCGCGCGACATGGGCAGACCAGTGCGGCGGCGTCACCGTGAGTCAGGCGATCCACTTGATCGACGCGTTGATCTGGTGCCTCGGGCGACCGACCCGGGTTTATGCGAGCGCCAGCACGGTTCGGGCGCTAACCGAGTGCGAGGAGACCTGCGTGGCCGTGATCGACTTCGAGAACGGAGCGATCGGTCAGATCACTTCCACAGTTGCGGCAGCCGGGCCTGAGAAGTCACGCCTCGAGGTCTTCGGAACCACTGGCAGCGCGTCTTCAACGGGAACCGCGTATGACTCAACTTCGGAGCCATTCGCCATCGGAATGCCGGACCCAGCAGTTGCCGAAAAGTTGGCGGCCGAGATGGAGGAAAAGGTGCCGAGGGCGTACCGAATGCTGCACAGGGGGCAAGTAGAGGATTTTCTGTCCGCGATCGTGGATGCCCGTCCGCCGGCAATCGGGGTCGATGAGTGCCGCGCCGTCCTGCAGGTGACAGCGGGCATTTACAAGTCTGCGATGACCGGCCAAGCGGTGGACCTCCCGATTTCGCCGGACGACCCTTGGTACAACACGCTGGTACCTGGGGGCGCTATGCTGGCGGGACTGAACTAATGGGCGGTCTCGAAGTGAACGTCACTGCGTCGGCGCGACTCGACAATTCTGTTGTCGTCGCAGAAATCCCTGCAGGTTCTATCGATTGCCAGCAAACTTGGGTCGGCCGCGATGACTCGGGGCAGCAATTTCCGATCCAGGCTACATCGGCTTCCTCGGGTGCTGCCATGGTTGGCATACAAGTTGCTTCACTCGACGAGGGCAGTGCCCTGAGCCTTCGCCTGGAGCCCGACGAAACGCCTGATCCGCGCCGCGGTATCGTCCTCGGCGATCAGGCGGAAAACGGCCGGATCGTGGTGAACTACAGCGGTTTTCTCCAGACCATCTATCACTACGGCGCGGAGACCTTCAAGCCCCGGTTCTACCCCATCACCGCGCCCTGCGCCCGGCTCGGAGACATCGACTCACTGAGCACTGTGTATCCCAAAGGGATCACGGACGACAGCCCGCCGGACCACATCTGGCACCGGTCACTCTGGTACGCCTGCGGTGACGTGAACGGCGTGGACTTCTACCTGGAGAATGGCGGTGAAGGGAAGATTGTCCACAAGGCCTTCTCGACTGTCTTCTCTGGGCCGCTTTTCGGCGGATTCCGGGAGTCGCTGGCCTGGACCACCCCGGCCGGCAAGACTCTCATCGATGACGAGCGCACGTTCATGATGTACCGGCTGAAGGGGACTGTGCGCATCTTCGACATCGGCGCAAAGTTCACCGCCCGCGCTGAGCCCGTGACGTTCGGCGCGACCAACGAAAACGCTCTGCCACTAATTCGTGTCGCAGACGCAATCGACGAATGGGACGGCGGCACCATCACTCTGTCAGATGGCACGACAGGCGGGAAAGCTGCATTCGGCCACCACGCGGAGTGGGCAGATTGTTCAGGCCCCCTGGCGCGAACGAAGGATGGAGGGCCATGGATATGGGGGATTGCGATGCTGGACCACCCCTCCAACCGCAACCACCCCAACGCCTGGTTCGCTCGCTCCTACGGTCCCCTGGGAACCAACACGCCTTTCTTCGATGGAGCGTTGACGCTAGAGCCAGGCGAGTCCTGGGAGTTGAAGCACCGCATCATTGTTCACGAAGGCACGCCGGAAGAGGCGCAAATCGCATCCAGGTTCGCCGAATACGCCAACCCGGCATCCATCGAAATCACGTGAGGTAAACCTATGACTCAGCAAGATCAGCGAGAAGCGGTCATTCGCAACATCAAGGACATCCCTGAGGAGCGCGGTGTATGCGGGTTCCGCCGCCGCGTCATTACCGAGGAGGACACCGATACCGCCAACGTCACCTACCTGCGGATCGACGATTCAAAGTACCACTACCACGCCGAGATGACAGAGTTCTACTACGTCCTCAAGGGCGGCGGCACAATCACGCTTGACGGTGAAGTGCGCCCCGTCACCGAGGGCGACCTGGTGATGATCCCACCGGGTGTCCGCCACACGTCAGACGGCGAAATGGACGCGCTGATCATCGGCGTCCCCCCGCAGGAAACGTCCGACGTCCACTTTGACTGAACCTGCTTCACCTCTAACGAGTCAAGGCACCGTGAGTCGAGGGAGTGTCGCAATCCCGGAAGCACTTCAGGCAGTCTAACCGGCGATGGGTGAGGCGAGCCGACACGACGTCTGGGCGGTTGGTTCCTCGTATGACGCCTACGTGGGCCGATGGAGCCGGCTGGTGGCCAACGAGTTCCTGGTCTGGATCGACGTGCCCGCGACCAGCTGCTGGCTGGACGTTGGGTGCGGCACAGGGGCCTTGAGCCGGGCGATTCTTGAGACGGCTTCGCCCAAAGAAGTTTGCGGCGTCGATCCGTCCTCAGGCTTTATCGACTACGCGCGCAATCTGACCGGCGACGTACGCGCCCGCTTCGAAGTGGGGGACGCGCAAGCACTGCCGTACGGGGATGCCGCGCTTGACGCAGTCGTTTCCGGACTTGTGATGAACTTCGTTCCGGAACCTCGGCTCGCCGTCGCCGAGATGAAACGCGTTGCCCGGCCGGGTGGAACCGTTGCCTTGTACGTCTGGGACTATGCCGGCGAGATGCAGATCCTGCGTCATTTCTGGGATGCGGCTGCGGCGCTCGACCGTGCGGCGCGCGAGTTGGACGAGGGGCAGCGCTTCGAGATCTGCAGCCCCGAAGCGATTCAAGAACTCTTTTCTGGTGAAGGCCTGAAGGACGTGTCGGTACGGGCCATCGATGCTCACGCTCATTTCGCGGACTTCGATGAGTACTGGACTCCATTCCTGGGTGGGCAAGGTCCGGCACCCGGCTATGTTGCCTCTCTAGATGCAGAGGGCCAGACAGTGTTGGAAGAGCGGCTGCGAGCCCAGATTCCCGCAGCTCGAGACGGCTCCATCGACCTCATAGCGCGTGCCTGGGCAATTCGCGCCATGACCTAGGTGCTTCCCTCTACTCTTTACTCTTCACTCTTTACTCTTCACAATTCCCCCATGACCGACCTCGGCGAACTCAACGTCCCCTACCGCCTTCTTCTCGGCCCCGGCCCGTCCCTCGTTCACCCCCGCGTCTACCGCGCGATGACCGCGCCTGTCATCGGCTACCTGGATCCTGCGTTCATCCAGCTCATGGACGACACCCAGCGCCCCCTGCGCACGCTCTTCCGCACCGAGAACGACATGACGATGCCGATCTCCGGGACCGGCACCGCCGGTATGGAGGCCGCAATCTACAACGTCACCGAGCCCGGCGACACCGTCGTCGTCTGCATGAACGGCTTCTTTGGCACACGCATGGCGGACATGGCGAAGCGCTGCGGCGCCGATGTGATCACCATCGAGCAGGAGTGGGGCCGGATCATCGAGCCGGACCAGGTCCGCGACGCGATCAACTCGGCCGGCCGCAAGGTCAAGGTGGTGATGATTGTCCACGGCGAGACCAGCACCGGCATCCTCCAACCCCTGGAGGAGATCTCCCGCATTACCCACGAAAACGGCGCCCTGCTGCTCGTCGACGCCGTCACCAGCCTCGGCGGCTGCGAACTCCTCATCGACGAGTGGGGGATCGATGTCTGCTACTCCGGCACCCAGAAGTGCCTCTCCGCGCCGCCCGGCATGTCGCCGCTGACGATGAGCGCCGCCGCCATGGAGGTCGTCGCCAACCGCGCCGAGCCCGTCCGCAGCTTCTATGTCGATCTCGCCGTCCTTGGCCGGTACTGGGGTGGCGGCAGCAAGACCCGCATGTACCACCACACCCCGCCGATGACCATGCTCTACGCGCTTCGAGAGGGGCTTCGTATCGCCCTGGAAGAAGGCCTCGAAGCCCGCATCGCCCGCCACAAGCGCAACGCCGCCGCGCTCGCCGCCGGCTGCGAAGCAATCGGGCTCGGGCTCCACGCCCAGGAGGGCTATCGGCTACCCCCTCTCACCACCGTCCGCGTCCCCGAAGGCGTCGACGAGATGAAGCTCCGCCAGGCGCTGCTTTCGAACCACAACATCGAGGTGGGCGGTGGAATCGGCGCCCTCCAGGGCCAGGTCCTGCGCATCGGCCTCATGGGCTTCGGCTCGACCCAGCAGAACGTTCTCGCCCTCCTCTTCGCGCTCGAGCAGGAACTCGCGGCCCTGGGCCAAACACTGGAGCCCGGCGCCGCCGTCGCCGCGGCCGTCCGCAACTACGCTGTAGCCGCCTGACCCCTCAGCGCGCGGCGCGCGCGTTTCGGCGGTACCAGGCCGTCCCGGAGATCGTGTTCCTGCGAATCTGTTCGCGTTCGTGAGCCTCTTCCTCGCTCTCGACGCGGACTCGCCCGTCCGCCTTCTCGTTGATCCGCTTGACCGGGATCACCTGGATCAGCGGCGTGCCCTTCTCCAGCGTGTAGACGCCGTCCGGCGCGGTCGCGATGAAGGGGAAGTTGACAGGCGAGGCGTAGGTGTCGGTATCGACCATGCCACCCAGCACCTGGATCACGTCGCTGGGCCGGTTGATCGGCGACACAAACAGGCAGCTCCACCCCTTGGTCGTGCGCACCGTCCAGTAGTTGTGGAACTTCATCGGCGGCCGCGGCTCGAACGGGTTCCCGGCCACCTGGAAGGACGAATGGTTGCTCACCATCTCCCGATCGAATTCCCACCCCGCATCAACGGTCTTGCCTTCGTCCTTTATCTCCAGCCTAACGGTCGCCGCCAGTGGAATGATCCAGCCGGCTGACAGGGCGTCCAGGAAGGGCATGCACCGCTTTACCGTGAGGCCGTTGTTCGTCGCGCTCAGGCGGTCCGCATCAACGCCGTGTAGCTGCCGGAACCAGGGCGGGAGCACGGTGCCTGCGGGCACCGGCTCCGCTATTACGCCCTTGTCTTCCGGCCGGCAAAGGAACTCTATCACCGGTTTCGAGCCGATCAACCGTTGCCGCTCCTAGTCGTCGTCGGAGGAGTTGCTCGACGTGTTGCTGCTCGAGTTCGAGCTGCTGTTGCTCGAAGAATCGTCGCTGCTGTTAGAGCTGGAATTGCTGCTCGAGTTGCTAGACGTGTTGCTGCTCTGGTTCGAGCTCGAGTTGCTTGACGTGTTACTGCTCTCATTGGAGCTCGAGTTACTCGAGGTGTTGTTCGAGGTGTTGCTGCTCTGGTTCGAACCAGAGTCATCGTCGGTTACAGGCGCCGGCACCTGCGTTGCTGGAGCCGGAGTGACTTCAGGCGTGGGCTCGGGCGTGACGATCGGCGCCGCCGTGACTTCCGGCGTAGCGCTGGCGCTCGCTGTCGGTGTGTTGTCGTCGTCACCGCCGTCGTCACCGGCGCGGGCCAACTGGGTCGTCGCGATTCCGACGGCGATGGCGAAGGAGCCGACCGCCGCTGCGATCAACTGCCAGTTCTTTGAATAGGGCATCCTCTTATTACCTCCTGAATAGGTTGTTTTCCTCCAGTCTGCTGGCGATTCATGACTGACCGGTGAAATCCGCGTGAGGCCCTTAACATAAATCCGCTCTTCCCCCTACCGCCGAAAGCCACTCCGGTTCTACGCGGGAATGTGACCCACGTCACATTCCCGAATAACTTAGCGCGTGCTAGAATGCGCGCGAAATCAGCGTCCAGTTCAAGGAGGGATCAATGGCAACCAGGCAAGAGATCACCGACGGCATGGCTCAACTCATCGTCCAGGCGAAGCGCGTTGGCCGGCTGCTGGATGAAACAGGAGACTGGGATGCGAAGCGCCCAGCTGGCTGGACACCGCGAGAGATGTACTGCCACATCGCGGCGACCGGCGGGATGATTGCCCAGATGGGCCCTGCCTTGCTCGCCGGCCCCGCCGATGCCGACATGACCCAGTCCACGAACATCGCGGACCTCAACGCCCAGACGATCGCCTCCATGCAAGCCCTAACTCCTGAGCAGCTCGTCGCCATGGTTGAGACCAACTACACCAACGCCTCGAACTGGGTACAGGGCCTTTCTGATGAGGATTTGCAGTCGACGAAGACTTTCGCCCAGATGCAGATGCCGGCATCGGAGCTACTCGCCAACATCGGCGTCCTTCACGCCAACCACCACCTCTACGAGGCCGCCCTCCGCGTCGCCTTCTAATCACAGCTCACTCGCGCGATTACGATACGCGCATGGTGACCCCTAAACGCATCCTCCTCCTCGGTGCCGAAACCGATCTCGGCAGCGAGACTGCGAGCGCCCTCGCTGACTCCGGCCACACCCTCGCCCTCATCGCCTCGAGTCCGGACGCCGAATCCGCATTCGCCGTCCAGCGCCTCGCCCGCAAGCTCAACGCAGCCGCCAGCCAGGCGATCGACGCCCGCAACGACACTGCCGTCCGCGTCATGGTCCGACAGGTGAGTAAGCAGCTGGGCGGCCTTGACGCCGCGGTTCTTTGCGTTGAGAACGAACCAGCACGTACATCGCTGGCAGCGTACGCCGGCAAGGAAAAGGGGCGGGGTGGCCCGCCCTCCGTGATCGACGCGGCACGTGGCGACGACGTCCATTCGGCCCTTGCTGCCCCCTCTGACACCGCGTAGTCTTCTCGCTCGAAGCCCATGCCCGTTCTCGAAAAGCTCAGCCTCACCGGCAAAGTTGCGGTCGTCACCGGCGCCGGCCGCGGCCTCGGCCGCGCCATGGCCCTTGCCCTCGCTCACGCCGGCGCCAACATCGTGGCCACGGCAAGGACGCACGCCCAGGTCGAGGAGACAGCCAACATGATCAAGGGTGCGGGTCGCGCCTGCCTCTGGGTATCGTGCGACGTCACCAACTCCTCCTCCGTGAACGCAATGATCGACTCAACGCTGGCGGAGTACGGGCGCATCGACATCCTCGTCAACAACGCCGGGGGCGCCACCGAGGGCATGGGCAACGCGCTGACCGAGGTCAGTGACGACCAGTGGCGAGTCGGCATCGACACCAACCTCACCGGCGCCATCTACTGCTCTCGCGCCGCCATCCCCCACATGCTGGAGCAGGGCGGTGGCAAGATCATCAACGTGACCTCGGGCTTCGGTCTCCGCGCCGGTCGCAACAACTTCATGTACACGTCCGCCAAGGCTGGCTTAATCAACTTCACCCGCGCCCTCGCCATGACCTACGCCCCCGACATCCAGGCGAACCTGATCGCCCCCGGCCTCTTCCCCCACGAGAACCCGCAGATGGAGGAGTGGTGGAAGCACGGTAAGTTCACACCCATGGGCCGCCTCGGCAAGGACGAGGAACTCGGCCCGTTGTGCGTCTTCCTCGCCTCTGGCCTAACGTCGTACATGAACGGCCAACTCATCGTCCTCGACGGCGGCGGCCTCGCCGCCGGTCACGCCCCCACGGGATTCGCCCCCGTGATACCACTGCCGGCGGAGGGCGTCTGATGGCCGGCGACTTCTCCCTGGATGGCAAGGCTGCCCTCGTTATCGGCGCGTCCAACCCGATCGGCCGCGCCGTTGCCGTGGCTCTGGCCGAGGCTGGCGCGGACGTCGGCGTCGCCACCACTACCACCGCTAACGAGGAGACCGTGCGCGCCAATTCCTGCGCCAACGAGATCTGGGCGCTGGACCGCAAGCACTTCACGCACATCATTCACGCCGGCGACGAGGCCGATGTCGAGGCCGTAGTCCACCGCACAGTGTCCGAACTCGGCCGGATCGACATCCTCGTCAACGCCCAGGACCTGCCCTTCGCCAAACCCGTCCTGGAGACCGATTACTTCGAGTGGCATGCGGTGCTCAACGCCAACCTCGGGGGCGTCTTCCTGGCCAGCAAGTACGCCGCCCGGGAGATGATCAAGCACAAGTGGGGCCGCATCATCAACGTCGCCTCCGTACTTGGCGAGCGCGGCCTGGTCAACGGCGCTGCCTACTGCGCCGCCGACGCCGGGGTCATCAACCTCACCCGCGCCCTGGCCCTCGAATGGGCCCGCGACGGCATCAAGGTCAACGCGATCGGCGCCGGCTGGACCGAGGGCATGGGGATGATCGGCGGCGACGAAGGCAAGCAGCAACTTGAGCGCTACCTCCCTTACAAGCGCCTCGCCAAACCCGAGGAGATCGCGGGCGCCGCCGTCTATCTCGCCTCAGACGCGGCCGACTACCTCACCGGCCAGGTCGTCTGGATCGAGGGCGGCGCCCTCAGCCATGTCTAACCCAACCTGCTCTTGTCATCCTGACCGCAGTCAGGATCTGGTGGGGCCGTGGGGCCCAACCGCGCCAGGCCCACCGTATACTTAGTCGGAATGCGCACCCCCTTCGCGGAGACCAAGCGTTTTCAGGCCAACCTCGACGACGAGATCGACGGTATCGCCATCTACGAACTCCTCGCCGAACTTGAGAAGGACCCGGAGCGCAAGCGCATCTTCGACGAGTTGGCTCACGTGGAAGTCGGCCACGCAGACGTCTGGCGCAACGCTCTCCGTGAAGCCGGCGTCGAACCGCGCGAGCACGGTCCCAGCATCAAGATCCGCCTCATCGGCCAGGCGGCCCGAGTCTTCGGCACCCAGTCCGTCCTTCCGATCATCCGCACCATGGAAGCCGGCGCCTACAGCGCATATATGGCCCAGGACGAACGTGCCCAGGCCATCGCTCCGGACGAGAGCCACCACCGCCGCACCATGGCGAAGCTCAGTAAGGGTGATGTGCCGACCGCTGTGGATACGATTGCCCGGCGCGAGACGTGGCACCGGACCGGCGGCGGCGGCGCCCTTCGCGCCGGAATCTTTGGCGTCAGCGACGGCCTCGTCTCCAACACCGCGCTCGTCATGGGCTTCGCCGGAGCGCAGGCCGAAGCCAGCTTCGTGGTCCTCGCCGGTGTCGCCGGGCTCATGGCGGGCGCCTTCTCGATGGCGGCCGGCGAATACGTCTCAATGCGCGCCCAGCGCGAGCTGTTCGAGCGCCAGATCGAACTTGAACGCGAGGAACTCCTCAACTCCCCGGACGAGGAACAGAAGGAGATCTCCCTCATCTACCAGGCCAAGGGCTTGCCGAAGGATGAAGCTGACCAGACCGCTGCCCGTCTCATGGAAAACCCGGAGGTCGCCCTCGACACCCTTGTCCGCGAAGAGCTGGGCCTCGACCCTCGCGAACTGGGCTCGCCCTGGGGCGCGGCGTTCTGGTCATTCCTCGCCTTCGCCATCGGCGCCTTCATCCCGGTGCTCCCGTTCCTCTTCGGCTCGGCGGATACGCCCGTCATCGTCATTAGCGCCCTGCTCAGCGGCGCGGCGCTATTTGGGGTCGGTGTCGGCGTCTCGCTCTTCACCGGCCGCAGCGCCCTCTACAGCGGCGCCCGACAGGTGGGATTGGGCGCGGCGGCAGCTGCCGTCACCTTCGTCATCGGCAGCATCATCGGGGTGTCGACGGAGGTCTAGTCCAGGTCCTTCATCCCCCGGCGCGGCGCGTTCACCATCGCCGCCATCACTCCCAGCGGCTGGCGCCCCTCGTGCATCATCTGGTGGCATAGCGCGATCTCGTCCCAGTCGTACGTCTCGCCCAGGCACGGGTCGATCTTCCCGTCCAGCACCAGTTGGTTGAACTCGTTCGCGTCCTTGTCGTTCGCGAAATGCGAGCCCTGCAGCCGCTTCTGGCGCATCCACAGGTAACGCAGGTCCACCGTGGCGTTGAAGCCGCTCGTCCCCGCGCAGATCACCACCATCCCGCCCGTGTCCACAAGGAATATCGAGGTCGGTACCGTGTCCTCGCCCGGGTGGTCGAAGACGATGGATGGCGCCTTCCGCTCGCCCAGCACTTCCCAGAACTTCGCGCCGAACGCGCGCACGCCCTGCATCCACTTCCCGTATGCTTCGTCGTCCGTCCAATGCGGCAGCATCCCCCAGTGGTCGAAGTCCTTGCGGTTGATGCAGCCCTTCGCGCCCAGCTTCATGCAGAAGTCGAACTTGTCCTCGCTCGACACCACCGCGATCGGGATGCCGCCCAGCTCCTTGACGATCTGGATGGCCATTGACCCCAGCCCGCCGGAACCGCCCCAGATCAGCACCGGGTCACCCGGCTTCACCACGTTCGGCGTCCAGTTCGTCAGCATCCGGTACGCAGTCGCCCCCACGAGCGTCGGCGCCGCCGCTTCCTCCCACGTCAGATGCTCGGCCTTGGGCATGCACTGGTGCGCCTGCACCTTCGTGAACTGCGCGAAGCTGCCCCAGTTGCTCTCGTAGCCCCAGATCCGGTACGACGGGTCGAACATCGGCTCGTTCCCGGCCTTCACGTACTCCGTGTCCTCGTCCCACATCCCGCAGTGGATGACCACGCGGTCGCCCACCTTGATGTTAGTGACGGCGCTCCCCACCTTGTAGACGATGCCGGATGCATCGCTGCCGCCGATGTGGAACCCCGTCGTGTCCCCTTCCTTCTCCCGCGCCTTGATGACGTTCACCGGGATGCCGCGCGCCGCCCAGACGTTGTTGTAGTTGATCCCCGCCGCCATCACCATCACCAGCGCCTC
>DAINRO010000058.1:0-15268 GCA_036741795.1 Chloroflexota bacterium
AGTCGCCAGCAAGACCAACGACGTCGCCGGAGACGGCACGACGACCGCTACGGTATTGGCGCAGGCCATTGTGCGCGAAGGCATGCGCATGGTGGCTGCGGGCGCGAACCCGATGGCGCTAAAGAAGGGCCTCGAGGCCGCTACCGAAGCCGTGAAGCAGGAAGTCCGCAGGATCGCCACGCCGGTTGCCGGCAAGGAGCAGATCTCGCAGGTCGCCACCATCTCCGGCCACGACCAGGAGATCGGCGACATCATCGCCGACGTCATGGAGAAAGTCGGCAAGGACGGCGTCATCACCGTGGAAGAGGGCAAGGGTATCCGCATGGAGACCGAGTTCGTGGAGGGCATGCAGCTCGACCGAGGTTTCGTGTCTCCCTACTTCGTCTCGAACCCGGACCGCATGGAGTCCGTCCTCGACGACCCGTACATCCTGATTACCGACAAGAAGCTCTCGTCCGTCCAGGACCTCCTGCCCGTGCTTGAGCGAACGCTGCAAGTGACTAAGAACGTCGTGATCATCGCGGACGATGTTGATGGCGAAGCCCTGGCCACGCTTGTGGTCAACAAGCTCCGTGGCAACATCAACGCCCTCGCCATCAAGGCGCCGTCGTTCGGCGACCGCCGCAAGGCGATCCTCGAGGACATCGCGATCCTGACCGGCGGGACGTTCATTACCGAGGACATGGGCCAAAAGCTCGAAAACGCCCAGGTCACTGACCTCGGCCGCGCTCGACGCGTGGTCAGTACCAAGGAAGACACCGTGATCATTGAAGGTCACGGGACCGACCAGGACATCCAGGGCCGCATCAAGCAGATTAAGGCCCAGTCCGAAGACGCCTCCTCCGAGTTCGACCGCGAGAAGCTGCAAGAGCGCCTGGCCAAGCTTGCCGGTGGAGTCGCCGTGATCAAGGTCGGAGCAGCCACCGAGGTGGAGTTGAAAGAGCGGAAGCTCCGTGTCGAGGACGCCCTGTCCGCAACCCGCGCAGCCGTCGAGGAAGGGATTGTCCCTGGCGGTGGCGTTGCCCTCATCCGAGCCCAGGGAGCGCTGGACAAGCTTGAGGGCACCGAGGACGAGCAGATGGGCATCCAGATCATCCGCAAGGCCCTCGAGGCGCCCCTCTTCATGATCGCGGACAACGCCGGTCAAGAGGGCGCTGTGATCGTCGACGAAGTGAAGGCGAACAAGAACAAGAACTTCGGCTACGATGCCGGTGACGGCACCTTCGGCGACATGCTCAAGAAAGGCATCATCGACCCGGCCAAGGTAACGCGGACAGCACTGGAGAACGCGGCCTCAATCGCTGCGCTGGTGCTGACGACGGAGTCACTCGTGACGGAGATCCCAGAGGCGCCGGGGTCTATGGCAGGTGGCCCACCTCCACCGCCGATGGACTACTAGTTCGCAGTAACGGACATGAAAAGTGCCTCGCCGCTCGGGCGAGGCACTTTGTTTCTACGGGATAATCAGGCCGGCAGCAGTGACGCGAACGCCTTGTCGCTTCGGTACGGTCCGACCACGGCGAGGTAGGCCTGGCCGGGATCGATGACATCGCGTGCCACGCGCTGCAGGTCTTCCAGCGTAACGGCCTCCATCTCCTGTATCGCATCCTCGACGGTCCGCACCTTGCCGAGCAGTAATTCCTGGGCGCCCACCCAGCCGCCGACTGAACGCGTGTCCTCCATACGGAGCATCAGGCGGCCGCGGGACATCTCGCGTGCCTTCGTCAGTTCCGCCTCCGTCGGCCCTTCTGTGTTCAGGCGGCCTAGCTCGTCGAGGATTAGCTTCACAGCCTCCTGGGCATTCTTCGGGTCGACGCCCGTGTAGACGTTGAAGGAGCCCGTGTCGAGGAAGTGTGAGGTGAAGCTGCTGACGTCGTAAACGAGTCCGCGCTTCTCACGCAGCTCCATGAATAGGCGCGACGACATGCCCTCGCCGAGGATGACGGAAAGGAACGACAGCGAATGCCGGTCAGGGTGATCGAGCGCGAGGCCCGGCATCGCGATTACGACGTGGGCTTGCTCGGACTTCTTATACGTGACGCCCAATCGCGAGCCGTTCTGGCTGCCCGCCGGAATCCAGGTCCCGGCCGTGCCGGTATCCCAGTCGCCGAGTCCGGAATTGGCAGCGTGGACAACTTCCTCGTGGGTGATGTTGCCTGCCACGGAGAGCACCACATTGTTCGGGACGTATTGCTGGCGCAGGTAAACGAGCAGCGTGTCCCGGCTCATTCCGTTGACTGAGTCCGGCGTTCCGGCGATGTCGCGGCCAAGCGGATTCTCTGGCCAGAGCAATGAGTCCAGGAGAAGGTCGGCCATCTGGGCCGGGGAGTCCGCCACCATCGCCAGTTCCTCGACGACGACGCCGCGCTCCTTTTCCATCTCTGTGGCGCTGATAAGGGGCCTCCGCACCAACTCGAAGAGGACGTCCAGGGCGAGGTCCATGTGGGGGCGTGCCACCTTGATGTAGTAGACCGTGTATTCGCGATCGGTGGCCCCGTTCATAAGCCCCCCCACTCCGTCCACGGCCTCCGCGATCTCCTTGGCGCTCGGCCGTTTTTCGGTCCCCTTGAAGAGCATGTGTTCCGTGAAATGGGACACGCCAGCATCGGCCGTCTGCTCATATCTCGAACCGGCGCCAACGTAGACGGTGAGGGACACGGAATGGGTGTGTGGCATTGAAGAAGAGATGACGCGCAGCCCGTTTGGGAGCACCGTCCGTTCGTAGAAGGGATTCCCGCCAAAAATCTCTGTTTTGACGCTCATATCGTGGTTTTTTACCGCCTCGCTAGCAGGGTGAATGGGGTGACCCGTCAACGTCGGTGGGGTCTGCATCGAGTGTAAGAGTGCCGTAACGCGGGGGTCAATCGAGACTATTGGGCGTCGTCCGCGGCTTCGGCTGGAATGGTCGCGGCGTCGCCGATCACGATGCCGTTGGCGTTGAACCAACCCTGGTTCGCCTCAATGGCGTAACGGTAGGGTTCCGGTGACCGGTATGGGATGCTCGACAGCGGTTCCATGTCTTCGAAGTGGATGATCGTCCCGTCTTCGCGGACGAAGGCGATAGTTAGCGGGATGTACGTCTCCGGCATGCCGAAGGCACTTGTCGCATCAGCCGGCCAGGCGAACAACATGCCTCGGTTCTCGTCCATCGATTGTCGGTTGCGCAGCCCTTGATATCGCTCATCGGGACTGTCCGCCAGCTCAACGATAAGGGCCACGTCACCGCTCGTACCTTCAAAGCCAATGCTCAGCAGTCCGGGTTCCAGCGCTGGCGTCGCGGTAGAACCGATCGTGGGCGAAGGTGATGGTTCGGGAGAGGATGAATGTGTGGGGGCGAGTGAAGCCGACGGTACAGGAGAGGCTGAGGGCGTGTCTTCTACCTCTCCATCGTCACCGCAGGCGCTGAAAAACGTGGCCAGGCCAATGAGGACAACCGGCAGAACAACTTTCACCGAACACTGGCCATCCGGATCAGGCCGGCGTCAACCCGGGACATTCGCTGGCGCTGCGAAACAGAGGCCAAATAGCGGATCCCTAAATGCAGGGGCCCGATCATGCGAACAAAGTCCAGGTAGGTCAGGTCACCCCTAATGATGTAGCAGAAGAGGTGCCAGAGGCGGCGATTGCGCTGCATGAGCGCGACAAACGGCGGTGGCGCGAAGTTGAAGACTTCCTGCAACTGGCTCGCTACGTTGAGTTCTGGCTGGAGTTGTGTGTCCACTGCCTGTTGATACGCTTCCATGCCCGAGGCCGATCCACCCAGCACCCGGAGTGCGGACTCAGCCGCCAGTCGGCCGCTCGCGAATGCCATGTGGATGCCCTCGCCCGTCAGCGGATCCACCAGTCCAGCAGCATCACCGACCACTGCGACTGGCCCGCGTGCGATCGGTGTTCCGGGAATGCGGACGGGAAGGTGGTGTCCGCGCAGGTTCTCGAGCGAGCCCTCATCGAACCCGTAGCGCCGGGCAATGGCCGCTAGCTTCGGTTTGAGCGTGAATGAAGCGTATTTCCAGGCGCCGACGCCGACGTTCAGGTGCTCGCCCTTTGGGAAAACCCATCCGTATCCGCCCGCGAGCGCGCCGAGGTCCAGGGCGACGAGATCCTCCCAGTCCCGGCTCACCGCTGGACTCCACGGGATGTTTCCTTCGAGCGCCACCGCCTCTTCGTATTCGCTGCGCAGTCCCAGCAGCCGCCCCGTCACGCCGTTGGCGCCGTCCGCTCCGATGAGCACGCACCCGGTGTACCGTCCCTCGTCCGTTCGTACTTCCACGCTGGAATCTTTAAGGGCTATCTCTCGGATGCCATCGCGCTCATGCACGTCCGCACCAGCACAAGCGGCCTTTTCGAGGAGGTAGGCGTCCAGGCGAATCCGCTGCGTCATGTAGGTGAGGGGCTCGCGGAACCGGCGGTCGAACTCGGGGCCGAGCCGGAGCGAGAACCGTGCCCCGTAGACTGTGCGCTCGACCACGGGGGACAGGTCGAGGCCCAGTGTGGAGGAGGCGCGCAGCGTCACACCCCCGCCGCAGGGTTTGTCGCGGGGGAACGCCTGCTTGTCGAGGATAAGGACACGCGCTCCTTGTTGGGCCAGGACGCGTCCCGCAGTACTCCCCGCAGGCCCACCACCCGCGACGATGACGTCGTATTTCATCAACTCGCTATGTTACTCCGCGGGACAATCTCAACGAAGCTCCCAAGCTTGACCAGCGTGCACTTGCCAGAACACGCTTGATCAATGCGAATAGGCCTCATCTCGGACACGCACATCCCCATCGCGATGGGACACCTCTGGCCCCAGGTCTACGAGGCGTTCCAGGGCGTCGACCTGATCATGCACGGCGGCGACCTGCTCACGACGGATGTGCTGGACTGGCTGGAGGAAGTGGCGCCGGTGATGGCGGTGCAGGGAAATGGCGACTATCACGGGTGGGAACGCTCAATCCCGCCTGCAGATCCGCGACTATCGGAAGCGAAAGTGCTGAAGGTAGACACGTTGCACGGAACAGTGCGGATCGGATTGCTCCACGACCTGCAACTGCCGGATGCGCCGCCGATGCGTACCCTTGAGGGACAGATGCGACACTACTTCGGCGGTCCTGTCGATGTGATTGTCCGTGGTAGCACGCACCGCGCGGAAATCTTCACTCTGCGCGGAGTGCTCATTGTCGGGCCGGGAAGCCCAACATTCCCGGACCACCAGAGTGTCCGCCTGGGCACGATCGGGTTCCTCGATATCGACGAATCGGGAAGGATCAGGCCGGCAATCCTGCAACTGACTTAGAAACCGCGTTGCCCAACACTTGGGCGCGTCCATATAATTGAGTGCGCCAACGGAGCGATAACCGAATCTTGAACAATACTGCCACGCGTCTCACCGATGTTCTTGTCCCGGTCAACGGAACGCCAATATCGCTCGAAGCACTGTCACTGGCCTGCTCCATCGTCCGCCGTGCGAAAGGCAAGGTGTACGCGGTCTCCGTCATCGAAGTGGGCCGCGCCCTCGCTCTCGACGCCGAAATGGGCCCGGAGGCCCGAGCCGCCGAGGGCATCCTCCAGCGTGCAGAGGATATCGCGGGAGACCTCGACTGTAAGGTCGAAGGCGAGATACTGCAGGCGCGGGACGCCGGGCACGCGATCGTCGACGAGGCGATCGAGCGCCGAGTGGACGCGATCGTTCTGGGCGTGGCGTACGAGATGCCCTTTGGCGAATTCGAACTGGGAACGACGGCCCGCTATGTCATCGACCATGCCCCTTGCCAGGTGATAGTCGTGCGTGCGGCGGTCCAGGAGTGACTGCGTGAAGGTCGTGATCATGGGATGTGGGCGGGTTGGCGCTACGCTGGCCGGCATGCTCACGACCGAGGGGCACGAGGTGACGATTCTCGACACCCGTGCCGATTCATTCCGTCGCCTTCCGACGGGCTTTAATGGGAAGAAACACATCGGCAACGGCATCGACCAGGACGTTCTCGCCCGTATCGGCGTCGGCGATGCAGACGCGTTCATTGCCGTGACCCAGGGCGACAACCGCAATGTCATGGCGACGCAGATGGCCAAGCACATCTTCGGCGTCAAGCGCGCCCTCTGCCGCATCTATGATCCGATCCGCGAAGAGATGTACCGAGATCTCGGCCTCGAGACGATCAGCCCGACCATCATCGGGGCGACGATGCTTCGCGATCAGTTGAATGCCCAGCACTCGGAAGAGGGCGGCTGATGTACGTCATCGTTGTCGGCGGCGGGAAGGTTGGCTACTATCTGGCACGGGAGATCCTCCGGGAAGGCCACGAAGTGCTCGTGATCGAACAGGACGCCAGCAAGTGCGAGCGGATCGCCGAGGAACTTGGCGACGTGGTGCTCCGGGGTGATGGCTGCGAGGCCACGACCATGGAAGTGGCTGGCTTCGGCCGGGCGGACATGGCAATCGCCGTCACCGGCGACGACGAGGACAACCTCGTTTCTTGCCAGGTGGCGAAGGCAATGTTCAACGTGCCGAGGACCGTGGCGCGGCTGAACAACCCCAAGAACCAGGAGATTTTCCGCCTGCTCGGTATCGACACGACTGTGAGTGCCACGGCGGCCATCCTCGCGCAGATCGAGCAAGAGCTGCCAACGCATATCGTCATCCCGCTCATCAAGCTTGCCGGCGGGCTCGAACTCGTGGGAGTCAAGGTGCCCGCGGAGGCCGGGGTCGTTGGGAAGAGGGTCCGCGACCTCCTGCTGCCGCACGGCTCTCTTATCCCCTTGATCGTGGGGCAAGACGGGGCTCCGCGTATCCCCACGGGCGACACGACAGTCCAGGCAGAGGATGAGATTGTAGCCGTCACCAGCACCGAGAACGAGGAGGCGCTGCGGATCATCATGACGCAGCCCTGACAAGGGACATGAGCGCGAGGCTAGCCTACTTCGGTCCTCCGGGGACAAACGCCGAAGAAGCTGCCATCAAGTACAGCCAGGCCGCGGGGATAGATCCTGAACTTGTGCCGATCGGCTCAATAACCGGAGTCGGGATGTCTGTGGAGTCCCGGGACGCCGACGAAGCGGTGATGCCCATTGAGAACAGCCTCGAGGGCGCAGTCGCCGAAACGCTGGACTTCCTGGTCCACACGGCCAAGCGCACGGTCATTCGCGACGAGGTCGTCCTGCTGATCGACCACTATCTCCTCGTGAAGCCGGGTGTGCGCGCGGAAGACGTGAAAGTAATCACATCGATCCCGCAAGCGCTTGCTCAGTGCCGTGGATACATCGATGCCAACTTTCCCAAGGCGAGAATAGAGGCCGCGATGTCAACGGCGGCAGCTGTTGAAGCGGTGATGAACCGTGATGACGCTGCAGCCATAGGCAATCGGCGCGCCGCTGATCTCTATGGCGCAGAAACCCTGGCGAGCCAGATCCAGGACCGGAGCCCGAACCACACTCGCTTCGTGATCGTCGCGCCAGAGGATCATGAGCCAACAGGTGACGACCGGACATCACTGGCGTTCGCGTTCGCGAACGAGGACCGGCCCGGACAACTCGTGGCCGCGCTGCAGGAGTTCTCAAGCCGGGGGATCAATCTCTCCAAGATTGAATCGCGGCCCAGCAAGGAGCGTCTCGGGACTTACATCTTCCTTGCGGACCTGGCAGGACATCGCACCGATCCCGAGCTGGCTGAGGCGCTGGCGGTCGTTGAGGGGAACTGCTCCGCCTTCCACATCCTCGGCTCGTATCCGCGCTACCGAGGCGAGTAGCAATGCCGGAAATCCCCGACCTGGAAGGGTACGTCGCGTACTTCAACAAGCGGTTGCGCGGCGTAAAGATCGAGAAGTCGGAGCGCGGCCCTGTGCCGTGGCTGGTCAGGGCGACGGCAGGGGAATGGGAGGAGAGGCTGCCCGGACGCACGTTCCAGCAAGTGTATCGCCACGCGAAAATGCTGTTCTTCAAACTGGACGGAGGCGAACATATCGTCGTCCACGCGATGCTGGCCGGCCGCTACCAGTACGTCGAACCGAAGACAAAGGTGCGGGCTTCGACCGGCTGGGTGCTGACTCTGGACGACGGTATGCAGCTTCGATACTTCGACGAGCGGCGGATGGGGCGGACGTTCGTGGCGCGGGAAGATGAGTTCACGGAGAAGCTGCCGCGCTGGACAGAGATGGGGCCAGACGTGATGGCGGATACGCTCACGGAAGACGACTTCACCGCGATCGTGATGAAGCAGCGAGGGATGATCAAGAACGTGATCACGAACGAGCGGGTGCTCGCCGGGATCGGGAACGCCTACTCCGACGAGGTGCTGTGGGAAGCGCGCCTCCACCCGTTCCGAAAACGAGGTGACATACCCGAGGAGGGCGTCCGCGGTCTCCATCAGGCGATCCGGCGGACCATGGAATGGGCGATCCCGATCGTGGCTGCTGAAACGGAGGAAAAGGGCTTACCGACGAAGATGTACCGCGACCACCTTCGCGTGCACGCACGGCCGGAGGATGCGGTATGCCCTCGATGCGGCGGGCACATCACTTCGATCACCTCGGGCGGGAAGGAGACTAACTTCTGCCGGACCTGCCAGGAATGAACTAGACGAGGCGGGCGGCTTCTTTGGCGTGGTAGGTGATGATGATGTCGGCACCGGCGCGCTTGATACCGGTCAGGACTTCCATCATGACGCGCTCTTCGTCGATGTAACCCAGCTGGCCGGCGGCCCTGACCATGGCGTACTCGCCGCTGACGTTGTAGGCGGCGATGGGATGGTCGAAGGTTTCGCGGGCGCGGGCGATGATGTCGAGGTTGGGTAGAGCCGGTTTGACCATGACGATGTCGGCGCCTTCTTCGATGTCCGCCTCAATCTCGCGCAGGGCTTCACGGGAGTTGCCGGGGTCCATCTGGTAGGAGCGGCGATCGCCGAATTGGGGAGCCGAGTCGGCGGCGACGCGGAAGGGGCCGTAGAAGGCGGAGGCCTGCTTGGCGGAGTAGGCCATGATCGGGGTGTTCACGAAGCCTGAGTCGTCAAGCCCGGCGCGGATGGCGGCGATGCGGCCGTCCATCATGTCGGACGGCGCGACCATGTCGGCGCCTGCCTCGGCGTGGGAGAGGGCGGTGCGGACCAGTAAGGGGAGCGTGGCGTCGTTGTCGACTTCGCCCTCGGGGGTGACGATGCCGCAATGGCCGTGCGAGGTGTACTCACACATGCAGACATCGGTGATAACAACCAGGTCCGGCGCGGCGTCCTTCAGGGTGCGGATGGCCTGCTGGACGATGCCGCCGGGGTCGTAGCCCTCGGAGCCGACCTCGTCTTTCTCAGCGGGCAAGCCGAAGAGGAGGACGGCGGGGACGCCAAGCGAGCGCAACTCCTCGGCCTCGGCTGGGAGTTGGTCTAGCGAGAGGTGGTACTGGCCGGGCATGGAGGAAATCTCCTCGCGGACATCCGAGCCGTGTGTTACGAACAGCGGGTAGACGAAGTCCTGGGGCGAGAGGCGGGTCTCGCGCACGAGGTCACGCAGGGGCTGGGAGCCGCGGAGGCGGCGGGTGCGGGTGAAGTCGAGGGGGGTGGTTCGAGTAACCATCAGAACATCTCCTTGAGACCCAGTTTACAGACGTACAGTTCGCCTGGGTACGCGGCGACGTCCGACTTCTCCTCGAAGGCGAGCGGTGCGATGCGTCGGGCGTAGGTGGCGAGGAGGTCCTTCCACTCGCTCGGCGCGGGTCGCGGGAGGACGAAGAGGAGGACCTCGCGGTCCGGATCGGGGGCGCGCATGAGCTTGACGAGGTCGTCGGCGAAGCCGCCGCCCTTGGCCATGAAGCCGATATCGGTGGCCTGCCGCGCGGGGTCGATGAGGGTCTTCACTTCGAGCCAGAGCGGCTTCCCGCCAACGACGATGCGGAAGTCGCAGCGCTGCTTCTTGTCCTCGGTGATGGGGAAGTCGGAGCGCCAGTCGTCGATAGTGCCGTCCTTGGCGAGGGAGTCGAGGAGAGTGATCATCTCGACCTTGAACCAGCCCTCGGCGGCGGCGCGGCCGTGGCGGGGGAGGAGGGCGACGCGGCGGAGCGCGTCGCGGGCGAGGAAGTGCGCGTCGATGGCGGAGTAGAGGGGGTTCATCACGACTCGCGCAGACCTGAAAGTCTGCAGCTACGCCTCTCTTTCCTTCAACCTCGCCACCAAACCCTCCACTGTGTATTCCGTCGCCATGACGTCCACGCGCAGCCCCAGTTCGCGGGCCGTGTCCGCCGTTATGGGGCCGATGCACGCGATCAGCGGGCGTTCCAACGCTTCGGTGCCGCCGAGCATGGTGACGAGGTTGCGGACGGTGGAGGAGGAGGTGAAGGTGACAATGTCGATCTCGCCGTTGCGGAGGGCTTCGAGCGCCGCTGGCTCGCTGTCGGAGGGGACGACCGCGCGGTAGATGGGGATCTCGTCGACGGTTGCGCCGAGGGCTTCGAGGCCCTGGACGAGTTCGGGGCGGGCGGATTCGGCGCGGGGGAGAAGGATGCGAGGTGATAGGTGTGAGGTGTGAGGTGTTAGGTGGGGGCGCATGGCTTCTACCACGGCTTCGGCTACGTATTCGTCGGGGACCACCTCGGGGGTGATGCCTCGGGCGGCGAGGGCTGCCGCGGTGGCCGGGCCGATGGCGAAGACCTTGCTCGCGCCGAGGGCTCTGGCGTCGAGTGTGCGTTCTGACAGGTGCTCGAAGAAGAGGTCGACCGCGTTGGCGCTGGTGAACCCCGTCCAGGCGTAGTCGCCGGCGCGAAGTCGCTCGGTGGCGGCGTCAACGGCGGCGCTGTCCTCGATGGGCTCGATCTCGATGGAGGGGAGTTCGACCGGTACGGCGCCTTCGTCGGCCAGCAGCCGAGCGAGGACGCTGGCCTGGCGGCGGGTGCGGGTGATGAGGACTCGCTTGCCGAAAAGGGGGCGGTTCTCGAACCATGAGATGGTCTCGCGCAGACGCACGACTTCACCAACGACGGTGACCGCGGGAGGTTTGATGCCCGCCTGATCGACGATGTCCGCAATGTCGGCGAGAGTGCCGGTGACGGTGCGTTGCTCGGCGCTGGTGCCCTGCTGGATGACGCCGACGGGGGTGGTTGGGGAGCGGCCGTTGGCGGTGAGTTGCTGGACGATGTCGGGGAGTGTCTTGACGCCCATGAGAAAGACGAGCGTGTCGGCGGCGCGGGCGACGCCGGGCCAGTCGATGGCCGTCTCCGCCTTCGTGGGGTCTTCGTGGCCGGTGATGACGGCGAAGCTGGTGGCGACGCCCCGGTGGGTCACGGGAATGCCGGCGTAGGCTGGAACGGCGACGGCGGACGTAACGCCCGGTATGACCTCGAAGGGGATGCCGGCCTCGCGGAGGGCCTCGGCCTCCTCGCCGCCGCGGCCGAAGACGAAGGGGTCGCCTCCCTTGAGGCGGACTACGCTTTTGCCTTCGCGCGCCTTCTCGACAAGCAGCCGGTTGATCGCTTCCTGGTCTTGCGTCTGCGATGGGCTGGGTACTTTGCCGGCGTAGATCAGATCCGCACCTTCACGGGCGTGGTCGAGAAGCGCCCTGCCGATGAGGCGGTCGTAGACGATGACGTCCGCCTGCTTGACGCGCTCGAGGCCGGCCACGGTGATGAGGCCTGGGTCGCCGGGGCCGGCGCCCACCAGGTAGACCTTGCCGGCGCTCATGCCGGCGCCTCCAGTAGCTCTTCCGCGCCCTGGGCGATAAGGAACTCGGCGAGGCGCACGCCTAGCATCTCGGCCTCGGTGGGCGGAGACTCCATCTCGGCGCGAAGGATACGGCCGCCGGGCTGCCCGACGAGGCCTCGGAGGCGGAGGGCACCACTTCGTTCGAGGGTTCCCATGGCGGCGATGGCGGCGCTGCAGCCGGCGCCGAGGCGGCGCTCGAAGGCGCGCTCGGCGGTGACGGCGGTGCGGGTCGCGGAATCGTCGATTGCGGCGATCAGTTGTTGAGTCTCGTAGTCGTCGGCGCGGCACTGGACGGCGAGGGCGCCCTGGCCGACTGCGGGCATGATCTCCGTGGGCGTGAAGACCTGCGAGACGCGGCCATCGAGCCCGATACGCTTGAGGCCCGCCAGCGCCAGGATAGCCGCGTCGTACTCGCCCTCGTCCACTTTGGCGATGCGAGTGTCTACGTTGCCGCGGATGTCGCGAACGGTGAGGTCAGGGCGCAATCCCAGGACCTGTGTGGCGCGACGGGCGCTACCGGTGCCAACCGTTGCTCCTGGCTGGAGTTCGTGCAGCCCGATGCCATCGCGTGTGATCAGGGCGTCGCGGACATCCTCGCGCTCCGGCGTGGCGGCGATTGTCAACCCCGGCGTTTCGTCCGCGGGGAGATCTTTAAGGCTGTGCACGGCGAAGTCGATGTCACCGGCGAGAAGGGCGCGCTCGATCTCAATGACGAATACTCCGCGGCCTCCGATCTCAGACAGGGGGGCAGTGGACGTATCGCCTTCGGTCTTGATCGTGTGAGTCTCGAAGGTCGCGTCCGGGTGTTGGGTGCATAGGAGTTCGAGGACGATCTCGGTCTGGCGAAGGGCGAGGCGACTGCCGCGAGTGCCGACTACAAATGTGCGCGTGGACACAAGGCGAGGGCCTCAGGGACGCGAGCCACGAGAACGCGTGGGTTGGACGTCGAAGAGATCCTCGAGCGCCTCCATGTAGAGGCCCTTGTCCGCGCCGTCCTTGAGGCGGGCGATGGGGCGGTCCAGCATCTTCTTGACGATTGCCTCGGTCATGGCCTCGATGCGCCGGCGGTCCTCGTCACTGACGCTGTCCAGGCGGGATAGCGTGCGCTCGATCTCGGCGCGGCGGATCGAATCCGCGCGCTCGCGCAGGGCGGTGATTACGGGCACAACGTCGAGCGAGTCCCACCAGATCTCGAAGTTGGCGACGCTCTCCGTGATGATCGTCTCGACGCGGGTGACCTCCGCCTGGCGTCCGGTCCAGCCCTCGTCAGTCACCGCCTCGATGTCGTCGATGTCGCAGAGGTGAACGCCGGGGATGGTGGCCACAGCGGGGTCAATGTCTCGTGGCACAGCAATGTCGATGAACAGGAGGTCACGGCCCGACCGGGCTTCCATGACTGGAGCGATCTCGGCTGGACCGAGGATGAAGTCGTCAGAGCTGGTGCCGCTGATCACGATGTCCGAGACGTTTAGGGCATCTGTCAGGTGGGCGAGGTCAAACGCCTCGGTGTCCGGGCCTAGCTGGGAGGCGAGGTCTTCGGCGCGCTCGCGGGTGCGGTTCGCGACGAGGATGCGGGAGCCCGACTGCTGGGCGAGCGCCATAGCGGCCAGCTTGCCCATGCTACCGGCGCTGATGACGAGCACGGTCTTGTTCTCCAGGTCGCCGAGAGAGCGGCGGGCAAGGGCGACGGCAGCGGAGGATACTGAGACGGCGTGACGGCCGATGTTGGTCTCGGTACGGGCTCGTTTGCCCACGGCGATGGCGGAGTGGAAGGTGTGAGAAAGGACGCCGTTGAGGGCCCCGGCTTCCGTCGCGATGGCCATGGCGTCGCGGACCTGGCCCAGTATCTGGGACTCGCCCAGGACCATGGAGTCGATCCCGGAGGCGACGCGATAGAGGTGCTCCACGGCGGCGGTGTGCTGAAGCGTGTAGAAGTGTTTGCGATCAACCGACTCGTTCTTGAGGTTGTTCAGGGTATCGATGAGGGCATCCCCGGTGCCTGCGGGAGCGGTGGTGTAGAGCTCCGTGCGGTTGCAGGTAGATAGCAGGGCGACACCCGCGCCGCGTTTGTTCAGGGCGAGGACAGCGTCGCGCGCTTCTGCCGCCGTGAAGGCGAGGCGCTCACGTTCTTCAACGGGTGAAGTCACGTGGTTGAGGCCGACGCAGGTCACCAGCGTTTCGGTCATGCTTTGGCCGTTTCTCCGGAGGGCATCAGGAGCAAATTCAGGATGCGTTGCTTGGCGCCAGCGCGATCACCTTCCTTGATCATCTTCTTGACGATGCCGTCGAGGGCAGCGTTCCAGATGTCGTTCCCGTTGCGGGCGCAGCGCGGGCAGTCAGGAAGAGTGATGATCTCCTTCTCGCGCAGCTCGCGCCGGACTTCCGCGGCGAGATCGAGCAGTTCGGCATCCTCGTCCGTGAAGAACTCCTCGATGTCTTCGCGGAGCTTGCGGGCCATTGCCGGAGAGGTGCCACTAGTGGAGAGGGCGACGATGATCTCTCCCTTGCGAACGATTGCGGGCATGATGAAATCGCAGTTGGGCACATCGTCCGCCGCGTTAACCCAAACGTGCCGCTCGCGGCCTTCCTGCCAGGCACGGGCGTTCTCTTTGCGGCTATCCGTTGCGACGAAGGCTAGCTCGTAGCCTTCGAGGTCGCCGGGCTCGTAGTCGCGGACGATGTGCATGAACTTGCCATCGTCCTTCAGGGCCTGCATCTCCTCGTTTAGTTCAGGCGAGACGACGGTGACCTGGGCGCCGGCGTCTAGTAACCCTGCCATCTTCTGGTGGGCAATGGTGCCGCCGCCGATGACGACGACCGGTTTCTCGGCGATGTCCACGAAAATTGGGTAGTAGCGCATTCGTGAGGTGATTTAGCGCCTGACGGTGGCGACGAGCCCTGCTTCTTCGTACGACTCCGCAATCGAGACGAGAACCTGGTCCCCGAGGTTTGTGAGTAGCTCCCATAGTTCGATCGCCTGATCAAGGGAGAGGTCGTTCTTCTGGGCCTCTTCCATGGCGGTTTCGTCGAGGGTCTTGCGGAAGAAGGTGAACCCCTCGATGGCATCCCGGAGGCTGAGCCCGTCGCGGACCAGGAGGGTGCCGTATTCGTGAGCGATCTCGCGGGCTTCGTCAAGGAGATGTGGCCGATTAGAGCCGCGGGCCAGGTATTCGGAGACAAGTGTGACGAGACGGCGGCCAAGAGGGCGCATCGTCTCGCGGTCTTCATCGGAGAGGTTGGTGTACCAGTGCGCACCCTGGTTGCGGCCGCGCTGAAGGCGGCGGCGGATGCGGGCGAGTGCGAGGTTGCTGATCGTGTTGTAAGGCTCTGCGGTGGGCGGCATCTGGCCCGCCATCAACACCCGCAGGTCATCCTCGGAGAAACGTCGGTGACCGCCGGGGGTGCGGAAGGAGCGAACGTGGCCTGCGTCGGCCCAGCGTCGAAGGGTGGATTCGTTGACTCCGAGCAGTTTGCAGGCTTGACCGAGAGTTATCCAACGGGTGGCAGACTCACTACGAAAGTGGCCGTTCATGGGCGAACCTCACTAAACTTGTTGAATTAGGGGGAATTGGTGGGAAGGGGGCGTACCTTCTGAGCAAGATTCTAGGACTT
>DAINRO010000059.1:0-3242 GCA_036741795.1 Chloroflexota bacterium
TGTGCATGCTCAGCAGGTAGTTCTCGCCCAGGTCGTGCAGCGGCGAGCCAGAGGCAATAAAGATGGCGAAGACGCCCCCGCAGTAGAGCGCCACCTGCGAGCGCCTCGGTGATGCTTCGCCAAGGTGCCGCCGCCACGGCACGACGGCGTACCAGTACGTCGCGAGCATGCCGACGGCGAGGATGATGGCGTCCGGGTGGAGGTGCCAGGTCATCCATTCCGATCCCCCGGCGTGAAGGACAAACACTGCTAACCCTCTGGAGCGCTCCCTAGACTACATCCGCCGCCGACGTCACGAGCACAATGGTGAACAGGGCAATCGCCCCGAGCAATCCCAACAGGAACAGGTAAGTGAACAGCTTGTTGTCGAACTTCAAATGCATGAACCACATAACCACGAGGGTAAACTTGGCGATAGACATGATTGCCAGCGCAGTCAGCAGTACGTTCCGCGAAATGTCGATGTAGTAGAGCGCCACCTCGGCTGCCGTTATCGCCCCGAGAACGAGCCCAATCGCGATGTATTCGCGCGCGCTCGGGTGCTTCTCGCTGTGCGCGGCCTCATGGGCCTCCTGGATAGCCGGCTCCCCGCGAGACTTCCTGTAATCGGCAAGCGTCATCCTGCGACCTCTCTCATGGCTGCACCAGGTAGATCAGGGTAAAGATCACGATCCAGACGATGTCGACGAAGTGCCAGTACAATCCCGCCAACTCCACGTTCAGGCTGTCCTTCTGTTGGATCCCGCCCCGCAGTGAATACACGAACAAAGAGAGCAAGATCAGCACGCCAATTGTGACGTGAGCGCCGTGAAAGCCCGTCAGCACGAAGAACGTCGTCCCGAACAGGTTCGTCGAAAGCGAGAGGCCTTCGTGGTGGAACTCCGTGAACTCGTACACCTGTCCCGCGATGAACAAAGCCCCCAGCATGGCCGTAGTGAACAGCCAGATCTGCATCCCGCGCACATTGCCCCGCTGGATCGCCGCCAGCGCCAGCACCATGCTCACACTGCTCATGAGTAGGACGAACGCACTCACCGATGTGAACGGGATGTCGAACAGGTCCTCGGGATAAGGCCCTACGAGGCTTCGATCCCGGTACAGCAGGTACGCCGCGATAAACGACCCGAAGAATAGGCAGTCCGAGGAAAGGAAGAACCACATCAGCAGCTTCCGGTTGTCGATCCCCGTCGACGTTTCGAGGTGCGCTGTGCTCGCGTGCGCCATCCCTAGTCTTCCTCCGTCGCCGGCTCAAGTGCCCAGCCATAGATGCCCACCAGCAGGAGCGTCGCCCCTACCGGTACGAGTGCGTAGTCGTAGATGAACCCGATTCCCATGATCGGGATGCCCAGCGCGGCGATCAGCGGCATGAACGAGGGCGAAGGCATGTGGATGTCGCCGTGGTGCTCATCGCCGTGCTCCTCACCTCCGTCGCCACCGTGCGCGACCTCAGTCGCCAGGGCGGCGCCAGCCATCGCCGGTATGACGTTGCCATCCGCGTCCTCGCGGTACTTCTGGTGCCACCAGTCGTCCAGCGAGTGGACCTGCGGGATCGTGGCGAAGTTGTAGTGAGGTGGCGGCGAGGTGATGCTCCACTCCAGCGTCCGTGCGTCCCACGGGTCAGGGCCGGCCACCGCCCCGCGCTTCATCATGATGCTGTAGACGAAGTTCACGATGAACACGATCACCGAGAGGGCGATACAGAAGGCGCCGAGGCTGGAGAGCAGGTTCCACACGTCCCACCCCATACCTTCGTCATACGTATACACCCTCCGGGGCATTCCCAGCAGACCAGACACGTGCATCGGGAAGAACGTCAGGTTGAACCCGATCAACATCACCCAGAAGTGGATGTGGGCCAGCGGCTCGTTGAACAACCGGCCGGTGAACTTTGGCCCCCAGTAGATGATCCCGCCGAACAGTGCGAGGATCGCGCCGCCGAACAGCACGTAGTGGAAGTGAGCGACGATGTAATAGCTGTCCTGCTGCTGGTAGTCGGACGGCACCATCGAGTGCGTGATACCGGACAGCCCGCCGATCGTGAACATAGCGACAGCGCCCACCGCGAACATCATCGGCGACTTGAAGCGGATCGATCCGCCCGCCATCGTCGCCATCCAGTTGAATATCTTCACGCCCGTCGGCACCCCGATCAGGATCGTCGAGATTCCGAATGCCGAGTTCGCGATCGTCCCAAGGCCGGTCGTGTACATGTGATGCACCCACACGCCCCAGCTCATAAACCCGATTGCGATCCCGCTGAACACCACGAAGGCGTAACCGAAGAGTGGTTTGCGGGAGAACGTGGGCAGGATCTCGGAGATGATGCCGAACGCGGGCAGGATGAGGATGTAGACTTCCGGGTGGCCGAACAGCCAGAACATGTGCTGCCAGAGGATGGGGTTGCCGCCCGCGTCCACGTTGAAGAAGTTCGCTTCGAAAAGCCGGTCGAACGTCAGCTCGAACAGTGCCACCGCGATCACCGGCATCGCGAAAATGATCAGGAACGATGTCACCAGAGTCATCCAGATGAACACAGGCAGTCGGAACAGCGACATCCCGGGCGCGCGCATATTGAGGATCGTTACAGCGAAATTGAGGCCGCCGGCCAGCGATGAAAGGCCAAGGATCTGCAGGCCGATGGCATAGAAGTCCATGCCGTTCCCGGGCGTGTACTCGGGCAGACTCAGCGGTGCGTAACCGAACCACCCGCCATCTGGTGCGCCCAGCTCCCCATCGAAGATGTCGCCGGTAAAGAAGCTGATGTTGATCAGGATGGCGCCCCCCAGGAACGTCCAGTAACTGAACGCGTTCAGCCGCGGGAAGGCAACGTCGCGGGCGCCGATCATCAGCGGCACCATCAGGTTGAAGAACGCCGCGCTCAGCGGCATCACGACCATGAATACCATCGTTACGCCGTGCATTGTGAACAGCCGGTTGAACTGGTCGTTGGTCAGAACATCGCTGTTAGGGAACATCAACTGGGTGCGCATCAGCAGCGCCTCTAGCCCGCCCACGAGGAAAAGGAGGAACGCGCTCACGCCATAGAGGACGCCGATCTTCTTGTGATCGACTGTTGCCAGCCAGCCCAGGAGACTGCCAGGATTCTCGTCGGCCGCGTGCCGAACGCCTGCCAGCGCCTCACCGAGGGCGCTGCGCCGGGGTACCGTTGCCGTGGCCATGCTTAACCCCCCTCCCCTTCGGTCGACTCGGGTGTTTCCTCCGCTTCGGGCGAGGCGGTCTCA
>DAINRO010000059.1:3342-14915 GCA_036741795.1 Chloroflexota bacterium
GCGTGCTCAAGGCCGCAGTACTCAGCGCACTGGCCCGCGAACGTCCCCGGCTCATCAGCCACCAGCCACAGCTCATTCAGCTGCCCGCCCTCACAGTCGGGAACGTCCATCGGGTCGGCGTCCTCGTTTGCGACCAGGCAGGGGAAAACGTCACGTTTACCGCCCAGCTTGGGCACCCAGAAGCTGTGGATGACGTCGACGGAGCGCAGCCGGAAGTTCACCTGCCGGTCCACCGGGATGTGTGCGACGTTGTCGAACGTCATCAAGGGATTTCCCTCGTCGTCCAGTTCTTCGGGGTATTCGAAAATCCAGCTGTAGCGCTGGCCTATCACGTCGATCGTGTAGGCATCATCGTCAGCATCCGCGTCGATGTCGCCGATCAGGGCGACCATCGGGACGCCGATGATGAGGAGCAGAACGGCCGGCGCGATCGTCCACGCCACCTCCAGCCGGGTGTTCCCGTGGATCTGGCGGGGCGGTGGCGAATTCGGGTCCCGCTCGCGATAGCGCAGCGCGATCAAAAGGATCCCGCCGAGGACGCCGAACATGACCACTAATGCGGGCCACATGGCCACGTAGAAAATCTCTGCTTGCTTGTCGGCAACCTCGCCACGGGTGTCGAACGTGTTCTGGGGAGTGTCCGTCTCGATCACGTCGCACCCGCTCATCGTGAGCGCCAGCATCGCGATCAGCATCAGCGATGCAGTTGCGCGGCCACGGTTGGAGGCCAGCCGCCGGACTACCCGATTCAACTTGGTTCCCCTGCGAGCGAGCACGCGACAATGATGAAATACCGCTCGTGTCCGGTCAACGCGGTCACGCCGCCACCACCAGGGTGTCCACCATGATCGCGGCAAAAAGGGCCGCCAGGTAGATGATCGAAAACCGGAACAGGGCCATCGACTCGCGCGGTGTCGGCCTTCGCCAGAGCGCCACGGCGTAGTAGATGAATCCTGCCCCCAGCAACACTGCGCTGCCCATGTAGATCAGGCCCGTACCCCCGACAACCCCGAGCGCGATCGTCGCCGCGACCATCCCCAGGGTGTGCCATAGTATCTGGCGGCGCGTCTCCTCGGGACCTGCTACCACGGGTAGCATAGGGACACCGGCGCGCGCGTAGTCGTTCGCGTAATTAATCGAAAGCGCCCAGAAATGAGGCGGAGTCCATAGCGTGACGATCGCGAACATCAGGGCCGACTCGACACTGATCGCTCCTGTCACGGCTGCCCAGCCGATCAAGGGAGGCATCGCTCCAGCGGCACCCCCGATCACGATGTTCCAGGGCGTGGAGCGTTTCAGGATCAACGTGTAAACGAACACGTAGAACGCAAAGGCAAATAGCGTGAGCACTGCCGCCAGCGGATTCACGAAGATCTGAATCAGGCCAACGCCCGCGGCAGCCAGCACAAGCCCGAAGACCGCGGCCCAGAGCGGCTCGATCTGGCCCGATGGCACAGGCCTCCCCTGCGTCCGCAACATCATCTCGTCGATGTCACGGTCGA
This sequence comes from Chloroflexota bacterium, assembly GCA_036741795.1. Lineage (GTDB taxonomy): Bacteria > Chloroflexota > Dehalococcoidia > SM23-28-2 > RBG-16-64-32 > DATKKM01. Next base: position 4,845 of record DAINRO010000059.1, read on the forward strand.
AGTACATGTTCATCGCGTTCGCACCACCTGCGGCCAACGAACCCCCGATCACCGTCGCCAGGATCAGCCACAACGAAGGCATGCCGCCTTCGGCCATCACCATCGCCGGGACCGTCGTTACGACGAGCAGGCCGATGATCCGCGGCTTCGTCAGCCGCAGGTACGACGCGAGCGTGTTCGCCACGCTGCGTTCGGCGGTTGGGCGGGTCGTTACAGTCGTTGCCAAGTCAGGATTAGCCTTGAGTGTTCCGCAGTAGAAGCAGGCCGTTTTGCCATGCCCACATCATCGTGAACACTAGCACGGCCCACACGGCAGACGCTAGCGCGAGATGCAGTATCCGGACCGAAGTATGCAATTCCAGCCAAACGTTGGCGGCGCCCAGCATCGCCTGCGCGACATAAAGGACCAGCGCCGCCGTCAATCCCCAGGCAATCACAGGCGATGATCCCGCCCGGAGCGCCAGTCCCCACAGCGTCAGCAGGATCACGCCCGTGACTCCTGCGACGAAGCGGTGGCCGTAGTGCAATTGACCTGCTTCGCTGTCGGACGGAGTCACCTGCCCATCGAAGAGAGGCCAGTCCGGATAAGCCAACCCCGCCTCACGCTGCGATACGAACGCCCCGGTTATGATCAAAGCAAAGATCGCCGCCATCGTAACGAGCGCGAAGAACTCAGGGCCCACCGTCACCTTGCCGCTCCTGCTTAACCTGACCAGGATGAAGATCAGTGTGCTAAACAGTGTCAGCGCGATCGTCAGGTGGATCGCGACGACACCGGCCGCAGTCTCCGTTCCTACGGTGATGCCGCCCACGATCACTTGAACCCCGAGAAGTAGCACGGACAGGACCGCTGCGCCGCGCAGCGTCCGGTCATCCCCGGCCCGCCGCCACACCATGTAGGCCAGCCCCAGGATTACGAACCCGATCGTGGACGCCGCCAGCCGGTGCGTGAACTCGATCCAGACCTTTACCTCGGCCGGGGGGATTACCTCGCCGTGGCACAACGGCCAGTCCGGGCACGCGGTGCCAGAGTCGGTTGAGCGCACGACACCGCCCAGCACTATGAGCCCGTACGTGGCAATCACCGTGAATAGTGCGTAGCCGGACAGCCCGGACGTGATGCCGCCCAGATTCAAAACTCCGGCTGATCTCTCGCCGGAGTCACTTACGATGGTCGTCGCCATGGCTATCCTCTGCACCCTTTGTGTCAAATATCACAATCAGCCTTCCCACTGTCAAGGAACGCCCAACTTGCCCTTCCTCAGCGTCCTCTCGCATACTTCCTGACAATGAGCGACAACATCGATCCAACGGAGCATGGAATGACCGAAGAACAACCGGGCACCGACGGTGCCAATCCGGTGCAGGCCGCCGTAGCCAGCCTCGTCGGAACCCTGCCCTCCGGCGTACTCCTCGCCGACGTCGTCGGCCCACCTCCGGCGCCCGGAGAAGCCGCCGCTTACGTTCCGCCAACTCACTCCCTCCGCACCGAATCGCGCCAGCTCCTCCACGACCGCGCCCTGAAGGATATCGCCCGTCTCCGCTTCGGCTTTCCTACCGAGAAGTACCGCGACTACAAGACGCACGTCAATCATCCCGCTCGCACTATGGGCGTTGCCTTGCCGGATGGCCGAGTCGCCTACCCCGACATCGTTGTCGTTCAGCACCCGGAAAACAACTGCAAGACGATCGCGGAAGTGGAAACCAACGAGACGGTCAGGGAGGCCGTGGCCCGATGGGAATGGGCCCCTTACGCTGAACTCGCGCCGCTTTACCTGTATGTTCCCGTGGGCAAAGGCGAAGAGGCCCTGGCGCTCTGCCGCCAGCTTGAGATCCCCGTCGCGGGTGTACGCACCTGGCGTTACATCGCCGGCTACGAAGACCCCGAAATCAACAACGTCTAATCGGGGCCTATAAAGAAAAGAACCGGCCGCGGGCGGGGCGTTGCCAGCCACATCGCCCATTCAAAGGGGGTGTCCCAACCCGCGAGCCGGTCTGCGCAACGATGCGCGATCGCTGCATCAAGATTTACGAGACGTAACTACCTGCGGATTGCCGGGCGCCGCTTAGCCCTGGACCGATTCGACCAACAGCTTCATCGTCCCAGCGGGGATCGACACCTCCACCTCGTCCCCGGTCGTCGCGTTGATCAACGCCTTGCCCACCGGTGACACGCTGGAGATCTTTCCGTCTGCGGAGTTGGCCTCGGTCGGGCCAACAATAGAGTACTCAGTGACTTTCGCGTTTCCGAGGTTCTTGACCCGCACCTTGCTACCTACCCGAACGCGTCCCGTCTGTGCCGCCACGTCCACGATCACCGCCCGCTTCAGCATCGCTTCGATCTCCCGGACACGGGCTTCGATATGCCCCTGCTCCTCTTTGGCAGCGTCCAGCGGCGAATTCTCGCGGAAGTCCTTATCCTGCATCGCCCGGCGGATGTCCTCGCGCACAGCGATCCGCTTCTCCATCAGGACTGCGTATTCCGTCTCGAGAGCGGCAACGCCATCCGCAGTCAGCTCCACCGAGGTAGGAGCCGATGCCCCGGTCCCCTTGGCCCCGCCCGACCGGGGCGCCTTCTTCAGCCGAAGGTGTGGAGCCAGACTCTGCTCAATGTACGACCGGGATTTGAGCCAGATGAGAAACTTGCGAATATGCTCCGCCCGCCGCGTGTTGTCGGGATTGGCCGGCCCCATCGATTCTGCGTAAGTCGCGACATCGTGCCCGCGCAGCGCTGAAGGCTCCCGGTCGTCACCGGACCATCCTGAAAACTTCCGCAACTCCACCATCGCCGGGCCGCGAGAGCCCTTCTTCCGGAACTCATCTGACTCGAGGTACTCCTCGACGGCGGCGCTGATCGTTGTTCCGGCCATATAGGCGATCATAGGTACGCACGTTGACAGAAGTCAACGTAAAGGCCGGTGGAGATCTAGTGTTTCGGGTACTCCTTCCGCTCGCCCCGCAGGTAGCGAACGTCGTCTCGGGCCCTGGCGTTCTGGAGAAAACGCTCCAGCCTCTCGTCCACCGCGGTCGGTGGGTTCTCCCCCTGGAGGGCGTCGTAGGTGTCTAAGGCAGTGATAAGGAGTGGCTCGAGTGTGCCACGGTACGCTGCGTATTCCGCGAGAACGTCTTCAATCGAGCGGCCATCCTCGATGCACGCTGAGAGTGCCTCTTCAAGTACCTGTTCCAGCTCTTTCTCTCGCATAAGCAGCGGGCCGCTTCCTGGGCTGCCCCATCATCTCCCTTAACTTCGCGATCGCCTTGTGCTGAATTACCTTGACGTTCCCATCGCCCTTGTTCATCGCCCTCGCGGTTTCCGCCACCGTCAGACCCGCCCCAAACCTGAGCGCGATCACTTGCCTCTGGGCCTCTGGGAGCTTCTCGGCCGCTAGCATTACCTCCCTCACCGCAAGCCGGCTTTCCACCAGCTCCTCTGGCCCATACGCATCGGTCGCGTAAATGTCCGTCAATTGGGTGGACCGGCCTCGGGACGTCTCCTTGCGCCGTTTGCTGATCACCGCGTTGTGCGCGATTCGGAAGAGCCAGGCAGAGAAGGGGGCATCTCGCCATTCGAAGCGCTCTATCGCCTCGATTACCTTCATGAACACCTCTTCCGCCAGGTCCTCCGCGTCGTATTGGTTGCCCGTGCGGGCAAGTATGTAGCGATAGACCCTGGGGAAGTAAAGAAGATACAACTCCGACAGCGCTTGCTCGTCGCCTGCGCGTGCCGCATCGACGATCTGCCGGTCACTCTGAGCTTGAGTGTTTGCGATAGGGCTCACGGGATGTCCTCCCAAAGCCCCCCGTATGCAATTGGTGGTTGCGCCCAGTATCTTACCTTAAAATCCCGGTCTTATCTAGTAACGTCCGCAACAACCCGAAGTTACCCACAAAAACGGCCTGCCGTAGACCCCTCTGCGACCCCTAAACGTATTACAGCCAGGCACCTTTGTTATCCTGATCATGATGAAATACCTCGACACTTCGCGAGTAGACCGCACCGTAGCCGCAGGAATCGGCGTCATGGCAATATCAGTCGTCGCGCTCGCCGTCGGGCTCTACTTCATCGTTACCGCACTCACCGACGATGAAGCCGGCCTCCCCAGCGAGGGCAGCATCGAAGACATCCTCGCAGACACCTCGGAGACAAGCGCCATCCTCGGCGATCCCCAGGCCAGCCCGGCGCCACAGGGGCCAAGGCCCACCCGCCTCGGAATCCCCGGCCTTGTCGTCGACGCCCCGGTAGAGCCTACCGGATTCGAACCCGGCACCAACATGCCCGACGTGCCCGACCGCGCTGATCTCGTTGCCTGGTACACCTTCACCCCGACGCCCGGCCTGGGAAACAACGCCGTGTTCTCTGGGCACGTTGACTGGCAGACCCAGTCCGGGGCACCCATACCAGGTGTGTTCTACAGGCTGCGCGAACTTGAAATTGGCGACACCATCACCGTCACACTCGAGGATGGGCGCACACTGGACTACCGCGTCACAGGCAACATCGCTTCGGACTACAACGACCCCAACCTGATAAGGCTCATGGGCCCCACGAAGAAGGACGTTGTCACCCTGGTCACCTGTGGTGGCAGCTGGATCGCCGATGGCAGCACTGAGAACGGCGGCAACTACAGCCATCGCGTGATGGTCCGCGCTGAACTGGTTCCGGAACCCGCGGCAGCCGCAGCGGCCGACTAACCTAGCGTTGGGGCGCCGTAGGCGCTCGAGCCCGGGCCGTGCGCAGGGTATGACGGGGGCGGCTCGTGCGGCGCCATTTCTGCCCACTTGGCCTTGAGGTCCGACACGATGTGCCACCACCCTGAGTTGACTTCGATCGGCGCTGCTGGCGGCGGGATCGGAGTCGGTGCAGGAGTCGGAACCGGTGTCGGCACCGGAGTCGGTACGGGTGTCGGTGCAGGCGTCACCACTGGCTCAGGCGCAGGCGCCGGAGGCACATACGGCTTCGGTGTTGGAGCCGGAGGGGGTGGTGGTGGCGGCGGCGGCGGTGGCGGTGGAGGCGGCGCTGGCGGCGGCGGTGCTCCGCCCACTCCGCCGAACTCGGTCGCCCAGTACCATCCAAAACTCGACCCAGCGTTGTACGACCGTGCAATTCCGATTGCCGTAAAATTGCCGCTCAGCATATTTGCGTTGTGGCCGGGCGAACCCTTCCACAGGTCGAAAGCTGCCTGTGCGCCCGCCGTCCCCGCGACCAGGTTCTCGCCCTTGTACGTGTTGTAGTTGTATCCCAGCTGGGCCATCCGCGTGAACGGATCGCGGCCCAGCGAGTCAGTGTGACTGAAGTAGTTGTGGATTGCCATGTCGTCCGCCATCCAGCGGGCGACGACATTCAGCTGACCGTTGAGGGATAGTGGACCCAGCCCGTTCTGTGCCCGGTAGTTGTTGATCAACCCAAGGAACGCAGATTCTTCGCCATCAATGGCGTGAGCCGTCGAAGCCGAAGGGAACGCCCGTGAAAGCGAGGCGAATGCTATTAGTACCGATATAAAAAGAAGGATCCGAACGGCTTGCCATGCCGACCGCACCCCACCACCACCTGAACGCATATAATTTCTCTCCAGTGCCCCACCGCCACAAGGCGGGCTGTCCGGTCGGGAGAGATCGCTACCCCCGCCCGTCTCGCTGCCGTTTTGCAGTGGTTCAGACGAGGGGCCCGGCGGCGTGTTACCCCATGGAGACCTTCACTTCGGTATCAGGTGAGTTAAGAAATCCGCTTGACAAAGCGCAGCTCGCGCAACTGGATCAGTACGCATCCCTATTGCTGGCTGCGAACGAAGCCGCGGGGCTTATGTCTTCCTCCGCAACGCGCGAGGAAATCTACCGCCGGCACTTCCCGGAAGCGCTCGCTGCGCTGGCCACCATCGAAGCTCGGGACATCCCGGTCAGCCCTGCGGTCGACATCGGGACCGGTGGCGGCCTACCCGGCATAGTCCTGAAGATCGCCCGGCCCGACATCTCCATCACACTCCTGGAAGCGACCCGGAAGAAGGCCGAATTTCTCACACAGGCGGTGGATCGCCTGAGCCTGCGCGGTGTGAGTGTGGTTCAGGCCCGCGCCGAGACGATAGGCCAACAAGCTGAATATCGAGCCGCCTTCCAGCTCGCAATCGCTCGCGCTCTCGCACCCCTCCCCGTCCTCCTGGAGCTAGCCTTGCCTCTCCTCCAGGAACGCGGCCATCTCGTCGCCATGAAGGGCAGTGGGGCGACATCCGAAATCGAGGCGTCCGCCATCGCGCTCGCAACGCTCGGCGGCGAGATCGACGATGTCATCGCCATCGAATCCGATGGCGCGAACCCGCTGCACCTCGTCATCGTGCGCAAGGTCGGGGAGACGCCCGAGAAATACCCCCGGAAATCGGGTATGCCCGCCAAGCGGCCACTTTAACGACCGCTACCTATGCCCTTCGTCAACATTCCCGCATTCGCGCTCGATGACCATCGGGTAAACGCCCTGCTAGAATGACGCGCAGTAGACAGAACATGAATCGACGCCTACGAACCCAGGCCACGCTCCGAGGCACTGGCCGGGGCGGGAGCAGCAACCCCCGTGCCCCCTCTGGCTACCAGGTGCTCGCCGGGTGGCTCGCTCGCGTGGCCCGCTTCGACTTCACCGTCTTCGACGAGGTCAAGGAAGAGCGCACAGCGACCGCCAGCGCCGTTCTGGTTGTCCTCGTCTCCAGCCTGTTCGCCGGCCTCGGGACCCTTTTCTGGTCCATGCAGCACGACTTCCCCGGCCTCGACACCGCTGACGTCATCGTCAAGGCCGTGATCGGCGGGACCATCGTCCAGACCGGCGTATTTCTCGCCTGGGTCTACCTCACGCACCTCCTTCTCGTTCGTGCCTTCGGAGCGGAAGTGTTGTTCCAGGAGCTACTCCGGGTGATGGGGCTGGCCTTCGCACCCGTCGCCCTCAGCATCTTTGTTGCGATCGCCCCGCTCGCGGTACCGTTCGGCGTCCTGTCGCTCTCCACCGCCTTCCTCTTCTCCCACATCGCGGTCGAACGCATCTCCGGCGTCACCACGCGCGAAGCCAGCATCGCCAACCTCGGGGGTTTCGCCGCCTTCCTCGTCTTTATGGGCGCATTCGCCAACGTCGCGGAAGCCGGCGTCTTCGGCGGCCTCGCGCCCGGTATCCTCTTCTTCTCCCTCGACTTCTAGCCGAAGGCTAACTCACTACTCTCCACTCACTACTCCCTACTCCCTGCTCCCCTAGCTCATTACCCTCCCACCATCGATATTGATCGTCTGCCCCGTCACGTAGTCCCCGCCCGGCCCGCACAAGAACGACACCAGGTCGCCCACCTCCTCCGGGTACCCCTCCCGCCCCAGCGGCGTCGTGCGCATCACCATGTCGCGGATCGGGCCAGGCGCCGTCACGTCGTCCATCCTCGACGTCCCGATGAGTCCCGGGCAAATTGCGTTTACGTTGATCTTCTGTGGCGCCAACTCCAGCGCCAGTACCTGCGTCAGCAGCAATAGCCCCGCCTTGCTCGCGCTGTAGGCCGACGAAGTGATCATGCCCTGCCGGCCCAAAATCGAGCTGATATTCACGATCCGACCACCCTCACCCTGTGCCACGACCTTTGCCCCCACCGCCTTCGTCACCAGGAAGGCTCCCGTCAGGTTAAGGTCCAGCACTCGCCGCCACTCGCTCTCCTCGAGCTGGATCACCGGCACTCGGTCGCTCCCACGCCCCGCCGCCGCGTTGTTGACGAGGATGTCGACGCGGCCCATCTCCCGCACCGTCTCGTCCGCCAGCCGCTGCGCGTCCTCCGCCTTAGTCATGTCCGTCACCAGCGGCAAGCACTTCCGCCCCATCGCCCGGATCTCCTCCGCCACAGACTCAATGTCCCGCCACCCAATCTCTTTCTCGGCGTCCGGAAAAGTCTCTGGCGAACGGCCGGAACCGGTTACAACAACGTCCGCTCCGTCACGGGCCAGCGCCAGCGCAATGTAGCGACCTATCCCCTTGTGGCGCCCCGCGCCCGTAACGACGGCGACCTTGCCGTCTAGTGGCCCCGCCATCAGCCGGTGGGAGGTGAGTAGCCGACGCCGCCGGCCGCCTGGATCGCGCGCTGCCCCTCGTCCAGGGTGAGTAACGCGGTCGTCTTGATCGCCTTGCACGCGCCGCCTGCTGCTGCCGCGAGCGCGAACGCTGCCGCCGCCTCGTTGTCGGGCATCTCGATGATCGCCACCAGGTCGTAGTCGCCGAAGGCGTACCACGCCCCCTCGATGTTTCCGCCCAGTTTCTCAACTGCGGGCCGCACGGCCTCGATCCTGTTGTGCGGGTTCTTCAACTGGGTCGCCCAGGCCTCCGGCGTATAAGCAACCTGCAACATGTAACTTGGCATCGCATCCTCCTTGCCGTTTCGGAACGGAATGCAACGGAGTATACATTCCGCCCGAACGTCCACACCAAAGATGCGTGCTATCATTTCGCCCGCACGCAAGGAGGAACAATGGATACCAAGAGCACTGTCGAAGCCTATATCTCCGCCTGGAATGAGGAGGACGAGGCAAAGCGTCGCGAACTCCTCGACCAATGCTGGGACGAGTCGGCCACGTACACGGATCCCACTTCGGACATCTCCGGCCGCGACGCCCTCTTCGGCCTCATCTCCCAATTCCAGACCCAGATGCCGGGTGCCGCGATCGCCGTTACCAGCGGCATCGATCAACACCACGACCGCATTCGCTTTTGCTGGAAGCTGACCGGCGCCGCGCAGGCCATCGAAGGGATCGACGTTGGCCAGGTCAGCCCCGATGGACGCCTCAAGTCGATAGTCGGCTTCTGGGGCATGAACCCGCCGGCCGCCTGATATGGATCCCATCGTCGCCGACTTCTTCCGCCACAACCTCTGGGCCAACCTCAAGGTCCTGGACGTCTGCGCCGGTCTTCCCGACGCGACGCTGGACGCAACCGTAGCGGGCACATACGGCAGCATCCGCGAAACTCTCGTCCACCTCCTCTCCGCAGAAGGCCGTTACATCGAAACATTCGGCGGCGAACCCCCCGGTATTCCACTGGCGGAAGAGGACCCGTTCCCCGGCTTCGACCTCCTTCGGAAGCGGGCGCACTTGAGCGGCGAAGCGTTGATCGACCTCGCCGCGGCTTGTCCCCCTGACCGCATCCTCACCGGCACTTACGAGGGCCATCCGTACGAAATGCGAGCAGGAATCCTCTTCGCCCACGCGATCGCCCACTCGGTGGAACATCGCACTCACATAGAGACGATCCTCACCCAGCAAGGCATCGAACCACCGGAAACCGATGGCGTGGCGTACTTTCAGGAAGCTGTCGTATGAGCGACGTCTGCCTCCTTTGCCGGATCGCGAAGCAGGAGATGCGCGTCCCGCTCCTCCACGATGACGACCTCACCGTCGCTTTCGAGATCCCCGCCGGCCACCCGAACAACCGTGCCCCCGTCCATCTCTTGATCATCCCGAAGGAGCACGTCAAGTCCGGCCGCGAACTGGAGCCGCGCCACGAACCCATGCTCGGCCGCCTGGTCACCGTTGCTGCGAAGCTGGCCGAGGATAAGGGCATCGGCGAGTCGGGTTATCGCCTCCTCTCCAACACCGGCCCCGACGCTAACCAGACCGAGTTCCATCTCCACCTCCACTGCCTCGGCGGCACGAAGCTCCCAGAGTCGGCGTAAACTGGCCGCATGGAATCCTGGTCAGTCGGCTACGACGGCGACGACGACGTAGAACGTCACGCTGGCATCGAGGCCACCACTCCCGAGTCCGATAAGCCCAGCCTCCGCCTGACCGCGGTCTCCGACTACATCTGCCCCTGGTGCTTCGTCGGCTTCACCCGCCTCGAAGCCCTCCGTGACGACTACGACATCGACTTCGAAGCCTGCGCCTACGAACTGCGCCCCGGAATCCCGCCCGAGGGCATCTCCCGCGCCGAGGTCAGCAAGGGCCGAGTCTACCCGCCCGGCTACGTCGAGAACCTCATCGCCACCGCCCGCGATGCCGGCATCGACATGAAGCGCCCGCCCCTGATCCCCAACACCCGCCTCGCCCACGAAACCACCGAGTTCGCCAAGGACC
>DAINRO010000060.1:0-14912 GCA_036741795.1 Chloroflexota bacterium
TGAGCGGGGCCAGACGCTGGTCCTTTTCCTCTTCGTTTTGGTCGCCCTCCTGGGGATCACGGCGTTAGTGCTGGACGTCGGGCTTGCCTTCAATGAGAAGGCTGCTCTCCAGTCCGATGTTGACGCAGCGGCACTTGCCGGCGCCTCTGCCCTTCCCGACGCCGACGCGGCGAAGGTCCTCGCCGCTGACTATGCAGAGCGAAACGGTCTCGACCCGGACGACGTAAAGCTCACTTACACCACTCCCTATAAGGGCGACTCGACGCGCATCGAGGTTGTCGCGGAGATCAACCGTACCCTCTTCCTTGCGAAAGTCGTCGGCAAGGATTCCGTCGACATCCGCGCCCGCGCGGTGGCGTCAATGACGAAGGGTAGCGGGGTCGACGCAGCCTTCCTCGCGCTCTCGCCGAACATGTGCAGGTCGTTCGACAAGTCGGGTAGCTCGGATCTGATCATCAACGGCCCCGGCGGCATAGTCGCCAACTCGTCTTGTACCCCCTCCATCAACCGTACGGGCGGTGGCGACGTCAGCGCGGCAGCCATCAACTACGTGGACGGATCCGGCTATAACGAGACCGGCTCCGGGAGCCTGTCGCCCACCCCCGAATCCGTCGGCGAGCCCATCGCGGACCCGCTGGCCAGCATGGTCGCGCCCGACTTCACAGCGCTGGGCATCTCCCCCGATTCCGGCGGGACCGCCGCTGCTCCTTCCACGAAATCCATCAACTCTTCTACGACCCTCCACCCCGGGGTCTACTACGGCGGCATCGAAATCCGCTCCAGCGCCGACGTCACCTTCGAGCCAGGCACGTACGTCATAGCCGGTGGCGGCTTCAAGATCTCAGGGTCGGGGACGATCACCGGAACCCACGTCACCTTCTACAACAGCTTCGATCCGCAGAAGAGCACCGGCGCCGGCGCCTGCGGCGCCATCGACCTCGGTGGAAGCGCCAAGGTCACTTTCACGGCGCCGATCTCCGGAGTCTACAAGAGCATCGGCGTGTGGCAGGACAAGGCCTGCACGAACGAGATGAGCATTGCCGGCGGACAGGGCGGCTCCACGGGGGTCATCTATGCCCCGACTGCTAACGTGAAATTCGTCGGCTCGGGTAACCTCGGCTCCATCCAGGCCATCGCGAATTCCTTTAATGTCGCCGGGACCGGCAACCTCGTGGTCAACTTCGTCCCCTTCATTGATATCCCGCTCACCGGCGGCCTGAAACTCGACGAGTAGGGCCTGACGTTCCGCCTCAACAGGCGCTCCTCCACTCCCTGCTTCTACCCGACACCAGTATTCACCCGCTGTTTACGCCCTGTCCGCGCCTTGACGGTAACTGGGGCCCGCCTCCCTTACGTCTTATTAACCGTAATGGGGGAGGCCAAATGGTTCGCAGAACAAGCAGAGGCAGCGTTATGAACAATTCGTACAAGATCCAGGAACGAGGGCAGGTTCTACTGCTGTTCACACTGATGCTTGCGGCCCTTCTCGGCATCACGGCTTTCGCCATCGACGGGGGGCTTGCCTACCAGGAGAAGAGCAGCGACCAGACCGCGGCAGACGCCGCTGCACTTGCTGCCGCGCAGGCTGTCGCCGATGGCGACGGCGAAGACGCAGCGACAACCGAGGCCGAGGATTACGTCGCGGCAAACGGCGATGAAGACGCCGTCTCCGAGGTGAACATTCCCCCGGAAGAAGGTCCCTACGCTGGTGATAACGACTGCGTCGAGGTCGTCGTGGAATCGGAGTCGCCGGCTCTATTCTCCCGGGTCTTCAATTTCGACGTCTTCCCCGTCGGGACCCGGGCCGTTGCCTGTGGCGAAGCCGGCGTCGGCGGCAACTACGCGATCATCTCCTTGAACCAGACGGCCTGCCAGTCCTTCTCGACAAACGGAAATATCAACATCACAGTGATCAACGGCGGGACGTGGACGAACTCCACGTGCGCGAGCGACGCCTTTTACGCAAACGGAAGCGTCACGGTAAACAGTACCGTGAATCATGTCCGCGGCGGCTGCAGCACCGGCAGCGCTACGATCACGCCGGGCTGCACTCACCCGAACCAGTACCTGGCAGATCCACTGGCGGGCCTGCCTGTGCCCACGCCGCCGTCGACCCCCGTTCGCAGCTGCCCCGGGAACGGAACCCATACCCTCCAGCCAGGTCGCTATAATTGCCAGATCAGGCCCACGGGAAGCGCGAATTACACCTTTTCCCCAGGCAACTACCACATAACCGGCGGGATTCGGCTCAACGGTAACGTCACTGCGACCTTTGGCGCCGGCACCTACACAGTGGGCGGCAACGGCTTCTGGGTTACGGGCGCGGCCGATATCTCCGGCACCGGAGTGACTTTCTACGTGGACCAGGGGTCAATCGACATGAGCGGGACGGCCGACCTCGACCTGTTCGCGCCGACGACTGGGACTTACGCCGGAGTCCTCTTCTTCCAGCGGCGCGACAACACGGCCGGTGTAAGGATCCACGGGGGCGCGGCTCACGGGAACTGGGGCACGGTGTACGCGAAGGGCGCCACGGTAACCTACCAGGGGAGCGCCTCCACGAATTACCAATTCATCGTCGACAAGTTCACCACCGGTGGGACGACCAATACGACGATCACCTTCAGCGACAACTTCCAGGTGGAAGGCGATCCCTCTTACAAGCTCGTCGAGTAACTGGCTCCTCGACGGGGGATATCCTTTCCCGTGTCCCGAGCCACAAAGCGCGTTGGGGCTACTTGACGAGGACGATCGACACGGGCGAATTAGGATCCGGGTCGCCAACCATTTCCGGGGGTTTTAGGCTCTTCACGAATATTCCAAGTACGTCGTATTGACCGGTAACATGCTCGCAGCGGTTGAGGAACGATCCAAAGTCTGTAAGATCGGCCTCTACCTGCGCCTTGGTACTCGCTGAAGTGTTGTCACGGAAACATCCGATCACGTAAAAGGCGGCAAATCCCGTGATCGTGACAGTCTGCGACTGATTGCCCGGCTCAAACTCGTCGACGAGAATCAGGTCCACCGCGCGGGGAACATAGGTATGACTGTGGCCCGCGTAAAAACCATCGGCAGGCACGTCAACACCCGTTGTGACATGGCAGGGGTTCAGCGTGAAGACGGCAGAGTTGGAGGGGACGACTGGGCTGGCGCCGCCCGCGATGCTGAAGACTTCGTCGAAATTGTCGTAGTCCGGGCGTGTGGTGGAGAACATCTCGTCACACTTGCCCTCTTCGGAGAGGCGGTCCTCGAGACCCTGGAGAAGGCCGTTGATGGTGCCGGTTCCAGTGTTGACCTCCTGGCCGATCTCACAGTAGGTCCCGGCGCCGTAGTGAAAATTGTGCCGCATGTCGTTCGCGCTCGTGCCGCTGCAACCCGTGCTTCCCGCCGTCAGCGTTAACTGGCCGCGAACGCCACCCACACCTCCCTGGCCGGATGTCTTGAGGACGCATACTGCTCCGTAGACGGGCCGCGTCCTGGTGGTGTCGTCGGGATCGGGCTCCATGCAGTCGGACAGCGGGCAGCCGTCATCCTCCTCGCCATCACCATCGTCGTCGGTGCCATTGTGGCACTGGGCACCATTTTCAGGAGGTCCGGTGCTGTCAGAAAAATTCGTCTGTATCCCGTAAGGCGCAAGGTCGCTTGAACTAAGAAGCGAACCGACGCAGGCGCGCGCGACTGCGCCAACGTCAGCGCCTGTGATGCCGAATGCCGAAGTGAATAGCGCCGGTCCCGGCCTGCGGATCTTGGCCTCCACCCAGGGCATGTTGTCGTCCCCTTCGCCATGGCAGTCGGACGTGCCGACGTTGATGCAGGTATTTCCAGAGGAACAATTCGAGGTTGCCGCCGCATCGATCGCGGCCGGATCAACGTAATTCGCGATGGCCATGTCGACGGCGCTGTCGAACGCGGCTCCCCTCTGGGTCGCGTCGCTTCCCGCTAGAAGGTCTTGCGCTCCTCCGAGTGCGGAGAAGTCAGCGGCGGTCTGCGCTCCCCGGCGCTCGCTCAGCCAGAGACCAAGATCTATCACGATGGCGCCAATCACCATCATGACCGTGATCGCCAGTATCGAAAGTATGATTATTTGGCCGGACTCGCGCGAAGCAACCATGGACTCCCCCCGTGCGGTCTATTTTCGCGGGAGGCTAGTTTACCATAACTTTACATGGCGCATGTGGCCGGCGCATAGGATTCGGATGGCGGATGCCTCACGCTTCAGTCTCAACAAACCTCACCACCTGCGACCCAATCTCTATCTCGTCTCCATCCTCCAACACCACCCAGGTCACGGGCCTGCCACCGATGCTGACTCGCCCCGCCCGCGAAAGGTTGTGCAGCATGAAGTTTCCGTCCCGCCACCATACCCGCACTCGCTCCATCGAGGCCGCGCTGCCACCGTCGAGCTTCACTGTGCAGTCGGCGGAGTAGCCGACCGTCACGGGACTCATCCCCAGCGGCGTCCTGATTCCGTCGGGCCGGACCAGCCAGGCCATCGCTTCCTCTGGCTCGACCGCCCGCGAGATTTGCTGGACTACGGGGGCGGCGTCCTCCTGCCGGAACCGCTTCACGTCGAACTCGGCCTGGTGGGCAACCCGACGACGCCTGCGGCGCATGAGGAAGAACAGCGCGCCGAGCAGGAGTACGCCGATGGCGACCGCCGCCGCGGCGATCGCGACCGGGAAGCCGCTGGATGATCCCTCTTCGGGCACGCCGGGGACCGCGGTGACCTGGGGCGCGTCACTGGGAACGGATGTGGGCGCCGCCGTGACGCCCCCCGGGACGCTGATCGCGGCCGTTCCTCCCGCCGTGACCCCGCCGACGTTGACGTTGACGGTCAGTGGCTGGCCGGCGACGGCTGCGCCGTCCACGTCAGTGGCGTCGAACTCGACGACGTACTGGTTGCGCAGGATCGAGGCCACCGACTGGTAGACGCCTGTGAGTTGCTCTGGAGTCGGCGCCCGCAGGTATTGTCCGCGGCCCCGTGCAGCCAGTTCCGTGAGATACGCCTCGTCGATTGTCGGACCCAGCCCGATCGTGAAGATGATCGCGTCGCTTTGGTCGGCGAGCGCGAGGGTTTCTTGGGCGCTGACTCCGCTGACACCGCCGGAGTCCACTCCGTCGGAGAGGATGATGATGGAGCGGCGTGGCAGCGGCGCCGTGTCGGCGAAAGCGATGCTGTCCCGGACGCCGGCGTAGAGCGCGGTGTCGCCGATAGCGACCAGGGAGTCGATGGCGGCGTTGAGAGCGTTGGGGTCGCCCGTAAAACCCTGCACGACCGTGACGCCGTTCGCGAAGGAGATGATGGCCCCCTGGTCGCCCGGCCGAATCTGCGCGACGAGGCCCTTTGCCGCGGCCTTGGCCTGCGCCAGCGGCTCCCCCACCATGCTGCCGCTCGTGTCGAACGTGGCGACAACGGCGATCCCGACATCGTCGGCGCTGGCGGGCGTTGCCGATCTGACGCGCAGGGGCTGACCGCCGATATCGCCGGAGAAGGCGTCAGCGCTGAGGCCGGTTGCGGGCCGTCCTGATGCGTCGAGTACGGTGACCGTCGCTTCGACCGTGGGCCAGTTGTCCGTGG
Source organism: Chloroflexota bacterium (assembly GCA_036741795.1). Lineage (GTDB taxonomy): Bacteria > Chloroflexota > Dehalococcoidia > SM23-28-2 > RBG-16-64-32 > DATKKM01. The sequence goes on from DAINRO010000060.1 coordinate 5,579, forward strand.
AGACGGTAGTTACCTGGACGGTTGGCGCGGTTTGGGCCCCGCTGGTGTCGCGTTCGGACACGAGGAGCAGACCTGCGACGAAGGCGAGGGCGAACAGGGCCACGAGTTTCATCGGCATCGTGGTCAAGATTAAACGAACATACGAATTAGCGCGCCAGAAAATTCCTTGCCCGTTGCCCCGCGCGATCTCTTGCCTCGAGTAAGCGTAGAGGCGTCAGCATGCGGCGCCCCTATCGGTGCTCGGCAACCACGCCCTCGCAGCCAACTTCTAACTTCTAACTTCGCTTAGAATCAACTCGCCCGGCGTAACGGGGATTTGACCGGGCGGTTAGAGAGATGTTGGAACGCGAGAAGGAACTCCTGCGGGCGGAACAAGAGGCGAGGCTGCTGCTTGAGCAGGGGCGTCGGCGCCTGATGTTCCTGGCCGACGCCAGCGGCGCCTTGACCACATCCCTGCGCTCCCAAAAGATGACGCTCGCCGGCATCCCGGCGCTTGCCGTTCCGGAGATCGCTGACATCTGCGTCACTTACACGTTCGGCCGCGGCGGCGTCGCTTCCGACACGGTTATTGCCGCCCGGGACCAGGAGCTTCATGACCTCGTCACTGAGTACGAGGAACACTACGGGGTGCCCGAAGGGGCGAGGCACCCTCTCGCGCGGCTGCTCTCCAGGGGTGTGCCGATAATGTTCAGCGAACTCCACGAACCCAACCTCTTGCTTCTGGCCCAGGAAGAGCGGCAGCGCGAGATCCTCAAGAGGCTCTCGCTCACGTCGTACATCGCCGCTCCTCTCGTCGCCGCTGGCCGGATCATCGGCGCCATGACCTTCGCAACGGTTGACCCCGAGAACCGGTTTGGCGAAGCGGAGCTGGCGGTGGCTGTCGTCCTCGCCCATCGCGCTGCCGTCGCCCTCGACAACGCGAGGCTCTTCGAGGAGTCTCAGCGCGCCCAGGAGGAGCTTCGGGCCGCCGCCACGGCGAAAGATGAGTTTCTCGGGTTGCTCTCGCACGAGTTGCGTAGCCCAATCACCCAGATCATGAGCGGCGTCGGCATCCTTCGCACGCGCCACGAGCGACTGGACGATGAAGACAGGAAGAGTGTTATCGCCGATATCGATGCGGAGTGCGACCGCATGTACAGGATGGTCGAGAACCTGCTGGCCCTCGGGAGACTTGAACTTGGACAGGAAGTTCCGACCGAGCCGGTGCTCACCCGGATCGTGGTCGAGAAGATGGCCGCGTCTTTTATGAAGCGGAAACTGGACCGGGTCGTCACGGTAGAAACCGGCGAGCAACTGGAGCCGGCTGCGGCGTCGCCCTATTACCTGGAGCTTGTGATTGCGAACCTTCTCAGCAATGCCGACAAGTACAGCCCACCGGATTCTCCAATCGAGATCCAGGCGAGGCAGTGCGGGGACAGCCTGGAGATCGCCGTGCTCGATAGGGGCCCGGGTATCGATCCCGGTGAGGTGGAAGCCATCTTCGATCGTTTCTACCGGTCGGACTCGACCGCTAACAAGGCTGCCGGCGTCGGGCTCGGTCTGACGGTCTGCAAGCGCCTCATCGAGGCTCAGTCCGGCAAGGTCTGGGCGCGGCCGCGTGAAGGTGGTGGACTGGAGGTTGGAGTCAGTCTGCCGGTGTACGGGAACGGCGTCGACTGATGGGCGTCGATTAATGGGTGTCGATTAATGGGTGTCGATTAATGGGTGTCGATTAATGGGTTCCGGCCTGAAGCACGCCGGTCCCCTGGTCCTGGCGGTGGACGACGAACCCGGGATCCTGCGCATGACGCGGATGGACCTGGAGGAGCGTGGATTCCGGGTCATCACCGCTCCCAACGGCGAAGAGGCGCTCCGCGTGGCCGAAGATGTGCGGCTGGATGTCATTCTCCTTGACGTCATGATGCCGGAGATGACCGGTCTTGAGGTGATGCGAAGGCTGCGCAAGACGACAGCCGCGCCGATTATCCTTGTTACGGCCCTCGACGGCGATCGGGATAAAGTCAGAGGGCTGGACCTGGGCGCCGACGATTACATCGTGAAGCCGTTCAGCCTCGACGAACTGAGTGCTCGCATACGCGCGCTGCTGAGGCGGGCGGGCGTGCCGCAGTCCGCTCAGACCGTCCTCGCGGGCGATATCGCCATTGACCTCGAGCGGCGCCTTGTGACCCGTGCGGGTGAGCCGCTCAGCCTGACGCGCACCGAGTGGCTCCTCCTCCAGATCCTCGCTTCCAATCACGGCAAGGTGATGCTCAACTCGGAACTGCTCACGAACGTCTGGGGACTCGAATATCGCGATGAAATTCAGTATTTGAGGGTCTGGATCTCAAGGCTTCGCGCCAAGATCGAGCCGGATCCTTCTTCGCCCTCGATCGTCAAGACATGGACGGGCGTCGGTTACATGTTCGTGGGCGCGCCAGTCGGGCCCCCCGGCGATGCCGGATCGTCCAGCTTCTAACTTCTAACTTCGTCGCGTAGGGGCGTCAGTATGCTGCGCCCAACTAAGAACTAGGAACTAAGAACCAGGAACTCGGCACTCACGCCGTCCGCAGGGCGCCGCTGCGCTCGGCAGCGGGTGCCATCGCCGGGACGTTGGAGGAGAGTCGGTAGCCGTGGCCCCATTCCGTCAGGATAACCTGCGGCCGTTTCGGGTTCTCCTCGAGCTTCTGCCTCAAGTAACCGATGTAAAGGCGGAGGTAGTGGGAACACTCCCGGAAGTCCGCGCCCCAGACGCGCTCCAGCAAGACCTTCCTCTTCAGCGGCTTACCGGCGTTCTCTGCGAGCGTCGCCAGTAGCCGGAATTCAAGCGGCGTCAACGCCACTTCCTTGCCCCCTCGAGTGACCGACCTGCCCTCGAGGTCGATGCTCAGATCGCCGAAAACCATCCGCTCCCTCTGCGAGACCGCGGCGACCGTCTTGCACAACGAGCCAAGCTTGGCTACGAGGACGGGTGCTGTCAACTGGCGCGGCAGGTAGTCGGCTGCCCCGTGGTCGAGATACCACACGGCCTCATCACCATTGGGATCGGAGGCACGCGCTACGATCGGGACCTCGGTCAGTTCCTTCATCAGTTCGAAGAGCTGACGAGAGGGCGCTCCCGGGTCGACGTCCAGCACGACAACATCTACGCGCTGACTGGTGAGGCTGCGGATCGCGAGTTTCCACTCCCGGGCGGAGGGAATCGCGTCCATCCCCAGGAGCCCAAGAGATTCAGACAGAGCTTTTGCGTGCTCTGGCGTCTCCCCAACGACCAGAACCGTATTCAATCCAGGTTCCCCCCTGCCCGCGGCCTGAATGGGCACGCCGCGAGTTCAATGCTTACACTACTCATGAATTATCCACATTTTTCAGCAACCTGTATATGAAATTCGTTAGAATTTACCAACTATTGACCTTTTGGGCCTTCATTCGCCACAGTGGATCCCCTGCCGGCTGACGTTAACTTCGCCCCGTCACTAAGGAAGTAACCGACTCCCCACTCGTTCATTACGAGGGCAGGTTCTTCGGGGTTCTCCTCGATCTTCTCGCGCAGGTACCGTATGTACAGGCGCAAATAGTTGCGGCAGTCAACGTACTCGGGCCCCCACACGCTGGCGATAAGAGTGCCGTGGGGCACCGGTTGGCCTCCCGCTCGGCCGAGCGCAAGCAGCAGTGCGAACTCCGTTGGTGTTAGTGACAGCCGATTGCCTCTCAAGGTTGCCGTTTCGTCTTTGATGAACAGTTCAATTTCGCCCACTGTTAGCGTTTCGGATCCCGCATCCGGCACTGCGACCCCGGCCATCCGCAACGCCGCCCTCAGCCTGGCTGCGATCACGTCCACTCCCTGGGGCATCACCACGTAGTCTGTTGCCCCGGCGGCGAAGGCTCGCACCATCGCGTCCTCGTCGGGGGTCTCAGACATCACGAGGATGGGTGAGGTCGTCACCACCGAGAGGCGCTCGCACAGCGAGAAGCCATCTCCGGTCAGAGGTGATTCTTCAAAAACGACGGCATCGGGCCGGAGCTCTGCGACATTCCGCACGGCATTCGACGGCGCCGTCGGCAGCACTACGAACCCCTCCGTTTTGAAGGCAGCGAACACCGGCGTCGAACCAACGCCGCGAATCCACGATATGGACGGTTGTCGTGCCATCGTCTCCCCCCCGAAGTGATTGGCAGCCGAACAATATAGTTAACCCTGCAGATTTTCGGGTGTCAATGAGACACCGGAATGCAGGTTCCGTAATTCGAGCTTCGTAATGTAAGACTCGTTGACCGCTTATTCCGTTGCCGATTCTCTCCACAAATCGGCCATTGCCGTAGCACCCTTAAAGTGTCTACCTTGAAAAAAACGAATCGCCAAAACCCGGAGACATAATCTTGCAGGGATCCCCCGCGGAAGCCAGAATTGCCGCCGCCCGACGTTTAATAGACCGTCGCCGCTACCGCGAAGCCCTTGACGTAATCAACGACGCCATCCGAATCGATCCCGGAAAAAGCGATTCGTTCCACCTCCGCGCCCTCGTTTTCGAGTACCTCGGGATGTTCCCGCAGGCAGAAGCGGACCGGGTGCGCGCCGCCGAAATGGGGTTCATCCCTGAGCCCGAACCAGAGCCTGTAGCACCCAGGGGTCGCTCCGTCGTAGCGATGCCTCCAGAGGAACCAGACGAAGAGAGCACTGAGGCTCTCGATGACATGTCTGAAGAACCCTTCATCGACGACGAAGTCGCGGGTGCCGCTACCACCGACGAAATCGCGGATGAGGTGGCCTCGATCGAGGGGGAGGAAGAGGAACCCACTGCCGACTCGAAGAAGGCGCCCAGGGTCGCGCCCGTGCCTCGATACGCCCAGCGGCCGCCCAGCAAGGGCGAACAGTCCGGCGCTGCGGTCGCACGTGGACTGGGAACTGTGCTCGTCGGCGTTGGCCTCGTCGCTGCCTTTGCCGTCGGCATCTACCTTGCGCTGGCCAGTATCAGCGATGCTCTTGACGGCGGCGACGGTGATGGAGGTGGGGGCGCGACTGAGACGCCGATTGCCAGTGAAGGCGTGAGTCCAAGCGCGACGGCGGACGCGCCAGATGATGCGCTCTCCGGCAGTCCCCTGGACTTTGCCGCTCTGGAGGCCGGATGGGAGAGCAAGGACATCACGGCTACGCCAGGTGATGTCAACGGAGATATCACGGGGTTTGGCCCGACACCAGTCAACGTCACACTTTCTCGCGGTGGTGAGGAGATGGCGGTGGCGGTGTTGCTGTACGAAAGCGCGCAGGGTATCGGCCAGGACTGGGACCTGGGCGACCGCCCAACGCCGAAGGCGGGAAGATCGATTCCGGCTGATTCCACCGTCTGGTACAACCTAAACGCAGTCGTGGTGGTTCTTGAGTCGAACGATGCGTTGCGACAGGACGCGCTCGATGGCTTCCTCGCAGTGAACGCCTAATTCCGGACAAGAAAATGGAGCGGAAGACGGGATTCGAACCCGCGACCCTCGCCTTGGCAAGGCGATGCTCTACCACTGAGCCACTTCCGCTCGCTCGATCCTGATTATAACCCCTGCGACGATGCTTACAAGTCGCTTGACACTCGCTCGCGGCCGATATTACCGTCCGACTGAGGGCGTATTCCCGCTCTCGGAGGTACAAGAATGCCGCGACTGACAGCCAGGATCGAGATCGATGCACCCAGGGAGCACGTGTTCGCCGCCGCGGAGCCTGTGAAGATGCCGGAGTGGACGATTCACGTCACTGAGGTGAATGTCACCGAGGGCGACGGTCGCAGCGCCGGGACGAAAGACGACACCATAATCAGCGTCACGCCGCGGAAGAACAAGCTGGAGTCGGTCTGGACGGACTACAGGCCGGGAGAGACCTGGGCCCGCGACTTCACTGGTTACCTCTCTGGTGAGGAGCGGATGACCTTCACGGAAGCAGGCGGTGGCACAAAAGTCGAGTGGCTTTACAACTACAAGCCACCGTTTGGAATCGTAGGCAAGATCGGCGCACTGCTGGTGATGTCCCGTGTGGTCCAGAACAACATGGAATCCTCACTGGATAACTTGAAGGAAGCGCTGGAACTCTAGCCGCGCGGCAACCCCAGGCCGCGCAGCGCGATGACCTCCCTCTGCACCTCGGAGGTCCCCGCGCCGATCGTGTCCTGCACCGCCGAAAGGAAGTTGTGGGACATCGCGCCGCCGTCCGGGGCCAGCGGCGAGTCTTCTCCCAGGTAACCGTACAGCCCCATCAGGCCCACGCCAGTCTCGTACAACCGCTGCGCGAACTCTGTGTTGAACAGCTTCACCATCGCCGCCTGGCCTCGGTAATCGAAGTCTCGCTCATGCAATTGGATCGCTTGCAAGAGCAGCAACTCCGCGACCTCGTACTCCACGCGCATCTGCGCCAGCCTCTGCCGTGCTGCGCCGGCCCCGTTACCGTGCGCCTTTGCCCAGCGCACCATCCCCAGAAGCGTCCGCCAGTGCAGGAACTCCCGGTAGACGGTGATTCGCTCCAGACCCAGTGCTGATGTCAGCACGCGCCATCCCTCGCCTTCTGCTCCGACACGCTCAGCCGCCGAGACGCGCACATCCTCGAACACGACCTCGTTGAACCACTGCTTGTCCAGCAGGTTGACGATCGGCGTCACGGTCACGCCAGGCGATTCCATCGGCACCATGAAGACGCTGATGCCGCCGTGCTTCGTGCCCTCGCTGTCCGTCCGGGCCGCCAGCCAACAGTACTCGCTGGACTCCGCCCCGCTCGTCCAGATCTTGCGGCCATTAATCACGTAGTCGTCGCCGTCACGCACGGCCCGTGTCTGTAGCGACGCGAAGTCCGATCCTGATCCCGGCTCGGAGTAACCGAGACAGGCCGTGATCTCGCCCCGCGCCATCCCCGGCAGGTAGCGCTGCTTCTGGTCTTCGTTCGCCGCCGCGATGATCATCGGCGCGATGATGCAGCGGGTGAGGGCGTCGCTGGCGTTGCCGCCATGGAGCGCGACCTCCTTCTCCACGAGGAACTGCTCCCGGATCGGCCGCCCGCCGCCGCCGTACTCCACCGGCCAGCTGATCCCGCCCCAGCCCTTCGCCCCCAGCTTCACCTCGAACGCCCGGTCCGGCATGTACCCGGGCGGCATCGGCGTCGGCTCCGAATCGTGTGTCGTGCCAAGCTCCGACCTGAGCCATGCGCAGACCTCTTCGCGGAGGGTTTCTTCGTGAGGTGAAAGGCGGAAGTTCATATATGCAGATTATAGGTGCATGTCCTCGCGGGGACGGCTTCACGCTGTAGAATAAATGTGTTAGATGCAGTTAATTAGCGAAGGGATGTAGGTGGACGAGCTAGACGTAGTTGTCATCGGCGGCGGTACGGGGGGGTACACAGCCGCGATCCGCGCCACGCAACTCGGATTGACCGCCGCCCTCGTCGAGCGCGACAAAGTCGGTGGCACCTGCCTCCACCGCGGCTGCATCCCCACCAAGGCCTGGCTCCACTCCGCCGAGACCCTCGTCAGGACTCGTAACGCCCCTGCGTTTGGCGTCGATGTCGGCGAAGCGGCCCTCAACTACCCCGCCGTGCGCGCTCACCAGCACTCCGTCGTCGACGCCCTCCACAAGGGAATCCGCGGCGCCGTCGAGAAGCACAAGATCGAGATCATCGGGGGCGAGGCGACGATCGCCTCACCAACCGAGGTCGTTGTCGGCGACCGCCGCCTAAAGGCGGGCAGCATTGTCATCGCGACCGGCTCCGAGTGCGGCGACATCCCCGGGATGGAAGTGGACGGCGACCGCATCATCAGCAGCGACCACCTCCTCGAGCTGGAGGAACTGCCCGCCTCGATCGCCATCGTCGGAGCCGGCGCTGTCGGCTGCGAGTTCGCATCGTTTTTCGCGGACGTGGGCATCCCCACGACGCTCATCGAAATGCTGCCGAACGTCGTCCCCATGGAAGACGTTGACGCCGGGCGAGTCCTCGGCAAGTCCTTCGCCTCCAGGAGCGTGGACGTCATGACCTCTGCGAAGGTCCTCCCTGACCGCACCCGCAGCTACGACGGCGTCGTGGAGCTGACAGTCGAACACGAAGGCGCTGAGAAGCAGGTGAAGGCCGCGAAAGTGCTGATCGCTGTCGGGCGACGTGCTGTCACGGCGAGTCTCGGACTAGAGAACACCGCTGTCAAGGTGGATCGCGGCTGGGTGCAGGTCGATGAGGCCTATCGCACAGCTGAACCGACGATTTATGCCATCGGCGACGCCATCGGGGGGATGCTCCTCGCCCACGTCGCCGGTGCTGAGGGGTTCATCGCCGCCGAAGCAATCGCCGGTAAGGACCCCGAGAAATTGGACTACAACCGCGTGCCCCGCGTCACCTACAGCCGGCCGCAGGTCGCCGCCGTCGGTCTCGCCGGGTCGCAGGCCAAAGAGCAGGGGATCAACGCGAAGTCGACGCGCTTCTCGCTGAAGTACAACGCGATGGCCCTGATTCACGGCGAGAGCGAAGGATTCGCGAAGGTCGTCACTGACGCCGACTCCGGCGACTTCCTGGGCGCGACGTTAGTCGGCGATTCCGTATCGGACATGATCTCCGAGGCGGCGCTCGCTCGCTTCCTTGAGACCTCGACATGGGAGCTGGGGTCCAGCATCCGGCCGCACCCGACGATGAGCGAACTCCTCGGCGAGGCGGCGCAACTTTCTTCGGAGATAAGCATCTACTGGTAGTAAGAGGAGGCGACATAACTATGGTCTCCACGGCAAAAGCACCGGAAGCGATGGGGCTGGGCAAGGAGCAGTTGCTCGCCCTTTATTCGAACATGGCGATGGCCCGCGCCGTCGGTCAGCGGGAGAGGATGCTGAACCGCATGGGCAAGGGCCCCTTCGCAGTGACCGGCGAGGGCCACGAAGCTGCACAAGTCGGCACGGCCTTCGCATTAACTCCCGGCAAGGACTGGGTCTTGCCCTACTACCGGGATATCGGCGTCGCCCTCACTATCGGCGTTACACCGGAGGATCTGCTGCTGGCACACCTGGGCCGCGGGACCAGCATCGAGAGCGGTGGCCGCAACATGCCGTCCCACTTCTCGAACCCTGACCTGAGGATTGTCTCCGGCTCGGCGCCGGTGGCGACGCAGTTCCCGCACGCCGTTGGCGTAGCGCTGGCGGCGAAGATCCGCGGGTTGGACGAGGTGGCCATGTCCTACGTGGGCGACGGCGGTACGAGCGTCGGGGACGTGCACGAGGCGATGAACTTCGCCGGAATCCACAAGCTCGCCGTCGTTTTCGTCTGCGAGAACAACAAGTACGCGATCTCTGTGAAGTGGGACAAGCAGTCGAGTGTTGAGGACGTCTCGGACCGCGCGGCGGGCTACGGCTTCCC
>DAINRO010000061.1:0-5926 GCA_036741795.1 Chloroflexota bacterium
TACTGCTCCGGCATCGAGAACTACTCGCGGCACCTTGCCCAGCGGGCGGAGGGGAGCACCCCCTGGACCCTCCTCGACTACTTCCCCGACGACTTCCTGATGATCATCGACGAGTCGCACCAGACGATCCCCCAGGTGCGCGCCATGTTCCACGGCGATATCCGCCGTAAGCAGACGCTCGTGGACTTCGGATTCCGCCTGCCATCGGCGATCGACAACCGGCCCCTGAACTTCCAGGAGTTCCTGTCCCACCTCAACCAGGTCGTCTACGTGTCGGCCACGCCCGGCCCCTGGGAAGCGGAAATGAGCGAGCAGGTCGTCGAGCAGATCGTCCGTCCCACCGGCCTCATCGACCCGGAAGTCGAGGTCCGCCCCACGAAAGGCCAGGTCGACGACCTCCTGCACGAGATCCGCGTCCGTGCCGAGCGCGGCGAGCGCACGCTCGTGACGACGCTGACCAAGAAGATGGCAGAGGATCTCGCCGACTACCTGGTGGAGATGGGGGTCAAGACCAACTACCTGCACTCCGAAATACAGACCTTCGAGCGCGTCGAGATCCTCCGCGATCTCCGCCTCGGTATCTACGACGTCATTGTCGGCATAAACCTGCTCCGCGAAGGCCTCGACCTGCCGGAGGTTGGCCTCGTCGCCATCCTCGACGCCGATAAAGAGGGATACCTGCGCTCCGAGTGGTCGCTCATCCAGACGATGGGCCGCGCCGCCCGCAACGTTAACGGCCACGTCATCATGTACGCCGACCGCGTGACCGACTCGATGCGTCGGGCAATCGGCGAAACCGAACGCCGCCGCAACATCCAGCGCCAGTACAACGCGGAGCGCGGCATCGAGCCCGAAGGTATCCAGAAGGCGGTGCGCGACATAACCGAGCGGGTCCGCATGGTCGCCGAAACCCAGGCAGACTACCGCACCGATGGCATCCCAAAAGACGAGATCGCCCGCCTCATCAAGGACTTTGAGAAGCAGATGAAGGCTGCCGCCAAGAACATGGAGTTCGAGAAGGCCGCGTTGCTCCGCGACCGGGTCGTGGAGTTGCGGCGCGAACTGGTCGGCGACGAAGAGGGCCTCCAGTTCATCGACGCCATGCGCAAAGGCGGCCGCAGCTCAGTGACCGGAGTCGGCCCGATGTCCCGCCCCCGCCACGGCGGGTCGCGGCCACGGAAATAAGCGAGTAGCCGCATCCCTCGCTCGATGCGGCTGATGTAGCCCTTCTTGTATCCTCCCCATATGACCAAATACCAGGCGGCACGCGGTACCCAGGACATCCTTCCGGACGACCAACTGTACTGGCACTTCGTTCGCGAAATCGCCGCCCGGGCCGCCGCTCGCTTTGGCTACGACCGGATCGAGACGCCAATGTTCGAGGACTCATCGCTCTTTCTCCGCGGCGTTGGCGATACCACGGACATCGTCCAGAAAGAGATGTACGTCTTCACGGACCGTGGAGATCAGGAACTGGCCCTGAGGCCTGAAGGAACCGCGCCGGTCTGCCGCGCCTACCTGGAGCACGGGATGCACAACCAACCGCAGCCGGTGCGCCTGTGGTACACGATGCCTAACTTCCGCTACGACCGCCCCCAGGCAGGCCGCTACCGGCAACACCATCAATTCGGCATCGAAGCGATCGGCGACAGCGATCCCGCTATCGACGCCGAGGTGATCGAGCTGCTTTGGCGGTTCTACGAGGAGCTCGGCCTGGCTGGCCTAACCCTCCGTCTCAATTCCATCGGCGACAGCATCTGCCGCCCCGCGTACCTTGATGCTCTCCGCGCCTACTATGCCGACAAGCTTGACCAGGTCTGCGCCGATTGCCGTAGCCGCTACGAGCGCAACCCCCTGCGTCTCCTCGACTGCAAGAATGAGCGTTGCCAGGCGGCGATTGCGGGCGCACCGTCCTTTGTCGACTTCCTGTGCGAGGCTTGCGCGGATCACTTTTCAAAGCTGAGGGTCTACCTGGAAGCCGTCAGCATCCCCTACGAAATCGATCCCCGCCTCGTCCGCGGTCTCGACTACTACACGCGGACCGTCTTCGAGGTGCAGCCACCTGAAGAAGGTGGCCAGAGCAGCATCGGCGGTGGTGGCCGGTACGACGGGTTGATCGAGGAACTCGGCGGCCGTCCGACGCCGGGAATCGGTTTCGGGACCGGGATCGAGCGCATCATCATCAACATGAAACGGCAAGAGGTGCCGCTTCCGGAGGCAGACGGTCTGGCCGCGTACATTGCGCACCAGTCAGAGGGAGCGGCGGCAACGGCATACAAGCTGGCGTCCGATCTGCGCCGGAGCGGCGTGTCGACGGTGCTGGCGACGGGTGATCGCTCGCTGAAGGCTCAGATGCGGCACGCCGACGCTCTGGGCGCGCGGTACGTTGCGATCATTGGCGAGCGGGAACTGGCAGACGGGACGGTGACGCTTAAGGACCTTCGCGACGGCAAGCAGGAGGCAGTTGCTCTGGGGGATGTGGCGGGGCGGATCAGTCCAGCGGCCTGATGAGGTGGTCCGCGATCGGGATCTCAAGCTGCCGAATGTGACCCATCAATGTGGAGCGGTGGTGAAGGTCATGGGCGAAGCGGTGATAGGCGACGTAATGTCCGTCGTATACTTCGGGATCTCCGACGTACTCCGGTCCGCTGTCTACTGGTGACTCGTAGGTCGCGTTCAGCTTCGCCTCGTCCGAGAGGAGGCTGTCCAGCAGGTCCCATGAAGAGGCGAGGTGCCTCTGCAGACCCTCCCTCGTCCGAGACTCCTGGATGACGGTGCTTATGAAGTCGGGTGGGGCACCCTGCGCCGCAACGTGATGGTGCCGAGCGAGAATGATGTGCACCACGATGACGCGGATGCTCCATTCCGTCGGTGCCGGGGTCCAGTCCAGCTTGTCCTCCGGGACGAGGCCAACTATATCGATGAGGTTCGAGTTCATCGTTGCCCAATGCTGGGTGATGTTTAGGGGTGGGTAGGATGTTGCGGGCATAGTGCGACCTCGATTCGCCGATTCTACAACGCCGCGCCGGTGATACAATCGCGATGAGGCCCCCATCAGGGGGTCTCGGTGTGTAAGGACATGTGGGACAGACTTTCGAGCATCGAACAGCGCTACAACGAGCTATCCGAGGAGATGGCGAAGCCGGAGGTTATGGCTGACTACGACCTCCTGCAGAAACTCGCCCGTGAGCATTCGCAACTCGGCGAGATCGTGCGTTTTGGCGAAGCATACAGCCGCGCTCAGGAATCACTGGCACAGGCGAGAGCGATCCTCGATGAAGGTGCCGATCCAGAGATGATCGAGATGGCGGAGGAGGAGATCCGCGCCAATGAGGCGGAGATCGAGTCGTTGGAAACCAAACTGCGACGCGCACTCATTCCGAAGGGTCAGTTCGACGACAAGGATGTCATCGTGGAGATCCGGGCCGCAGCTGGTGGCGACGAGGCGGGGCTGTTCGCCGGTGACCTCTACCGCATGTACACCCGCTATGCCGAACGCCACGGCTGGAAGGCCGAAATCATGGACGCTCACGACAGCGACCTCGGAGGCTTCAAGGAGGTCGTCTTCGAGGTGCGGGGCCAGGGCGCCTACAGCCGGTTGAAATACGAGAGCGGCGTCCACCGCGTTCAGCGCGTCCCGGAAACAGAAGCGCAAGGTCGCATCCATACCTCCACGGTTACCGTTGCCGTCCTCCCCGAGGCGGACGATGTGGACGTGCAGATCGATGCCAAGGACCTGCGAATCGATACCTACAACGCCGGCGGTGCCGGAGGCCAGAACGTCCAGAAGAACGACAACGCTGTCCGCATCACCCACCTCCCGACAGGGATCGTCGCAACCTGCCAGGACGAGCGATCGCAGCTCAAGAACCGCAACAAGGCGATGGCGGTGCTCCGCGCACGCATCCTCGACGTCGAACAGAGTAAGCAGCGGGAAGAGATCGATTCGTCGCGCCGGTCACAGGTGGGTAGCGGCGAACGAGCCGAGAAGGTCCGCACCTACAACTATCCGCAGGATCGGATGACGGACCACCGCATCAACTACACGCGCCACAGCCTCCCGCAGTTGCTCGACGGTGACATGGACGACGTTATCGATGCTCTACAGGAAGCGGAGCAGGCGGACTTGCTCGAGGCGCAGCTGGCCTAGGCGACGTGAAGGTCGGTGATGCTCTGCGAGAGGGTAAGGTCCGCCTCCGCGACGCCGACCTTGATCTCTCAGAACTGGAGGCCGAATCCCTCCTTCAACACATCCTCGGGTTGGACCGGGCAGGACTTTTCCGCGACCTCGGCCAGCCAATAGGCGACGTGCTGCTCGCGTCATACAGGAAGCTCCTCGACAGGCGCTGCGCTCACGAACCCACGGCCTACATCATCGGTCATCGCGAATTCTTCGGGCTTGACCTGCGAGTGACGCCCGCGGCACTGATCCCGCGGCCGGAGACCGAGGCCCTGGTGCAATCCGCCATCGACTTCGTGCGGTCCACGCTGCCCCACCGCGAAGTCTCGATCGTTGACGTCGGGACCGGTTCAGGTGCGATTGCCATCTCACTCGCCGCGAACCTGCCCAACGCCATCGTCACTGCAACTGACCTTTCTTCCGAGGCCCTCGACCTTGCCCGGGGGAATGCCGAAGCGAACGGTGTCGCGGACCGCGTCCGATTCGTTCAGGGCGACCTCCTGGAGCTCATCCACGAACCGGTTGATGTGATCGCCGCGAACCTGCCGTACGTCACGTCGAGCGAATGGCAGGGGCTGCCACTGGAACTCAAGGACAACGAGCCAAAGCTTGCCCTGGAAGGCGGTGCGGATGGGCTTGATCTAGTCCGTCGCCTGCTCGCGCAGGCTCCGGCACGGCTTGCTCCGGGCGGCGCGCTCTTCGAGGAAGTCGGAGACGGGCACGCGTCCACAGTGCTGTCCCTGGCAGCCGCCGCCTTCCCGGACGCGCGCATCGAGATGGCGCCGGACCTGGCCGGAACGCCTCGCGTGCTCTGTGTCTATTCTTGAGGTTTGTTGAAGTTGAACTTCGCGGCGTACAGGCGTCGCGCTTCGATGTAGGCGTATGGCGCCGTTCCCCAGAAGCCAGCATCGTCCCAGTCGTCCCCACCGTACACCTCACGTAGCTGCTCCTTGAAACCGTCATACTCTCCCGTCGATGTATCGATCTCGACGGCGCGTCCGTGGACGATCACCACCAACTGCTCGCCCCGCATGTGGGTGGCGCTCACCTGGGGCCGGGCGCGGATGTGGCGGAAGCGCACGGAGTTCGCGGCGGAGCCGAACCAGAACTTGCCCTGGTAGAAGTGGCCATCGACCGGTGCCACCAGGGGTTCGCCCGCAGCGTTCACAGTGGCGAGGGCCAGCAGGACCATCCCCTGCAGTTCGTTGGTAAGCTGCTCCGCCGATATCCGTTGCTCTGGCGTGATGATCGATCTTAAATGTTCCCCCGCGCTTGCGTAGCTTTCGTCGAGGAGGCGCTGGAGCGTGGCGTGTTGATCGGGCGTTTCGTGCATCGGCGCAACCATTATATCGCCGTCAGATATACTTTGAGACCGCTCAACTTTACCCGGAGGACGCCCATGACCACTCAAGAGCTTGATTTCCAGACAGCTCGCGGCATGTCCGAATCGGACGCCGCCTTCTTCTACCTGGGTCCACCACAGCGCGTGACGGACCGCGTTGCGTTTACTCCGGGATTGGGCAACGTCTCCACCTTCATCGGCGACGGCGGTCTCTTCCTCGTCGACACCGCCACGGGGCGCTTCACGCCCACCGTGCTGCAGGGGATCCGCAGCCAGTTCAGCGAGGCGCCGGTCGAGGGCGTCGTTTTCACCCATGGCCACGTCGACCACGTGACTGGCACGGGCGTGATTCAGAGAGAGGCCGACCAGCGCGGTGACCGCCGACCGCGCGTCATCGGCCACGA
>DAINRO010000061.1:6026-14859 GCA_036741795.1 Chloroflexota bacterium
AACGCAGGGAACCCGTACAAAGTGCAGCGCTATGCGAAGGATTGGGCCGACGCCCTTGAGGAGATGGCTGCGCTCAAGCCGGCACACCTGCTTCCCGGCCACGGCCCAGCCATCAGCGACGAAGGCACGATTGAAGAGGCTCTTCTTTCGACGGCGCATCTTCTGCGTTCGATCCACGACCAGGTCGTCGGCGGAATGAACAAGGGCAAGTTGCTCGAGGACATCGTCCGGGACATCGAGTGGCCCGCGACCGATAAGCCGTGGTTGCGCCCGATCTACGACCACCCCGAATTCATCGCCCGCAACGTCTTCCGGCTGTACGGCGGCTGGTGGGACGGCGATGCCGCAAACATGCTGCCCGCGCACTCATCGGAGGTAATGGGGGCGCTCGTGGAAGCGGTGGGGGCGCAACCCATCCTCGATCGAGCAAAGGCGGCGCGCGACGCGGGCAATCTGAAGGTGGCCTGTCACCTGGTGGACTTCGTGAGAAAGGGCGATCCGGACAACCGCGAGGCCTGGGGACTGTGGCGCGACCTGTTCACAGCACGCGCCGCGGAGGAGGAATCGCTGATGGCGAGGGGCGCGTTTAAAGCGGCGGTGCGGGAGGCAGAGGCCCGGCTCAAGGAACTGGGATAGGCCGATGTCAAAAACCTCGGTAAATGGTGTCGAGATCGAGTACTACCAGGAGGGAGAAGGTCCACCGCTCCTGATGCTGGCCGGCGTCGGATCGCACTCTGGATCGTGGGGGCCGAGGTTTCTCGACGCCATTCGAAAGAAGTTCACTGTAGTCAGGGTTACCAACCGCGGGATGGGGCAAAGCAGCATCGATGGGACGCCGCTCACCCAACGGCTGATGGCGGATGACGCCGCGGCAGTCCTCCGGTCCCTCGGCATCGACAGGACGCACGTCTTCGGGTACTCGATGGGGGGATACATCGCACAGGAGTTCGCACTGGCGTACCCGGAGATGGTAGACAAGCTGGTGCTGGGCTGCACGAACTGCGGTCCAGCGCGGAGCCTCCCTCAATCGCCCGAAGAACTCACCAGTGTGGGACGCATCATGTCAGCAGCGGCGGGCGACCAGGTACGGGGGTTCTGCCTCGTGATGGTGAGTGACGAGTTCGCCGAAACTGAGGGTGCTTACATGGAGGAATTGATCGCCATTCACCGTGGGACTTCGATGGAGGCGTTCGGGCGGCAGATGCTGGCAATACAGGCATTCGATAGCCTCGACCGGGTTGGCGGGATCCAGGCCGAGACGCTGGTGATCTACGGCGACAGGGACTTGATCATGTCGCACCAGAATGCGGGCCTGCTTGCTTCGCGAATCCCGGGGGCAACCGTGGAGATGATGCCGGGCGTCGGTCACATGTTCATGTGGGAACGGCCGGACGAG
This sequence comes from Chloroflexota bacterium, assembly GCA_036741795.1. GTDB lineage: Bacteria > Chloroflexota > Dehalococcoidia > SM23-28-2 > RBG-16-64-32 > DATKKM01. The sequence goes on from DAINRO010000061.1 coordinate 7,423, forward strand.
ACCGTCGACACGCTGGTGAAGTTCCTTGGCGCCTGACTTCGATCCCGTCGCCCACAACCGTGACGCGTGGGACAAGCTCGTCGCTGATGGCAACGAGTGGACACAGCCAGTCTCCTCCGAGGTCATCGAGAGGGCGCGGCAAGGCGAATGGTCGGTTGTCCTCGTCGGTTACAATCCGGTGCCGAAGGAATGGTTCCCGGCTGACCTTGGCGACGTCGATCTGCTGGCGCTGGCGTCGGGTGGTGGTCAACAGGCTCCGGTGCTTGCCGCTGCAGGCGCAAACGTCACGATCTTCGACAACTCACCCGCACAGCTCGCCCAGGACCGCGCGGTGGCCAATCGCGACGGACTTGATCTGCGAACGGACCAGGGAGACATGCGGGACTTGTCGCGCTACTCGGATTCGTCGTTCGACCTCGTATTCCATCCGGTCTCCAACCTGTTCTGCCCGGAATTGCGGCCCGTGTGGCATGAGTGCCATCGAGTGTTGCGGCCGGGTGGTTCTCTGCTGGCCGGTTTCCTCAATCCCGACGTGTTCATCTTCGACTTCGAGGCCGAGAATGAGCGTGGCGAACTAATCGTCGCCAACACTATCCCCGTGACTTACTCGGTTGGAGTCGCGAAAGGCGAACCCGTGGAGTACAGCCACACGATGACCGAGCAGATCGGTGGCCAACTCGAGGCCGGGTTCGTGATCACCCACTTTGCAGAGGCGCGGGACCATCCCTCGCCAACCGGGAAGTACATGCCGTATTACTATGCGACGCGTGCGATTAAGCCTCTCGATTGACCCATATACAAAATCTTGAGCAACTCGATGTCGCGATATATGGCTTCTATATTGATTAACAGGATGTTACAGGAGTAATCTAGGCGAAGCTATCGTGCCGGAGGACAAGTAAATGGTGACGCTTAAGAGTGTGTCGTACGCGGTGAACGCAAGGACGTTCATCGATAACCCATCCCACAAGGACTTGCGGAAGATGACCGCGGAGATGGAGAACGCACACCATACCGTCTTCGGCAACCTCAACGTGCAGACTCGGGTAGACTCCCGCAGCGCCGGCTCCACCTACATCGTCACCGACAAGCCCGAGAACTACACCGGCCTCCAGACTATGCCCCGCGCCGAGTACCAGAAGATTGTCGACCTGCAGGAAAACTACATGAACGACCAGGAGATGATCGTCATCGACGGGTACATCTCCAACGCTCCCGAAGTGCAGACCGCTGCCCGCCTGATCATCGAGGCCCGGAACGCGAACGTCGCCGGGATGCAGAAATTCCTTTACTTCCCGCGAGAGGGCGGCGAGGCCCAGGTCACGGTCATCGACACCCCCAACCTTCCGGCCCCTGGCTATCCGAACGACCGCTGCATCGCTGTCGATCTCGACAACGGCGTCACCCGCGTCCTCAACTCCGACTACTTCGGGGAGTCGAAGAAGGGCGGGCTGAGGATGTGGAACAAGATCGTCTACGACAAGGGCGGGTTGCCGATGCACGCCGGCGCCAAGGTCGTGGAGACCTCAGCGGGCCCGAAAACCCTGATCATCATCGGCCTCTCCGGCACAGGCAAGACCACGTCCACCTTCCGGCGCCAGGGAGACTCGAAGCCTGTCCAGGACGACTTCATCGCCCTCATGCCCGGCGGCGTTGTCCACGGCACCGAGAACGGGTGCTTCGCCAAGACCTTCGGCCTCCACCCCGATCAGGAGCCAGAAATCCACGCGGCCTCCACGAGCGCCATCGCTTACCTCGAGAACGCGTACATGGACGCCGATGGCAACGTTGACTTCTTCAACGAGTCCTACACCCAGAATGGCCGCGCCGTGTTCCCGCTTGAGGCCCTCGGCCGATACGAAGACGCGCGTAACATCCCGCCCGTCTCCGCCATCGTCATCCTCAACCGCGCCCGTGCCGTGGTCCCAGCGCTGGCGAAGCTAACGCAGCAGCAGGCCGCGGCCTACTTCATGCTCGGCGAGACGCAGGGGACGAGCGCCGGTGGCAAGGATGAGGCCGGCAAGGCGCTTCGCATTCCCGGCACCAATCCCTTCTTCCCGATGCCCCACGAAAAGCAGGGCAACCGCTTCCTCGAACTCCTCAAGACCCACGACATCGACGTCTACCTGATGAACACCGGCTGGATCGTCGACGACCAGGGGCCCGGTTCCCGCAAGATCACCGTGGCGGACTCCTCGTGCTGTCTGCAGGCGATTGCTGAGGGCGGCGTCGAATGGGCGAAGGACGCGGATTTCGGGTACGAGGTAGCGAAGTCGCTACCGGGCCTGGAGGGCGAAGACGCCGAGATCCTGCAGCCGAAGAAGGCGTTCGAGCGCCTGGGGCGCGTCGACGAGTACGACGCCTGGGTGGCGAAGCTCAAGTCCGAGCGGAAGGCGTTCCTGCAGACGTTCCCGGGCCTCGACCCCTACATCGTCGCCGGCGTCTAGCAATCCACGCGCAAGTGTGACCCGCGTCACAGTCTTCCCCCCAGGATGCGATAATCTTAGCGCGGACTAAGCTTGCCGCGAGGAAGGGAACGACTGCCATGACCATCGCTGAGCCGCTCGTATTCAACCCGCTCGACCCTGCTTTCCGGGTAAACCCCTATCCAACATACAAGCGGCTGTTGCAGGAAGCCCCCGTCTACCAGACCGTGTTCGGTGTACCGGCCTTCTCACGCTACGACGATTGCCAGTTGCTGATGAAGGACCACAAACACTTCAGCAACGACGACCGCAAATCCCCCTTCTACGGCGCTCAGCGCGAGGCGTTTACCACGGCGCTGGGTGATTACGCCGACCAGGTGAACCAGAATGATCGCCCGTTCCTGTTCATGGACCCGCCCGACCACACCCGCCTGCGCCGCCTGGTCAACCTCGCGTTCACACCCCGCGCCGTCGAGGCGCTGCGGCCGCGCATCCAGGCGATCGTGGATGAGCTGCTGGACGCGGTAGCTTCGAAGGGGGAGATGGAAGTGATCAACGACCTGGCCTACCCCCTACCGGTGCGCGTCATCTGCGAGATGCTCGGCGTGCCCGAGGAGGACCACCCTGAGTTCAGCCGCTGGTCGAAGGTGCTGGTGAAGAGCCTGGACCCGGACATCGGAGTCGCGCCGGAGGAGTTGCAGCGCCGGGCAAAGGCGATCGGCGAGTCCAAGGAGTACTTCCGGGGGTTGATCGCAAGGCGGCGACAGGACCCGCGCGACGACATCCTCTCCGCCCTCATCGCTGCCGAGGAGGAGGGGGACAAGATGGACGAAACCGAGTTGATCTCGATCTCTCGGCTGATCCTTGTCGCCGGGCACGAGACGACGGTGAACCTGATCGGCAACGCTGTCTTCCAGATGCTGAAGCACCCGGAGGCGCTGGCCTTGTTCCAGTCGGACCCACGAAAGCACGCACGCGGCGTTACCGAAGAAGTCCTCCGTTGCGATCCGCCGGTCCAGTTCAACGGCCGATTGTGCGTCGAAAGCACGGAGGTGGGCGGATCGAAGATCGAGGCGGGGCAGTTCGTCCTGATGCTGCTGGGTGCGGCGAACCGCGACCCGGCGAAGTTCGAGAACCCGGACTTGTTCGACATAACCCGCAACGACGACCGCCACCTGGCCTTCGGCTACGGTATCCACTTCTGCCTGGGCGCCCCGTTGGCGCGGGCCGAGGGTGAGATCGCACTTCGGACGATGGCGGAGCGGTTCTCGGACTGGCGGCTCCTCGCGGAGCCGGTCTACAAGGAAATGATCACGCTCCGGGGATTGGATTCACTGCGCGTAGGGTTCAAGGCGGCCTAGCACCGCCCGCAACTGCTGGCCTAAAATACGCCTCAGTGCACGCGATCAGCCGCCCCGAGGCCAGTCTTGCGCTCTAAAGTCACCACCTGGGCCGCTCGCCAGGCGGTGAAACGCGCCCCCCGCCGCCCCTATGAACCGGCGGACCCGCTGCCGCCGGACGTGCGAGTCCCCCATCACCTTGTCATCATCCCGGACGGCAATCGGCGCTGGGCCGAGGGTAACGGCGTCTCGAAAGCACAGGGCCACCGCAAGGGTGCCGAGGTTGTCGAGCGGATCGTCTGGCAGTGCCGCGACTGGGGCGTCCGCATCCTTACCCTCTGGGGCTTTTCCACGGAGAACTGGGAGCGCCCCAACGACGAGGTACAGGCGCTCATGGACCTCCTCGCCGAGTTCATGGACCGCATCGAGGAAGATCTCCACGAGAACGAAGTGCGCTTCCGACATCTCGGCCGCAAGGACCGCCTCCCCCCGAAGCTGCTCGATACAGTCCAGCGCGCCGAGGCGACTACGAGCGACTATGCGCAGTATCGGCTCAATCTCTGCCTCGACTATGGCGGCCGCGACGAGATTGTGCGTGCGGTTCGCGAACTTATGGAGGAAGGTGCAGCGCCGGAAGAAGTGACGGAGGACGCCGTCCGCGCCCACCTCGATACCGCAGACATGCCCGACCCCGATCTCATCATTCGCACCTCCGGCGAAATGCGTCTCTCCGGCATCCTTCCGTGGCAGTCGGTGTACAGCGAACTTGCCTTCATCGACGAGCACCTTCCCGACCTGACACCGGAGATCCTGCGCCGTGTCTTCGAGGACTACAGCAATCGACAGCGACGGTTCGGGAAGTAGCATCCGATGGCTTCTGTCACCTCTTCGGCAATCCGCGAATCCCTGACCGTGCTGGAACGAACGTCCGACTGGACGGCCTATCGCGACGCCTACCAGGATCTCTCCTCGGCGCTGCTGGACGAGATGTTTCCGGAGTGGCAACGCAGCGTCTTCACCTCGGTCGAGATTCCTGACGAGACGCTCAAGGTGCTGACACAGTACGCCAAGGGCGGCAAGAAGATGCGCGGCGCAATGGTGCTCCTCGGCTACCAGTGCGCTGGCGGTACCGACCTCGACACGATCATGCGCTCATCCGTTGCCTACGAGTTGATCCACTCCGCATTCCTCATCCACGACGACATCATGGACCGCAGCAAGACCCGCCGAAACCTCGAGACCGCGCATGTCGCCTTCTCGAAGCTAGGGCAACTGGTCGGTGCGGAAGACCCCGACCAGTTCGGCGTTTCCATGGCAATCAATACGGGCGATATCGCCCCTGCCATGGCCTACAACGTCGTCTGCTCGGAGCCGATCCCGCCGCAACGTGTTATCGCCGGGATGGTTCACCTCAACACCGTCATCATCAACACCGTCCTCGGCCAATTCCTTGACGTGGCAACGTTTGTCGACCAGGCGCCGGACGAGGAGGACATCCTCAAGATCCACGAACTCAAGACGGCAATCTACACCGTCAGCGGCGCCCTCCAGTTTGGCGCCGTACTGGCCGGCGCGAAGGAGACGGCAGAAGGGCGCGAGACGTTCGACGCGCTCGCCCGCTTCGGCATCCCCGTGGGCATCGCCTTCCAGATCCAGGACGACTACCTGGGGATGTTCTCTACCGAGGACGAACTGGGCAAGTCTGTGACGTCTGACCTCGAGGAGCGCAAGAACACGCTCCTCTTTCTGCACACGCTCGCTGATGGAGAGGCGGACCAGGCGAACTTGCTACGCGAAGCCCTGGGTAAGCACGACCTTGAACCCGCCTATGTGGAGCGTGTCAAGGCGGCGATTAGGGACTCGGGCGCCGGCGACTACTCGGCGGCCAAAGCGACCGAACTGGTGGATGTCGGGCGTGCGGAGGTGGATGGAGTGACGGATGACGAGCGGCTACAGAACCTCCTCGGCGCACTCGCCAGGTTCGTTATCTCCCGCGGCTTCTAGTCTGCGTTCCGGGCAGGGATGCATTTAGAACCCTCGTTCGCTCCAATGCACGTCCCTTCCTTGTCCACGAGCTCGATGATTCCTCCGGCCATCAAAGCGGTGCCCAGTAGCGTTATCACCACCAACACACCGCCGACGATGCGCGGCGCCCGGACAGACGGAGGGTAATCCGGCTCGCGGTGAAAGCGGTCTGCAAGAGCGCACAGAACGACTCCCCACAGCAGGAAGAGTGACGCGAACAGGGCAATGGAGAGCAGGACCGGCTCGAAGGTGCGAAAGTCTACGCTGTCCGGGTTGATGAGAAGGTTGCCCCCGGTCACCAGCGCGCCGTATCCGAAGGCGAGGCCGCGAATCGATCGCGGGATAGGCATCCACCTTCGCATGCCCAGGTATATAAACGCGCCGACGACCCCCAGGAACGTGCCCAGCAAGATCAGGTTCATCGTGTCACTCAGGGACCGATCACCGACGATGAACTGGTCCTGGGTCAGCGCGCCCTCTGTGCTCGGATCAACCAGCGCGATGATGAGCATCGCGATCCTTGAACCAAGCCCGGCTACGAAGAACCCGGCGATTAAACCGGCGGCCAGCGAGCCGCGCATCGGCGCCGTCCAGCGCCAGATCGCGCCGAGTGTGGTCTCCTGCGCCGGAACTGGCGTGGCTTCTGCACTCAACTTGGCCGCCTCTCGGTGATGGGGTTGTGGATTGCGCGGAGTCTACCATGATGTAACGCATCGCGCCGATACAATGGCTAGAGAAATGTCCGTACCCGTCAAGAAGTTCGATGCCCAATTGCGCGCTCTGCCCGCGAAGCCAGGCGTTTACATCTTCAAGAACGCCAGGGGCAGCATCATCTACGTCGGCAAGGCGGCGTTGCTCCGGAACCGCGTACGCTCCTACTTCGGTTCAACCCACGCTTTCGAGGCGAAGACACGTAAGCTCGTGGACAAGATCGAGGACATCGACTTCATTCTGACGAAGACGGTGCAGGAGGCCCTTCTGCTGGAAGCAACCCTGGTGAAGCGGCACCAGCCGTTCTTCAACGTACGGCTCAAGGACGACAAGCACTATCCCTACCTGAAGATCGACCTGCGCGAGGAATGGCCGCGTGTCGAGATCACCCGCCGCATCGGCACGGGCAAGGACGTCCGCTACTTCGGGCCCTTCGCCTCCGCCGGCTCCGTCCGGCGCAGCCTGGACCTCGTCAAGAAACTCTTCCCCTGGCGCTCCTGCACGAAGGAGATTACGGGCAACGACCCCCGCCCCTGCCTTGAGTACTACATCCACCGCTGCATCGCCCCCTGCGCCTCTCTCTGCACGAAGGACGAGTACGACGCGGTGATCGGTCAGACGATCATGTTCCTCGAAGGCCGTACGGACGAGATTGCCCGCGATCTCCGCCGTGGAATGCAGGCCGCTTCCGCCGCGATGGAGTACGAGCGCGCCGCCATCCTCCGCGACCAACTCGGCGCCATTGAACGCACCACGGAACGGCAGGTGATGGAGGTCCGCGACCGCACCGACATGGATGCCTTCGGTCTCGCCCGCCAGGACCAGGAGGCCTACGTCCAGGTCTTCTTCGTCCGCAAGGGCCTGATCATCGGCCGCGACATCTTCCAGCTCGACGGCACCGTCGGCGAGACCGACGCCGAGGTGCTCCGCAGTTT
>DAINRO010000062.1:0-14674 GCA_036741795.1 Chloroflexota bacterium
TGGTCGGGGTGCCCGGATTCGAACCGGGGACCTCCTGGCCCCAAACCAGGCGCTCTAACCTGCCTGAGCTACACCCCGAACCGTGGTCTCAGTGTAGGGTCTCCTCGTTCAGCCCGTCCAGAGCCGCCCTCGTCACCTCCACCCCATCCGGCCCGAGGCGCACGACGTTCACCGTCTGCGCCAGGTCCGGCGAGCCGCTGTAGTACGCCGGCACTTTCCCGTCTCCTGCGGCGCCCGCTCCCGGCCAGTGGCCCAGCGCCACGTAGTCCGCGCCCGTCGCCGCTATCTCCTCGTCGCGGATCAGCCAGCTCCGATGACGATCGCGGTCGTCTCGCACCCAGTGGCCGTGCGCCGTCGCGATCTGCCACCGCGTCGTCCGCGGCCTCGGGTCTACAAGCGGCGAGTAGTCGTGATAGTCCAGGTGCGGCCGCCCCCAGATCTCCAGGTCCATCTCTGTGTTCAGCCAGTCCTCCTCGCTGCTTACACCCAGCACGTGCACATTCGGCACGTCGGCCAGCCCGCCTCGTCGGTACACGGAGTCCACGGACAGGCAGTCGTGGTTGCCCGGCAGGATCACCACCGGCATCGCCGCGTCGCTCAGGACCCGAGCCGCCCGGTCGATCTGCTCCAGCGGCAGCCGGTTGTGGTCGAAGATATCTCCGGCCAGCAGCAGTACGTCCGCTTCCAGCCGGAGGGCCGTGTTCACGACCTTGCACAGCGGGTGAAACGACTCCGAGGACTTGCCGTCGATGTGGATGTCGGAACTGTGGACGAGCGTGATCTCGTGCGCGTCGCTCATTTCGCCGGGACGCCAACCGGTGGCGCGTCCTTCAGGAGTGCGGCCCCCACGATCTCGCTCACATCTTCAACGCCGTTCTCGCTCAGCCACGCCTCGACCCCATCCACCACGTCCAGCGCCGCCCGCGGGTTCCGGAACGTCGCCGTCCCCACCTGCACCGCCGATGCACCGGCCATCAGGAACTCGATTGCGTCTTCGGCCGTCGTCACTCCGCCGCAGCCCACGATCGGGATATCTACCTCGCGCGCGACGTCGTTGACGATCTTCATCGCGATCGGCTTCAACGCCGGCCCCGACAGCCCGCCGGATCCCCATCCCAGCGCCGGCCGCCGCGAGCCAACGTCGATCGCCATCGCCGGGTATGTGTTGATCAGCGTCAGGGCGTCCGCGCCGGCATCCACCACCGCCCGCGCCATCCCGACAATATCGCCTGCGCTCGGCGTCAGCTTCACCAGCAGCGGCAACCCCGTCTCCCGCCTCACAGCCCCGGTGACTTCTGCCGCCAGCCCCGGGTCGGCGCCGAACTCCATGCCGCTCTCGACGTTCGGGCAGCTGATGTTCATCTCGATACCGGAGACCCCGGGCGCGCCATCCAGCCGCCGTGCCAGCGTCGCGTAATCCCTTACTGACCAGCCGGCGATGTTGGCGATCACGGGCACGTCCCAGGTAGCCCAAACGGGCGCTACGTCCCGAAGGATCGCGTCGATCCCGATGTTCTGCAGCCCAATCGAGTTGATCATCCCTGCCGCCGTCTCAACGATGCGCGGCTGCTCATTGCCTTTTCTGGGTTTGAGGGTGATCGCCTTGGAGGCGATCGCACCCAGCCGCTGGATGTCGAACACCCTCTGGTACTCGATCCCGTTCGAGAACGTGCCAGAGGCGGTCATTACTGGGTTTACGAGCGAAAGGTTCCGCTTGCCGCCGGTGACAAGGTCAACTTTGAGGGAGGGCATTGTCTAAATCATATCGCGGCGTGGTAGTCCGACATAGAAAATGCCCCCGGAATAACTTCCGGGGGCACATCGTTCGAGATCAACCAGGCTAGACAGACACGCCCTTGCCACCGGGCGCCCTCGCTGCCATCTCCGGGTCGTCGGCTGTGGACTTCGTTGGCGTGGCACGAATACCGCGCCAGGGGCTGGAGCCGCCGCCGGAGTCGTTGTCCCACACGTACTCGGTGGAGTTCTTGAACTCGCGCGCCTCACCGCACCGCTTGCAGCGGCCCTCGGACATCGAACCGCGGGGCGTGTCGATGATCCAGTGGTGCTGGCATACAGGCCCTTCCACCACTGCGGCCTCGTCTGTCGCGGGCCTTTCGATTACTTGCGTCTTCCCCATCACTTGCCTCCAGTCTGTTCCTTTCCTGCTGCCTTCTTACTTGACTCGTTCTCCAAGATGCTGGCTGCCTTATATACGTTACGGATTCTCACTTGGATTATACCCCTGTGGGGTATCTTGTCAAGATTGATACTGTAATTACTTTCTAAATGTGTTTTCCGTGCAAAGCCTGCTATGTATACTTAGAACGGCCCCGGACGCGAATAGTTTCCCGTTTGGCCACCCAGAACATGACAGTTACGAAACAAGACGTCCTCAACGCCCTCTCCCAGATACAGGACCCCGACCTCCATCGCGACATTGTCACCCTCGGCTTCGTCCCCGAGGAGGACATCGCCATCAACGGCGACTCTGTCTCAGTGCGGATTGTGCTCACCACCCCCGCCTGCCCAGTCCGAGACGAGATGGCGGAGCAAGCAAGAACGCTCATCGAGGCGCTTCCCGGTATCGCGTGCGCCGACGTCACCATGGACGCCACCGTCCGCACAACTACCGCTGGTCGCCCCAAGACGATCGAAGGTGTGCGCAATATCATCGCCGTGGCGTCGAACAAGGGTGGCGTCGGGAAATCGACAGTCGCCGTCAACCTCGCTCTTTCTCTCAAGAATTTCGGCGCCAGCGTCGGACTCCTCGACGCGGACCTCACTGGCCCCAATGTCCCAACCATGCTGGGGATCTCCGCCGGCTTCCAGGCTGACACCGGCTTGGCCATTGTCGAGAAGTACGGGATCCGCGCCGCTTCTCTTGGCTTCATGCTAAAGCGTAACCTGCCCGTCGTCTGGCGAGGCCCAATGATTGGCACGGGCGTCCGCCAGCTCATGCACGACCTCCCCTGGGCCGAAAACGGCGAACTCGACTACCTGGTGATCGACCTGCCGCCCGGCACCAGCGACGCCTCGATGAGCGCTGCCGGAGAGGCACCGATTGCCGGCGCTGTCGTAGTCACCACGCCGAACGCAGTTTCCGTCGAGGATGCCACGAAAGCCGTCACCATGTTCGAGAAACTGCAAGTGCCAGTGTTCGGCCTTGTCGAGAACATGAGCTACTTCGTCTGCCCACACTGCAACGAACGTACCTACATCTTCGGAGAAGGCGGCGCTGAGGCCATGGCGGACGAGCTGGGCGTTGATTTCCTTGGCTCCATCCCCCTGGAACCCGGCATCCGCGAGGGAAGCGACATCGGCATCCCGCTTGTCCAGGCCGACCCGGATTCTCCGGTGGCGCACTCATTCGCCCAGATCGCTCAGAAAGTCGCGGCGCGTACCAGCGTCCAGCACTTCTTCGCCGAACCCGCCCCGGCCGGCGCGTAACATTCGCTTAACCCGCTAGCAATATCCCCGCAACTCCCGGGCGATGGCGTTCCTTCATCATCGGGGCATGGCGACGCGCATGGTGCTCGGGAATCTCACGATTGATCGCGACCGCTTCGAGGCATTGATCGACGGACGCAAGGTCAATCTCACCTTCGTCGAGTTCGACCTTCTCGGTGAGCTGGCCGACAGCGCAGGGAAAGTCCTCTCCCGTCCCCAGCTCCTCAAAGCGGTGTGGGACGAAGAGTCCACCTCCGGCGATCGAAAGCTCACGGTCCATATGTCCCGCCTGCGCAAGAAGTTGCGGGGAAGCGCCCCCTGGCAGATCGAAACGGTCACCAAGCGTGGATACACGCTCGCCGATGTCGAAGATGCAGACGAGAAACCAGTGAAGGAGGAGAACAATGCAAAGGATTGAGGCGATCATTCGTCCCGAAAAGCTACTCGATGTGAAGGCTGCCCTCGAGCGCCTCGGCTACGGCGGCATGACCGTCACCGAGGTCAAGGGCTTTGGGACTCAGCGCGGCGTCATGGAGGAGTGGCAAGGAAGCGAGTTCTGGATCGAGTTCCTTCCCAAGATCTGGTTCATGATCGTCGTCGATGACGCAGACGCTGACGAAGTGATCGATTGCATCTGCGAGAACGCCGCCACCGGCGAGGTAGGCGATGGCAAGATCTTCGTCTCGGACGTGCGCGACGCCGTTCGAGTACGCACCCGCCAGCGCGGTGCCGCCGCCCTGGTCGGAGGAACGCCGGTCACTTCACTCCGCTCATCCTGAGGGAATCGAAGGATCAGCGACGCCGCGTACCCGGCAGGCTAGAGCGTGAGGAAAACGCGCCGGTTTCCGTCGCGCGCGATCCGCCCGAACCCCTCACCCGGGAAGTGGCAGAACGCGGCCGGATGTCCCTCCGCTTCCAACCGCTCCATCACCTGCTTTCGTGTCGCTGCCGCCTGATCGCCATCGCTGTCTGCCATACAATTCCAGTCCGTCTGGTGGACTTGCGCCGGGTGATGAGCAACGTCTCCCGTTATCAGCAAGCTCTCACCGCCGGACTTCAGAAGCACGCTGTGATGTCCCGGCGTGTGGCCCTTCGTCGGCATCGTGGTCAGATCGTCGGTCAACGCCAGTTCGCCATCGAACGTCTCGAGCAGGCCTTGGTCCATGAGCGGGACCACCTGCTGCATCTGCGGGTTGGACTGCAGACTCTCGGAGAACGCCTCGTAGTCCAGCTGCGGGGCGAAATAACGCGCATTTGGGAACGTCGGCTTGCCGTCGGTGATGTTCCAGCCGACGTGGTCCAGGTGTAGGTGCGTGTGCACGACGATGTCCACGCTGTCCCGCGGCACGCCCTTCGCCTCCATGTCCTCCACCAGCTTGCCCTCGATTCCACCAAGCATCGCGATCGGACCGGGCCCGATTCCCGTGTCCACGAGCACCGTCTTTCCCGGCGACCGCACGGCGTACGCCCCGGCGTCGGTGACGAACCGGTCCTCGCCGAAGCATGCTGGGTAGAGGTCTTTGTACTTCTCGAACTCCGCGAAAGGAACGTTGGGGAAGAAGAACCCCCATGGAAACAGCAGACCCGTGTCGTGCAGGGAGATCACCTCGCAACTCCCGATCGTGATCCGGTCCGTCATCTGCTACCCCTCCGCGTTCACTTCATTTAGCAGCCGCATAAACCGCCCCAGTGTCTCGACGCGCTCACCGATGTCCCGCCCGTCGGGGTCCGCCGAAATCGTCGTCACACCGGCGTCACGGTAGGCGCGGATCCGGTCCTTCACCATCTCGTCCGTGCCCAACAGGTTCGTCTTCAGCACCATCTCATCCGGGATCAATGCCGTCGCACCCTCCCGGTTGCCCTCCAACCACAGCCTCTGCGCCTCTTTCGCCACGTCCTCGTAGCCCGCGCGCTGGAAGGCAGCGTTGTAGAAGTTGTGCTCCTTCGATCCCATCGCTCCCAGCGTAAAGGCGAGACCCGGCCGCCGGCGCGGCAACAGCGACTCGACGTCGTCCGAGAACGCGACCACACCCCCGGCGCGGATATCGATGTCCGACATAGACCGGCCAGCCCTCTGCGCACCGCGCTTCATGTCCTCGAAGAACACGTCCGCGTGCTCTGGCATAAACGATGTCCCAAGCCAGCCGTCAGCCATCTCGCCCGTCATCTCCAAACTCTTCGGACTCAAGGTCGCAAGATAAACCGGCACCGGATCGACGGCGCCCAGGGATGACTTGATCGACTTCCCTTCGCCGCCGGGCAGCGGCAACTTGTACACCTTGCCGTCGTAGGCTACGCGCTCGCCCGCCATCACCAGGCGCGCGATGTCGATGGTCTCGCGCATCCGCTGGATGGGCATCTTGTACGGGATCCCATGCCACCCCTCGATGACCTGAGGCCCGCTAACCCCCAGCCCCAGGAGAAACCTCCCGCCAGTAAGCACTTGGAGCGTCGCTGCGGTCATCCCGGTTAACGCCGGAGTCCGCGTGCCCGCCTGCAGGATCCCCGTCCCCAGCTTGATCGTCGAGGTCCGCGCCGCCACGAAGGCCAGCGGTGAGATCCCGTCGGAGCCCCACGCCTCGGCGAACCACGCCGAGTAGACGCCCATCTTCTCCGCCTCCACCACGAAATCCACCGCCTCGGCCCAGTTCTCCCGGCCGAACCCGAAGCTAACGGAAGCGCGCACCTGGCTCATCGAATGGCAACGCTAGCAGAACCGGCCTACGCCTACAAGGGGTGGAGTCGAGTCGCTCACGCGGTTGTGGCGGTGTCCACGCCGCTGGCTTCCGCGGCCGTCGGGACGAGCGTGGGTGTCCCGTCACGTGGTTCCTGTTTCGCGTTGGTGCCCCTTCCAGCGGCTGACTTGCCCGGGCGTCGACTGACCAAAATCCTGAAGAACGCAAAGAAGAGGACCAGCAAGCCGGTCGACATGTAGAACACCTGGGCCGGGACCTGATCGCTGTCCGTGCCGGCCAGTACGCCGTGAACCAGCGCGCCAAGGAAGAGAGCGAAAGTGAGGTAGTGCAGAAGGCGCCAGCCTTGCTGCCCGATCAACCCTTTGAGGTAGTAGCTTAGAGAGACGATGATCGATCCATACAGCACAATCACGCCCAATCCCACTGCAACCGGGCGGTACGGCGACGCCATTGGGATGAGCAGTTCCCACAGTGAGAACTGCATGTATGGGTCAGGCAAAAGGATCAGCGCGTGGAACGCCATGGCCAGCAGGACGTAAATCGACAGGAACTGGTGCATCTCGAATACCCACGGCCGCGCAACAAGCCCATCGAAGATCCGGGAGCTGATGGCCAGTCCCAGTACAACCGATAGGAACAACAGTCCGAAGGCGACAAACCCGCTAGCGCGGCCGAGGTACCAGTACAGGTGAGCGGAATCGAAATCCAACCAGTCGGTAGGCGCTGCCCCCTGAGGCAGGGATGTGCCCAGTGCCATTACTCCGCCGAGCGCCAGCGCGACCGCCCAGGGTAGGCCACGAGCAGCAATTCTCACCATCGCCGATCAGCTGCCTCGAGTCTTAGCCACTGGCGCTGGTTGATCCGGCTGTGCCTGCACGGCTGGCGGTGAAGTGGGCGTGATCGGCTGCCGTGGCGCGGGATGGACAGGGTCCGGGGCGGTGGCCGGCGCTCTACTGGACACCACCCCGGACGAGTCCTCCTCGTGTATGCGGGTTACGACGTGCACTCGTCGAATGACCGGGGGCTCTGCCGGCGTCACGACTGGGGGCGGAGGCGGTGCTTGCTCCGTCACGGGTGCACTGGCGCCGCTCCACCCACCTCCCCCGATAAGACCGAACAGGATCAGCAGTGTCAGCGCCGTACCAGCGACGGTCGAAAGCTTGCTGCCTGGGAACTTCCGGAAGATCGGCATTATTCCTCGTGCTCTTCCTCGTGCTCTTCCTCGTGTTCCTCCTCGTGCTCTTCGTCCTCGTGGTCTTCCTGCTCGTCTTCCTCTTCGTGCTCGTACTCCTCGTCGTCGAGCTCCTCGCCGCTATTTCTGTCTTCGCCCTCTGCACCCGGGTTATCGTCTCCCGGGGATGTCGGAATTGGCGTCGGGGACGCGTCTGGTCCAGCCGGTTCCCCGGCGTAATAATCGGAGGATCCGCTGACGTACTCGTCGCTGTAGATGTATTCGTCGATGACAAGCGGCGTGGCGGGCGGCGATGTCGGGGTAGCCTCCAGGGCATTCGCCGCCAGGTCGGCTGAAGCGCCCTCGGGCGTATCGTTCCCGAATAACCCTGTCGTGGAACCCAGGGTAACCATTGTGAAGCCGAGCACTGTCGTCAGGAACAGCGCGCCGGCAAGCGCTAATCTTTTGGTCATGAAATACCTCCTTGCCAGTTTTCGGTGACCACTACCTTGCCTTCGTTCGTCACAAAAAGTCCGCGGATCTGCCGCTCTTGGAGAAACCCCAGGCCACGATCGATTCCCATGATTAGCGCCGATTTCGCATATACATCGGCCTTTATCGCGGTCCTGCAGATGACAGATACAGCGATGACGTCATTCTTAACGGACTGCCCTGTGCGCGGGTCGATGAGGTGATTGTTCCAGAGCGCACTACGCACCCACCGTCGACGAGCCGTGGTCGATGTCGCGATCGCCTCGTCGTGGATGCGGACATGGTCGATCTCGCGGTCCCCAAATGGAGCAGCCACGGAAACGAGCCAGCCATTACCGTCGGGACCGTTGCCGCGTGCGCGAATATCGCCGCCCGCATCGACCAGCATTGCGACATCGGGAAGTGCGTCGAAGGCCTCATCGATCGCGAACCCCTTGCCGACGCCGCCCAGGTCCAGGCGGAGGCCGAGCGGTACCCGGACAACGGGACGTTCGCCCGCACCTAGAGTGAGGTCGGCGAAGGTGTGATTCTTGCCGTCGGCGGAACCGGCGCGCGCGCTCTGCTCGTCCTGCAGTAGCTCGAAAGAGCGGTCGTAACCCGCTGCTTCCAGGGCGGGGAGTATCGCCGGGTCGAAGACCCTCCCGGTTTCCCGGTGAAAAACCGCACAGGCCGTCAGCAGGCGGTGCATGTCGTCTGAGATCGGGACAATTTCACCACCGGCCTTATTCAGGCGCGCCAGTTCGCTGTCGGGAAGAAACCGGCTGAAGCGGTGTTCCACCTGGTTGAATAGTCGCTCCACCAGCATCAGCGACGACGTCTCAGTCCATTCGGATGTCAGGACGCGAACATCGGTATTCATCGCCCGAAATTCGATGGTCGTCATCAGGTCGGAACGTGGCCAACTCACCGAACTCATGGTCTCTACGTTCAATCGACTGCCGTCCCCGGATTGTTGCGGCCGGCTGGTTAAGAGTCGTTAACCAACTGCTCGTCGAAAGGCGCTGACGGCAGACGACACCTGAAGGATGGGCCTAATGGCCGTAACAGATTGAGCTCTTGGAACGATTAAATCGACGTATGGAGGGCGTCGAGATAGCTGTTCAGGCTGCTAGCGAGGACGAAGCAGGCCTGGTGGAACGGCTCAGACATTTCGAGGAGAGGGCATGGAACGAGATATATGACACGTACTTTCCCAGGCTCTTTCGCTACCTCTATCTACAAACTTCCTCCCAGGAGGTTGCGGAGGAATTGACTTCTCAAGTGTTCGAGGAGGCGTGTAATCGGATTGGCACCTATCGCTACCGGGGGTCCCCGCTCTCGGCGTGGCTCTATCGTGTCGCTCACAATCGCATGGTTGATTGGCGACGTAAGCGTAAGGAGTTACCCCTCGTTGACGGGGATTCTCAGCCGGATATGGCCGACCGCGTTGCGGACCGTGACGAGATCGCCACCGCAATGCGTGAACTGACGCCCGAACAGCAGCAAGTTCTGATCCTCCGCCATGTCGAAGGGCACACGAGCGCATCAGCCGGCGGGATTATGGGGAAGAGTGCGGGGGCCGTACGCTCGCTGGAGTTTCGCGCGTTGGCGACGCTCAGGCGCTCGGTGTCGGAGCCTCGGAAATGAACGCTCGGGAAGGGTTCTTGGGCAAGGCCCTGGTGCAGTGTCTCGCGACCGTGGAGCGTGGTTCAACAGTGGACGAAGCTCTGGTTGGCCATGAGGATGTGGCCGAAGAGTTGAGGGCTATGCTGCTCGCTGCACAGGCCGTGCGGACTCTCGGCCGCAATGCACCGGAGGCGCCACGGCTCGCGGCGCAGCGAGGGCGCGCCAGGATGCACGCGGCAAGACTGGCGCAATTAGAGCGTCGGGGCCCGACCTGGAGTTGGATTCCGTGGCGCATCGTCGGGCTCGGCTCGGCCGCCGCGGCGCTTGCAGCGGTCCTCGTCCTGGCCGAGGTGGGGCCGTTTGGCTCAGACACGGCACCGGCGCAAGCCCAGGGGATCGTCTCCCGCACCAGCCCCGATGCCATCGTGATCAATACGGCACAAGGTCAGATTGAAGCTCGGATCGTGGACGAGACCTTGGTCGTGGACGGCAGCGGCAACGTCATCGCGGCCGGTGAGATCGTTCCTGGGTCGCGTGCAACCGTTGAGCTAGAGGAGGACGAGGACGGACTCTCTGGACTGAAGATCGAGATCGAAGACGAGGACGGCGAAGCCGCGCATGGCGCCGAAGTAGAGTTTGGCGGCACGGTCCTCTCGGTCCAGGGGTCAACTCTAACCCTGCAGACGAGCTTTGGGTCTGCCGTCGTGATCGTCGACTCTTCAACAGAGATCAACGGCACGCTCGCGCCGGGTCTCACCCTGAGAGTGCACGGAGCCGTTCAACCCGACGGAACGTATCTAGCCAGCGAGATCGAGGTTGAAGGCCGGGAGGGCGAGCCCGTTCAGCCCGAAGACAACGGTGGCGAGTCTGAATACGAGTCGGCAGATGATGGCGATTCCGGGTCTGGGAGTGAAACCCAAGACACAGGCCACGAAGGGGATCCTGCTAAACAGGACGAGGAAGGTCACGACTAACACGCCCGCCTGAATCCCGCTACCGGGACGAACCAGTAATAGAAGCCTTCCCCGCGGACCGCAACATGACCGTAACCACGCCGTAACAAGAAGGAGCCCCCTTCCGCGCGTCGGCCATGCAGACTAGGTCGTCAAGGAGACACGCATGGTCCTAGCCGTTGACACACACCAGAACAGGGTTCCCGGCCACGGCGGTGCGCGCGCGCCGGTAGAGCGGCTCCTCCTCGATCTCTTCGAGAGGTACAAGTCCCTCGCCGAGGGGTTGGTCGCTCAGTACATTCCCGAACTGGCCAAGGCTGACCCTGGTTGGTTCGGTATCTCGATCGTGACGCTAGACGGGCACGACTATTCGGTCGGAGACACCGATGAGCCCTTCACCATCCAGTCCATATCCAAGCCGTTCGTCTACGGACTTGCCCTCGAAAACCGCGGCGAGGACTACGTGCGTGAAAAGGTTGGGCTAGAACCCTCCGGCGACGCCTTCAACGCTATCAGCCTTCACCCGGCAACCGGGATCCCGTCCAACCCGATGATTAACGCCGGTGCAATCGCCACCTCAGGGGTGGCCGGTTCGAACGACAGGGAGCCGCTGCGTGCATTGCTCGATATGTTCGGCCGGTACGTGGGTCATGAGGTCGCTGTCGATGAGGCAGTCCTCCAGTCCGAGAGTGAGACCGGCCACCGGAACCGGGCGATCGGCTACATGCTCCGCAACTTCGGCATCGTCGAAGGAGACCCGGAGGAAGTGCTCGCCCTCTACTTCCGGCAGTGTTCGGTCTCCGTCACCTGCAAGGACCTGGCGATGATGGCAGCGACCCTCGCTAACGCTGGCGTCAACCCGGTCACGGGCGTCCAGGCAGTGGAGCCCCGGTACGTCCCCAATGTGCTCAGCGTCATGGCCTCCTGCGGAATGTACGACTACGCCGGCGAGTGGATCTACCGTGTCGGCATGCCTGCCAAGAGCGGCGTCTCTGGCGGCGTCCTGGCAGTTCTGCCAGGACAGATGGGCATCGGCGTATTCTCCCCTCGCCTCGACGAGCGCGGAAATAGCGTCCGAGGCGTGCGCGTCTTCGCCGACCTGACGCGTGCGTTCAGCCTGCATATGCTCAACGTCCCAAACCTGGCATATTCCGCGATACGAAATTCGCACGACGTCGCGTCAGTCCGGTCCAAGCGCCAACGATCAGGCCGCGCCCTGGAGGTGTTGGGGGACCGGGGCGCTCGGGCCCGTGTCTACGAACTCCAGGGCGACCTGGTCTTCGCTTCCGTCGAGGCGTTCACTCGCGAAGTAGCGGAGGCCTGGGACTCCTTCGACGTGATTTGCATCGATTTCAAGCACGCCAGCGGACTCGGAGATGGAGAAACGGTGATCGTCACTGACCTCATCGGCGTGATACTCGGCGAGGGCAAGTCCGTCGCCCTGTCCAATGCATCCCACTTGCCGTGGCTCCTCGCTGCGGTGAGTCAGGCCACCGAGCCTGGAGCAGATCTCGCCATCTTCCCGGGCAAGGACCTCGCGATGGAGTGGTGCGAAGACAGGCTGCTCGCTGAAGACGTCATTGCATTGGATGCCGCGATCGTTCCCCTCGCGGACAATGAGCTGTGCGAGGGACTCGACGCCGACGCCCTGGTGCGGCTCGAGAATTCGTGTCAAGAGGTACAGTTCGCCAGCGGCGACACAATTCTTCAAGCGGGTGAGGCCAGCGCCAGTGTCTACTTCCTGCTGTCCGGCGACGTCAGTGTGATGATCGAGGTACCTGGTGCAGAACCTGCCCGCCTCGCCACCTTGTCCGCGGGCATGGCGTTCGGAGAGATGGCCCTGCTCGGCGAGAGTTCACGCAGTGCCAGCGTCATCGCCGATTCAGACGTGACGTGTTTGGAACTGGAGGTAGCAAGCCTCGAAGTACTGGACGCGGCCGATCCAACGGCACGAGCGACTGTTTACAGGAATCTGGCTCGAAAGGTCGCGGGCAACCTCAAGCGGGCAAACGCCGAAATACAGGCCCTCTCGGCCTGACCACACCTAGTCGTTCACCGTCAGGACACCCTTCATATCCGGGTGAACTGAACAGTTGTACTCCCAGTAACCCGCGTTATCGAAAGTCACCGACCCGCTTTCGTCCTCATCCAGCAACTCGGTCTTCCAGGGATCGTCGTCGTTGGATTCATGGGCGTCGTGAGGTGCACTGTCGAAGTTCACCCACGTAACCGTCGTACGCGCCGAGATCGTCGCGTCCCGCGGCGAATAGTCGAAGTCCCGGATGTCGATCGTCACCTGGCTTCCCTCCAGGACGGCGGGTGTTTGCTCCGGCTTTTCGTCATCCGTGACGCCGCTGACCAGCAGGGCGATGAACCCGCCCACGACGAGCACAGTGATAGCGCCAATGCCGATGACGATCGGTAGCGTCTGGTTCTTGACCGGCTCTTTGTCCGTCACGCGAACACCTCCCTTAAATCGAACCGCGGCCCGTCCCGGCACACCAGCTTCACTCCCCTGCGGGTGAACACCGCGCACCCGTAACAAACCCCCGTCCCGCACCCCATCCGCTCCTCCAGCAGCGCCTGCACCGGCTTCCGGCTGCGCGCCCCTTTCACCACCTCCGCCATTGCCGCGAACATCGGGTTCGGTCCGCATGCGAATACCTGGTCCGCCCAGGGCAGCCGTTCCGCCAGCAACTCCGTCACCCGCCCGTGGTGACCTGCCGATCCGTCTTCGGTCGCCGCTACGAACTCGACGCCCTTCGGCAGTAGATCCCGCGGGAAGAGCAGATCCTCAGAGCGTGCTCCATGGAGCAGGGTCACCGACTGGCCGGAGGCCTCGGCGGAATCCACCAGTGGCATCACTCCGGCGACACCCAGTCCACCAGCCACCAGCAGCAGGTTTTGCGCATCCTTCCTCAACTGGTATCCCCGTCCCAGTGGCCCGAAGACGGTGATCTCATCGCCTGCCTTCCGGTCCGCCAGCCATGTCGTGCCGCGTCCGCGCACATCGAACAGGATGGCGAGCTGCCGCTCTCCCTCGGCGTCCCTGAACCGATGGAACGACATCGGTCGTGGGAGCAGCGGGTCGAGGCTGTCCGAGCAATGGATCATAAGGAACCGCCCCGGACTGGCGGCTCTGCCAACCGCCGGACAGGAAAGCCAGACCAGAAGGGTGTTTGTGTAGACGAGTTCGCTGGAGACGACGACGGCGCGTTCGAGCTTCAGACCGCTCACCCGGCGAGGTACTCGCGCAGCGGCTGAACCGTGAACTCTTGCTCGCCGTGGAGCAGCGCGTTCACCGCTGCCGCCGCCGTGTCGATCGATGTCAGGCATGGTATCCGCTTTTCGGCCGCCGCCCGCCGGATGTGGAACCCGTCGCGAAGCGTCTCCGTGAACCGGCCCTCCGGGACGTTGATTACGGCATGGACCATCCCCTCCCGAATCACGTCCACGACGTTCGGATAGCCCTCGTCCAGCCGCTTCGTTGTCATCTCCACCGGCACTCCCAGGGCATCGATCATCGAGGCCGTGCCCTCCGTCGCGTACAGCCGGAATCCCGCCGCCGCCAGGGACCGCACGAGCGGCACCGCCTCGGCCTTGGTCTTGTCGCCAATGCTCAGCAGGATGGAGTCGCCGCCGTGCAGCGACATGTCCGCGGCGATCAGCGCCTTTGCCAGCGCCGCCTCGAACGTCTTGTCGACCCCCATCACCTCGCCGGTCGACTTCATCTCCGGCCCCAGGTACGTATCGACGCCGGCCAGCTTGGACATCGAGAACACCGGTGCCTTGACCGCGAAAAGGTCGCTTGATGGCCAGAGCCCCGGTTCGTATCCCAGCTCTCTCAGCGTTTTGCCCAGCATCACCTGCACCGCCAGTTGCACCATCGGCACGCCGGTTACCTTCGAAATGAACGGCACCGTCCGGCTCGCTCGCGGGTTCACCTCCAGCACGTAGACATTCGATTGGTCGCCGTCCCGCATGATCACGTACTGCACGTTCATCAGGCCACGGACTTCCAGCGCCGAGGCCATCCGCTGCGTGTAGTCGATCATCATGTCGATCTCAACCTGCCGCAGGCTCACCGGCGGATAGACCGCCGTCGAGTCGCCGGAATGGACCCCGGCCCTCTCGATGTGCTCCATCACGCCGGGGATCAGCGCCTCTTCGCCGTCGCAGATCGCATCCACCTCCGCCTCGATGCCTTCCAGGTACTTGTCGATCAGGACCGGCTTTCCCGGCGAGATGGCGGCGGCCGCCGTGACATAACGGATGAGGTCGGTCGCGTTCTGGACGATCTCCATCGCCCG
>DAINRO010000063.1:0-14355 GCA_036741795.1 Chloroflexota bacterium
ACAGGAAGGCGTCCGGCAACGGCTTCCTGTGATGCTTTGAACAAAGACCGCCCGGAGCGCTTGCTCCGGGCGGTCGTTTATTTGCTGACGCTAATTGACAGCAGTAGCACCCCGAATTTGTTTCGCAAAAAGACATGTTTCGGGAATAAGACGTCAAGCGCCCTCGATCAGGGAGTGCACATCGTGTTGTATCCACTGCTCATCAGGCTGATGTCGGAGAGGTTGACCCGGCCGTCCCCACTCAGGTCGAAGCGGACGTTGTAGTTCGAGTTGACTGGCGTCGGGCTATTGTAGTGCGCCGAGAACCGGCTGATGTCGCTCAGGTTGATCCGCCGGTCGTCGTTGTTGTCCCGTGGCCCGGCGTCGGGGTCCTCGTCGAGCGGGGTTAGCGTCGCGGCGCAGCCAACTCCGGGGAGAGTCCCGACGAAGTTCTCCCGCGTCGTCAGATAACCATCGTTGTCGTTGTCCTCATCGAAGCTGCCCGGCGGCAGCTGAGTGCCGTTGACCGAGATGTTGGCGGCGCTGCCAGCGGTGTTTTCGATGCTGTAGCCCTGGCCGAACTCCTCGACGATGACGTTCGCACCCACAGGTAGTCCGGCAACGAGGTTTCCGGCGCGAGCGGACACAGATCCAGCGATCACCCTGATTACAGTACTGTTCGTGCAAGCAGCGGTTGCGATCGAACCGCCGCCGATCACGATCTGAGTCTCGTTACAGACGTCAACCGTGCCCGACGGCATCCCGGTGCCGATGCCCCAGAGCAGGAAGCCCTCCAAAGTCAGGTCGCTCACCTGCACATAGATCCCGCCGCGGTCGATTATCGACCCGTGCGAGACGCCGCCAAGATGCTGATCCGTGAAAGCATCTGAGAAGACCGTCGACTGGCTGGCGAAAGCGCTCCCATTCCAGGTGCCGTCGATGCCGTCGAAGATGCCGTCGCCGTCGTCTTCGGGATCGCAGGCGTCGCCCGTCCCGTCAGCGTCGTGTTCCGCCTGGTCGGTGTTCTGGACGGCGTAGCAGTTGTCGTCGCGGTCGACGATTGAGTCACCATCGGAGTCATCACACGCGTCACCAGTCCCATCCGCGTCGATGTCTTCCTGGAGCGGGTTGGGCACCATCGTGCAATTGTCGAATGGGTCCAGGACACCATCGCCGTCGTCCTCGGAGTCACAGACATCGCCCAACGCGTCGCCCGGCGGACTGACGATCACGTCAGTGTTCGCTTGGTCGGGATTCGACGCAACTCGACAGTTGTCGGTGTCATCCATCACGCCGTCGCCGTCGTAGTCGTCACAGGCATCACCCTGCCCGTCCATGTCGAAATCGGTCTGAGTGATGTTGAAGACGAACTGACAGTTGTCGCCGCTGTCCGGGAAGAAGTCGTTATCGTCGTCCGGGTCGACACAGTCGGCGTAGTAGTGGCCGCTGAGAGTGTCCCCGTCGTTGTTGGGGTAGCCCTCGTCGAAGCCCTCGTTCAGATCGTTGTCCAGGTTGTCACAGACCTCGGGAGTACTGGCAGGGTTGAGAGGGTCGGATGCCAGGATGTTTCCTGTTGGAACGCCGGCCGAGGCCAACTCCGCGCTGTCCGATGAACCGTCGTTGTCGTCGTCTGGGTCGCAGGCGTCACCGAGTCCGTCGCCGGGCGGAGCTACGACAACGTCGGTATTGGTTTGGTTTGTGTTGGCCGCGGTCGGGCAGTTGTCAGATCCAATGCAGTGCGTGCTTACACGCGTGGGGTCACAAACGCCATCAAGATCAGCGTCCACCTGGATCTGGGAACAGCCGCTGCTGTCTACGGGTGAGGCTATGGTGCCGGGACAGTCGTCGGAGCCTGAGCAATGTGTGCTCACACGAGCGGGATTGCAGACTCCATCGAGATCTCCATCGACCTGTGATTGGGAGCACCCGTTGGCGTCGATGGTTACGCTCAGTGCGGTAAAGTTGCACTCGTCCGAAGCGTCAGCGATGCCGTCGGAATCATCATCGAGGTCGCAAGCGTTCCCCTCGCTGTCACTGTCGAAGTCCAGCTGGTCGGCATTAGCGACGCTGTCACAGTTATCAACGATCTCCGGGACATTATCAGCATCCGGATCCGCACATCCTCCCGAACCCGAGGGTACGAGGTAGGCAAGGGCTACCGGACCCGTGCCAGGGAAGTTACCGATTGTTGGATAGACGCTGGAATCATGGGTCAGAACATTAGCCACGAAATCGCCGTCGAGTAGATCGTCAAGCGACAAGATATTTACGGATGGCCCTAGAATCTCGACAGTCAGATGGGCCATTACCATCTCGCCCGATTCGGTTACACTTACGAGCGCGCCAAGTTCGGTCGCTTCGTGACGATAGTCGCCATCGTTATCAGGCATGAAATTGCTAGGCGAGTCAAAGTAGGTGCCGGGACCTGATTGGAACCAACCCACATCTGAGCCGACGCCGCGGCTCGTCACTCTGAGTCCATTCGGGCCCGGTGTGTATAGTAGGTCAACCGTCATTCCATTGACGCCACTGTAAGAATCCTGCTGGTTGTAAGGAGGGATTTCGTCGACAACGATGTCGAGCGTGAATATCTGGCCCACCGACACCTCTCGACACGTCTGGACAGAGGCGACGGAGTTAGGCGTGTTGCCGGTAGTATCCACGTCGATGGCGAGGCGATCAACCGCACCCGGGATCGGGTCCGATACACCGAAGGCGCCTTCTGCTTCAGGAGGCCCATCGGTACCGGCTATCGACAGTAGGACGAGCAGAGCAAACATGAGTACTAAGGGCGAGAAACGAAGAATTCGGACGAGCGGCATGAGCGGTACCTCCAGGCTGGCTTGACCCCGAATTATACGCCTGAGGCCACCTTGATGAGCGGAAGTCGTTAGGGAGTGCAGGTCTTGTTGTAGAACACGCTCATCAGCGAGATGTCGGCCAACGTGACGGAGTTATTCGCGTTGAAGTCTTTGCGTGAATCGTATCCGGGCTGACCAGCGAACTTGTTGTAGGCGGGGCCCATCAGTGAAACGTCAGAAAGGTTCGTGGAACGGTTGTCATTGAGATCCGCTGGCCACGGCGAGACAGGCTCACCGAAGGCGGGACCGCGCTCATCGTTGGGAACGGCCGTGTCAGCGCACCTGTCCGTCGGGTCAGTGCCCATAGAAAGTTCGCTTCCCCGGCCGGCGACCAGGGTAGTTGCAGGGAATCCATCGCAATCCAGCGCATCTCCACTTGGATTGGCCCATTGCGTTGGAATCGTCTCACAACCAGGTAGTTCGCAGGCGTCTCCCCTTGTGTCGCTGTCCTGATCTAGTTGGTCGGCGTTCGCCACCTGTCGGCAATTGTCGGTGTCATCGAACACTCCATCGTCATCCGAGTCATCACAGGCATCACCCAGTCCGTCGTGGTCCACGTCTGACTGGCCCGTATTCGCGACTGCGGGACAATTGTCGGCGCCTGTGCACCACGACTGGCTGCTCCCTTGGTTGCAGATACCGTCAAGGTCGGGGTCAAGCTCGTCCTGGGCACACCCAGATTCGTCGAGGGGTCCTAACCCCGAGGGTGTTACGGGACATTCGTCCGCGCCGGCGCAAGTGGGCGAGTACTCCCCGGCGGTGCAGAATCCGTCGCCGTCAGCGTCGGGTACACATGGATCGACGTCAGTTGTCGCAATGACTCCCGACATTACTTCCTTAATCGGAAGTGGCGACGACGTGGGGTCCAAGAGTTCCGGGGGATAGTTTCTATCCGCTGATGAAGTTAGATCAAAATGGGCGACCTTGGGTCCCTCGATTTCAACCGTGAGTCGCGTCACCGCAAAATCGCCGGAGCGAATCGTGTGCGACCACGAACCGAAGAAAGCGGTAAGGGACATCCCGTCGGGGAATGATGTCGTCTCAGGTGGCCAAAACCCGTTGAGAGGTATCTGGCTCTGAGGGGCCGAGGTGAGTGCGTCGCTTTGGTAAAGTAGTCCAAAGTGTACGGCGCTGGTTCCGGTGAGGGGTATCCCCTTGGCGACTATGTCAAATTCAGTAACGCCGGGACCGTTGGGTGCGTGAAGACAATTCGCCAGCAACCCGACGGTTTCGAACCCATTGTCAGCGATAAGGACGTCGATCCCAAAGGAACTTGCAAAGCTCTCGCACTCCCACGGCAGGGCCGGGCAATTGTCGTGCTGGTTCAACTGTCCGTCCCCGTCCCGGTCTGGATCGCAGGCGTCTCCCAATGCGTCGTGATCTACGTTCGCCTGAACGGCGTTGGGAACCCCCTCGCAGTTATCGCGTGCATTGATGGTGCCGTCCGCGTCGTCATCGTCGCACGCATCCCCTACACCATCCTCGTCAACATCTGACTGATCAGCGTTGGCGACATTCGGGCAGTTGTCCTCGCCCGCACAAAGGGTGCTAACGGTTAAGGGATCGCAGATGCCGTCCAGATCCGTATCCACCTGGAGTTGGGCGCACCCGTTGATGTCGACAGGGGCGGTTGCGGTACCCGGGCAGATGTCAGACCCCGAGCAAAATGTGCTTATCGCACCGGGATCACATACTCCGTCGAGATCGGAGTCAATTTGGACCTGTGAGCAGCCGTTTGCATCAACGGGAGCTGCGATAGTCGATGCGCAAATATCGAATACGTCCGTGACCCCGTCGTTGTCATCATCGGTGTCACATGCATCACCGAGCCCGTCGGAGTCGAAGTCCTGCTGATCCGGGTTTGGACTGTCGTCGCAGTTGTCGAAAATCTTCTCTACGCCGTCGAAATCGACATCCGAGCAGGCATCGCTTCCATCCGTAACGACGTAAGCGAGGACTGTTGGAGAGGTGGGTGCAGCCGCGCCGGTCGGGAAGTTGCCCAGCGAATAAGGGTCGCTTGCCGCATCGAGGACATTGGGAATGAAGTCACCTTCGGCGGTATCGTCCAGGGCCAGCGAGAACACACCGGGGCCGTTCACCTGGATTGTGAGGTGGGACATCACCATCTCGCCCATCTCGCCGGTGCCGCCCCCACCCAGTTCCGTGGCCTCCCAGCGGAGGTCGCCAGTGACGTTCGCCGTTGCCGCCGAGTTTCCCGCATGGAAAAGAAAGCTCTCTGAGCCGGGCGGCGCAACCGGCGTCGGAAGATCAGTGGTCCACCCCACATCGGAACCGAGGAAGGTGTCGCCGAGATCGATGATCGAAATACCGGGGGAACCAGGCGGAAAGATCAGGTTGTAGGCAATACCTTGCACACCCGATGCCGGCGGGATCTCATCTACGACGATGTCGATGGTGAATACCTCGCCCGGCGTGGTGACGCGACAGGTGGTTAACGAGGCGATCGAATTCCGGGTGTTGTCAGTGGTATCGACATCGATTGCCAGCTTGTCGATTGCTCCCGGGATCGGATCCACCACACCGAACGCGCTCTCCGCGGTATGAATATCGTCAGCCCCGGTCTGGGCGAAGAGAACCAGGAGCGCTATCAGGGGCAGAAGTGGCGAGACACGAAGAATTCGGGTAGGTGGCATGACGATATTTCCAGGCTGGAAGTTGGCGACATTATACGACCTGGTGCTCCGATCGCTAAAACCGCTGCTCACGTCGGTATTGACGCGATCACCCCAAGTAACCCATCATTAGTAAGCCCTAATAACTATCCTCAGCCTGCCCTATGAAATCCTGGAAGACCCTGTTGACACAAGCAATCCATCGAGTGAATATTAGCCTCACCTAATAATAGAGATGAGGTTATACAAAGATGCTCCTACGGTTGACCCTCCTTTTCCTGTTGGTCGGCGCAACGGCGCTGGCAATCGCTTGCTCGGACTCCTCCGATGAAACTCTCACCATTTATTCCGGCCGCAGCGAGTCCCTCGTCGCGCCCCTCTTCGAGCAGTTCACGGAAGATACAGGCATAGACGTGGAGGTCCGCTACGGCGACACCGCCGAACTGGCTGCGACCATCCTCGAAGAGGGCGACAACAGCCCTGCTGACGTCTACTTCGCGCAGGACGGCGGCGCCCTCGGCGCTCTCGCCGACGAGGGCCTCCTCGCCGCGGTGCCCGAAGATACGCTTGCCCTCGTCCCGGCGCAGTTCCGGTCACCGGACGGCGTCTGGGCCGGGATTTCGGGCCGGTCTCGCGTCGTTGCCTACAGTGCCGACCTCGACGAAAGCGAACTACCGGACTCCATACTCGACTTCACGGACCCGAAGTGGAGCGGCCGAATCGGCTGGGCACCCACCAACGGCTCCTTCCAGTCCTTCGTCACCGGCCTCCGACAGCTGGAGGGTGAAGAGGGCGCCCGCGCCTGGCTGGAGGGGATCGAAGCCAACAATCCCACCGACTACGAGGGTAACTCCGCCGCCGTCGAGGGCGTGGCCAACGGCGAAGTCGACGTCGCATTCGTCAACCACTACTACCTCTACCAGTTGATCGCCGACCAGGGCGACGACTTCCCTGTCCGCAACCACTTCACCGGCGACGGTGACCCGGGCTCGCTCATCAACGTCGCGGGCACGGCGATCCTCGACTCCTCGGACAACAAGGACCTCGCCGAGCGGTTCATCGAGTACCTGCTCGCCGCCGAAGCGCAGAGGTACTTCGCCCAGGAGACCTACGAGTACCCCCTTGTCGAAGGGATCGAGATCGACGAGCGACTCACGCCGCTTGACGAACTGAACCCGCCCGACATCGACCTCAGCGACCTCGCCGATCTGCAGGGCACGCTGGACCTCCTGCGCGAGACGGGAGTGCTCCCCTAAGGCCATGGCCATCGACTTGCGCGCGATCGCTCCCGGTGCCATCCGCACCCAGGCGCCGCCGCTTGTCACCATACTCGCCGGTATTGTCGCAATCGCGATGCTGCTCCCCCTCGTCTACCTGGTTATCCGGGCGGCCGAGGGGGGCGCGTTCGTGGAGACCGTCACCGACCGGTCGACGATCCGCACACTCGTTCGCACCTGCTTCCTCGCGGCGGCGGTGGGAGTCGGCACGCTCGCCATCTCCCTTCCCGCGGCGTGGCTCACGGCGGCCACGGACCTGCCACTGCGCCGTCTGTGGGCGGTGCTGCTTTCGCTGCCCCTTGTCTTCCCGTCGTACGTGGGCGCGCTCGCCATGATCGGCGCACTGGGTACGCGGGGGATGCTCCAGGACCTCCTCGGGCCGCTCGGTGTCGGCACAGTACCGCGCATCTACGGGTTCGAGGGCGCCTGGCTCGTCCTGACCCTCTTCACCTTCCCGTACCTCATGATCCCTCTCCGCGCTGCAATCTCCGGACTCGACCGCACGACCGAGGACGCCGCCCGTTCGCTGGGAGCCTCCCCGCTCGGTGCCTTCTTCCGGGTAACTCTGCCGCAGTTGCGGCCCGCCATCGCTGCCGGCCTCTTGCTGGTCACGCTCTACGTCCTCAGCGACTTCGGCGCAGTGTCCCTTATGCGGTTTGACTCGCTCACCCGCGTTATCTTCATCGAGTACAAGTCCTCTTTGGACCGTTCCGCCGCCGCGTCACTTGCATTGTTGCTCGTCGCGGTGGCCATGCTGATCATCTGGGCAGAAGCGGCCACCCGCGGCCGCGCGCGTTACCACCCGGGTTCCGCGCGACGCACGAACAGGATCACAACGCTCGGCCCCTGGAAGTTTCCGGCCCTGGCGTTCTGCGCGTCCGTTGCCTTCGTCTCGCTCGTCCTGCCCACCTCCGTGCTGGTCTACTGGGTCATCCGCGGTCTCGACGCCGGCCAGTCTGTGGACTTCCTCGGTTCCGCGGCCTGGAACTCCGTGCAGGCCGCGACGCTTGGCGCGATCGCTTGCCTCGCCGCCGCAATGCCCATCGCCTTGCTCTCCGTCCGCTACCCAGGTGTGATGGCCCGCACGATCGAGAAGATCAGCTACTCGGGCTATGCTCTGCCGGGCATCAGCATCGCGCTCGCCCTCGTCTTCTTCGGCGCCAACTACGTGCCAGCCCTCTACCAGACTCTGCCCCTCCTCATCTTCGCCTACGTCGTTCGTTTCCTCCCCCAGGCCCTCGGCGCGTCCCGCACTTCCCTTCTTCAGACCAATCCGAAGACGGAGGAAGCGGCGCGAACCCTGGGTGCCCACCGCGCACGCGTCTTCGGCCGGATCACCATGCCCCAGGTCCTGCCGGGGCTGTCCGCAGGCGGCCTCCTCGTCTTCCTCACCGTCATGAAGGAACTGCCCGCCACCCTTCTTCTCAGCCCCATAGGCTTCGACACGCTCGCGACCCGCATCTGGTCCACCACGAACGAGGGACTATTCACCCAGGCCGCCGTCCCCGCCATTCTCCTCGTGCTTATATCGGCCGTTCCCACTACCATCATGGTCTGGCGAGAACAGCGAATCACATGACGAACAACTTGATCTCGATCACCGGCCTTACGAAACGCTTCGGTCACGTCGTTGCTGTCGACGAGGTGAGCCTCGACGTCGGCCAGGGGCACACCTTCGCCCTCCTCGGCCCCAGCGGGTGTGGCAAGACCACGCTGCTTCGCCTCATCGCCGGGTTCGAGCGGTCGGATGCCGGTTCCATTCGCATCGGCAAACGCGAAGTCGAGGGCCCGCATCAGCACGTTCCGCCGGAGAAGCGCCGCGTGGGGATGGTCTTCCAGGATTACGCGCTCTTCCCGCACATGCAGGTGTCCGACAACGTCGCGTTCGGTTTGCGCAATGGCGACCGCAAGCGCCGCGCCGCCGAACTACTGGACATTGTGGGGCTCGCCGGCCTCGGTTCGCGGATGCCCCACGAACTCTCAGGCGGCCAGCAGCAGCGCGTCGCACTGGCCCGGACCCTGGCGGCAGAACCAGAGGTCGTCTTGCTGGACGAGCCCTTCTCCAACCTCGATCCCACCCTCCGGCAGAGGCTCCGCTCAGAGGTCCGGCAGGTCCTGGAGAGCCTGGAAATCACCGCCATCTTCGTCACCCACGACCAGGAAGAGGCACTGAGTGTATCGGAGCGCGTCGCAATCATGATGGATGGCCGTATCCACCAGGTGGGACGGCCCGAGGAAGTCTACGCGATGCCGACGAGCCGCCGCGTCGCCGAGTTCCTGGGCGACGCCAACTTCCTTCCCGGTCAAGGCGACGGCGGATACGTCCGGTTCGAGCTAGGCCGGGTTCGGGCAGAGGACGACACGTCGGGCGAAGTCGATGTGATGGTCAGGCCGGAGAGCCTCACGCTGTCGGCGGAGGACGGCTTGCCCGTCGAGGTAATCCACTCCGAATACTTCGGCCATGACCAGCTCATAACCGTGCGCCTTCCCAGCGGCAACCCCATCAAGGTCCGCATCCTTCCCGGCCGTGCACTCGATCCCGGCCAGAAGCTCGGCCTCCGCCTTACGGGCGACCCTGTAGTCTTCCCCGCCGCCTGATTCCCTGAGCGGTCCCAAGTTTCCCGGGAGTCGTGCCCGAAGCCTTACCCACCATCAACCAGTTGGCGTCCCATAGCGGTTGACACCATTCCCGACCGAGCGTAGCCTCGTTGCCGTCCAGTCCGCCATAGCCAGGAAGGAGCCCACCTATGTCTATGCTTTCGCGGATGTCGCAGACCCGCGTGCGCGTCCCTCTCGCGCTCATGATCGGAGTCGTCGCGGCCTTATTCACGGTCCTCAGTCTCCCGGCCGAACCATCCCAGGCGGGTCCGAACTCCGGACCGACGGCCATCGTTTCCCTGGGAGACAGCTTCATCTCAGGCGAAGCCGGCCGCTGGGACGGCAACAGTCTCAACATGTTCGGCACCCGCGACCGCACGGACCGGGCTGCTCGCTGCACACTCGGTATCTTCTGCTCTTACGATGCCGCGCGCGTGTACGGCCCAACGGCGGCCAACGGCTGTCACCGCTCCGACGTCGCCACCATCAAGAGCGCGGCGGTCGCGGTCAACGAGAAAATCAACATCGCGTGCTCTGGGGCACGCTCCGTAAACATCTGGCGCGCCTCGCAGGGTGGCCAGGCGTTCAAGGGAGAGGCGCCCCAGGCCGACCAGTTGTTGACCATCGCCCAGCAAAAGAACGTGAAGATGATCGTCCTAACGATCTCCGCGAACGACATCGGCTTCGCCGACCGCGTCATCAACTGCACCGTCGCCTGGATCCTTGGCCTGGGCCCCTGTAACCAGGCGGAGCAAGCGGCGATCAATTCGATGATGCCGGGGGCCCAAAACGGCCTGCGCAAGTCCATCGACGAAATCCGTGCCGTTATGGCCGCCGCCGGATACAGCCCCTCGCAGTGGAAGTTCGTCATCGCAGGCTACTCATCGCCGGTGCCCGCCGCCGCCGACGTACGCTACTCGGGCAGCGACAGGTGGTGGACGGGCGGCTGCCCGTTCTACGACGCCGACTTCAACTGGGCGAAGGGCGTGGCAACTCCGTTCCTCGTCGACAGCATGCGCACCGTGGCAGCCGAAAAGGGCGTCCAGTTCCTCGACGTGAGAGACTCACTGAATGGTCATGAAGTGTGCCACCGCAGCTCATCGCTCGTCGGCGGAGGCGGACCGAACTCCGCCGTGCACGAGTGGGTCCGCTGGGTTAACACGGGCTGCTGCCAGGGAGATGCCCAGGAGTCGGTGCATCCCAACGCCTTCGGCCAGCGCGCGATCGGCAAGTGCGTCGCCCTGATCTTCGCTCAGCCCACGGGCAACTGGACCTGCCGGAATACTCCGGGCCAGAGCTACAACGCGATGACCCTATCGTCGATACCATAGTCAGACTGAAGGCAGCGAACAGACGTGCCCGGCGCTGAGCGCCGGGCACGTTTGCTGCTGGTGGCCAGAAGCGCTGATCTACTCGGGCAGCCTCGATAATCCTTCGCTGTAGACCCCGTCGCTGGCTGGCACGAATCCGAGTTCATTCACCAGGGCAGGGGTTTCGCGCAGGTAGAACCGCATGAACTCCGCCACCTCCTCGCGCTCAAGCGCGCGCTGCGCGACGTACACGTAAAGCGGCCGCGACAACGGCGAGTAGTTAGCGTCGAGTATCGTCTCATGACTGGCCGCCACGCACCCACCGCCGTCATCCACCGCCACCAGCCGAAGGTGTTCCTGGTTCCGCTCATAATGTCCGAACCCAAAATATCCCAGGGCGCCAGGATCGTTCCCTACTCTTTCGGCTAGCCGCGTCTCGTACTCGCTCGACGAGTAGTCGGGGCGGCTTGATCCCTCTTCGCCGACGATCACAGACGTAAAGTAGTCGTGCGTCCCAGACCGTCCCGGGCCGTAAAGGTTCAGCTCTTTGTCGGGGAACCCGGGTCTAACCTGCGCCCAGTTCGTGATCTCGCTCCCCGGTTCCCAGATCGCCCGCAACTCCTCCACCGTGAGGCAGTCAACAAAGTCACTTGATGGGTGCACCACCACAGACAACCCATCGTAGGCTACCTGCAGCTCTGTGTAGTCGACATCGTTCTTCTCGCACAGGTCTTGCTCATCCTGGTTCATTGTCCGCGAAGCATTCGCAAAGTCGGTTCGTCCGGCGCAGAACCCCTCGAACCCTCCGATCGTTCCCGTTCCGCGAAGGCCCACCACGAGGTGAACCCCGGGGTGAAGCTCGTCGAAAGCATCCGCCACGGCCACGGTTAACGGATACACCGTCGACGAGCCGTCGCCAATGATCGTGCCACCAAGTCCACTATCTACGCCGGGCGCGGGCTCGTCGTCCGAGCAGCCAGCGAAAAGGGACAGCGCGACCAGCCCGATTACGGAGACCACTAGCCACAAACTGGCGCTCATGTAGTGCAAACCGATCACCGTCAGCAAACGTTTCGCTTTCATCGTTGCAGCGGTCGGGCACTCACCCGATACGTGCGCTCTGCCCACCGTCTACCGGCAAGACAACGCCGGTGATGAACTTCGCCTCATCAGATGCGAGGAACAGCGCTGCGTGCGCGATGTCCCACGCTGTCCCCATCTTCTCGCCGAGCGGCACCTGGGCGTCACGCTCCCGGATCAGGCGCTCACGGTCGACACCTCTAACCTGGGAAATTGTCTCGATCGCCATTGGTGTGTTCATCAAGCCTGGCATGATCGCGTTCACCCGGATCCCGTACCGGGCATTGCCCAGCGCGAGGGAGTGAGTCAGCGCGTTTACCCCGGCCTTTGACGTCTTGTAAGCCACCATCCCCACCGAGCAAACGGCAGCAATCGATGAGATGTTGATGATCACCCCGCTGCCGTGCTCCCTCATCACGGGGAGTGCGTGTTTGCAAGTCAGGAAGACGCTCTTGAGGTTCACGTCGATGATGCGGTCCCAGTTCTCCTCGGCCAGGTGTGTCGGCCCGGCGTCGCCGAGGCCAATCCCGACGTTGTTGTGAAGGATGTCGATTCGCCCGAACGCGTCCAGTGCTGCCGCAACCAGCTTCTCGCAGGCCACCTCTTTCGACACATCGGCTTGAAACGTCTCCGCCTCCCCGCCCTCCTCGTTGATCATCGATTTCGTCTCCTCGGCAGAGTCCAAGTCACGGTCCACGAGTAGCACCTTCGCGCCTTCGCGCGCGAACAGGATTGCGGTGGCTCGCCCGTTTCCGATGGTTTCTCCCGGTGTCTGGCCTGCGCCGACCACGATCGCTACCTTGCCTTTC
This sequence comes from Chloroflexota bacterium, assembly GCA_036741795.1. GTDB lineage: Bacteria > Chloroflexota > Dehalococcoidia > SM23-28-2 > RBG-16-64-32 > DATKKM01. Next base: position 12,548 of record DAINRO010000063.1, read on the forward strand.
AGCCTCATCCGTCGAACCCCGGGACGCCATCGTCCAACTGAACTCCGAAGGTGTTTAGCGCCATCGACACGACGTGATACTGCCCGATGGTGAACACCAGGTCCATCAGCTGCTGCGTGTCGTAATGGCCCAGTAGCGCCGACCATGTTGCCTCACTGATGAACGAGTCACCGTGTAGTTCGTCGGTTGCCCGTAGCAGCGCCGCATCCTTCGCGGTCCACCCCGCGGCCTCAGGTCCCTCCTTGATCCGCTCAATCTCATCCTCCGCCAATCCCGCGGCTTTCCCGATCAGGACGTGCTGCCCCCACTCGTACTCGGAGCGACATAGCCAACCGGTCCGCAAGATCACCAGCTCGCGCTCGCGGGCCGGAATGCTGTTCTTGTACAGGACATGCGTCCCGAACACTCCCCAGCGCTTAAGCAGCTTTGGGTGCCTGGCGAGGGTTCGGTAGATGTTGAGCACGCGGCCGTCGCGGCTCGCTTGAGTGATGAACTCGCGGGCTTCGTCGTCCATCTCTTCGTCGCTGATGGGTGTGATGCGGGGTTCAGAAACTCTCATGGATAACCTCCTGGCTGCAGATTTTGCGATATGGTCACTCCCTTGGCCGGCCGAACCCGAACATGACCTGCGCGATCCGCCTTATCTGGATCTCCTCGGACCCTTCTGTAATCCGGTAGCGCCGGTGATGCCGGTAGATGTGCTCGAACGGCATGTGCCGCGTGTATCCGATTCCCCCGTGCACCTGGATCGCCTGGTCCGCCGCGTCGCAGACAAGACGGTTGGCCCGATAGTTGCACATCGCCACTTTGTCGCTGATCTCCATGTGGTGCACCTGGTCTAACTCCCAGGCCGTTTTCCGGACGAGCTGCCGCACCATCTCGCACTCGGTTTGCAGCTCGACGAGTGGCCACTGGATCGCCTGCCGCGTCGACAGCGGCTGTCCGAACGTAACCCGCTCGCGCGCGTAGTTGATCGACTCGTTGATGCAGTACTGAGCGGCGCCCACCCCTGAGGCGGCCTGACGGATGCGGTTTTCGTGCGTGAACGTGTTTGCCAGCGACAACCCATCGCCCTCGCGTCCGAGCATCGCCGTCGGCGGGACGCGGACGTCCTTTAGAGAGACCTCCGCGTGGTCTGTCGGCATGTTGAACGTCCACCACATGAAGTCCACCGAGAACCCCTCCGTGTTCGTCGGCACGATGAAACAGCTGATCCCCTCCGCACGCCCCTCGTCCCCGGACGTTCGCGCGAAGATCATGTCGTGCGTGGCGTTGTGCATTCCACTGTTGAAGCGCTTCTTCCCGTTGATGACCCACTCGTCGCCATCGCGCACAGCCCTGGTCTCCAGCCAGGATGCGTCCGACCCGTGGGCGGGCTCCGTCAGACCGAACGCCACCCGGGTCTTGCCCGTGAACATCCCTTCCAGGAACTCCTTCTGTTGCTCCTCTGATCCGTACCGCTCCCACATCTTGATCGTCGGGAAGTTCCCTACGATTGATGACTCGTTCTGCAGGTCGTTGTGCAGCCCCAGCCCTTTCGCTGCCAGGTGCTCTCGGATGATCGCCATCGCCAGGTTTGTCCCGTCACGTCCTCCGTACTTCGCCGGGATGCCGTAACGCAGGAAGCCGGCGTTATCGGCACGGCGGTGCATCTCCCGCAGAAGGTCCTCCCATTCCTTCCGTGGCACTCCGCCGTTTTCGAAGTCCGTCCGTGCCCACTCTCGCCGGTGGTCGAAAAAGCGGATGTTGTCGTCCTCTTGCTCCAGCGGTTTGATCTCCGCCTCGATGAAGTCGTCAAGGTCATTCAA
>DAINRO010000064.1:0-14308 GCA_036741795.1 Chloroflexota bacterium
GCGCCGCCCACATCTGGTGTTGCCCAACGCCAGTCACGACGTAGCAATCGCCGTTTGTTTCGCGGTAGATGCTGTCCACCACGTACTGCGGCAACACCTCGCCGCTGTCCCGGATTGTGATCGACGGGTGCTTCGCGCGCAGGTCATCGATCCACCTGCGCCACTCCTTTCGCTCATCGCCATTCTTCAAGGCCCTGTTCAGGTCGGTAAGCACCGCCTTCACATCCCCGTTCAGCGCCGCCGCCGGCCGCACGTTCTTCCCGATCTCCGCCGGGTCGATGTCGATGTGCACGATCTTCGCCTTCGGCGCAAAGTCTTTGAGTCGCCCCGTCACGCGGTCGTCGAACCGCATCCCGATGCCGATCAACAGGTCTGCCTCGCTGATCGCCTGGTTATTCCAGTACATGCCATGCATCCCCGGCATCCCGAGGTACAGCGGATGCGTTCCCGGGAAACCGCTGATCCCCAGTAGCGTCGTGATCACCGGGATATTGGTCTTCTCTGCCAGTTCCAGCAGCTCGTCGTAAGCCTTCGAGATAATCACGCCGTGCCCGGCCAGGATCAGCGGGCGTTGCGCCTGCTCGATCAACTCCGCCGCCTTCGCGATTTCAGTTGCGTCGATCTTGAAGCCGTTAGGCCGGTAGCCGCGCAGTTGCACGCGGTCCATCCACGAGAACTCGCCCACCTGCTGGAGCACGTCGCGCGGGATATCCACGAGCACCGGACCCGGTCGGCCTGTGGTCGCGATGTAGAACGCCTCCTGCATCGCCGCCGGGATCCTGTTTACGTCCAGCACCAGTTCGCTGTGCTTCGTGATCGGGATCGTGATCCCGACGATGTCCGCCTCCTGGAAGCCGTCTCGCCCGATCAGGGGCGTGATCACCTGTCCCGTCACGCACACCAGCGGGATCGAGTCCATGAACGCGTTTGCTATCCCCGTCACCAGGTTCGTCGCGCCCGGACCGGAGGTGCCGTAACACACGCCAGCCGTGCCCTTAACCCGGGCGTAGGCATCTGCCGCGTGCGCAGCCGACTGCTCGTGCTTCACCAGGTAGTGTTTGATCGGGAAGTCGATGCTCTCGACCCCCTCTGGTAGCGGCCTAATTCCCACGCCGCCCATTTCCAGCACGTCATACAGCGGCAGGTTCGCGCCCCCCGGCAGCCCGAAGATCGTGTCCACGCCCTCGCGGACGAACGACTCCATCACCATCTGGGCGCCTGTCATCAATTTTCCGTTTGTGTTTCCCATCGTGGGTTCCTTCCCGATTGTTTGCTCAATCGCAACTTTATAGACGCAGAAATCATCGCCTTGTGACGGTTTCCGCCGAGGGGCGCCGATGATACGCCCTGCCGCGGCCTTACGGTACGAGCACTAGCTGCATACCGCCCCCCGCGCTGCAGACGATACGAGGCGGGCATACTTGGCCAATGCGCCGGTCGTGTGCTTCGGCGCGGGCGCCTGCCACTGGCCAAGCCGCCGCTGCAACTCCTCTTCGCTCACCTCGAGCTGAACCAACCTGTTCGGAATGTCAAAAGTAATCGTGTCCCCGTCCTGGATGATCGCGATCGGGCCGCCCACCATCGCCTCAGGGCTCACGTGCCCGACGGTAAATCCTCGGGTCGCGCCCGAGAACCGGCCGTCCGTCATCAGCGCCACCTCTTCGTCCAGCCCCTGCCCCGCCAGCGCTGCCGTCACGCCCAGCATCTCCCGCATCCCCGGGCCTCCGACGGGGCCCTCGTAGCGGATGACGACGACGTCGCCCGGCTTTATCTCGCGCCGGGCCACCGCCGCCGCAGCGTCTTCCTCGCGGTCGAAGACCCGCACCGGGCCCTGGTGGTGCGTCTTGTGGATCCCGCTGGTCTTCATCACGCCACCCTCGGGCGCGATGTTGCCGCGGAAGACGACCATGGTGCCTGTCGGCTCCAGTGGCGAGTCCAGCGGCGTAATAACCTCCGTGGGACCGTCCCACTTCAGGTCACGCAGGTTCTCTTCCATAGTCTTGCCGGTCACCGTCATGCAGTCGCCGTGGATCACGCCGGCCGCCAGCAGTTCCTGCAGCACGCGCGGGGTGCCACCTGCCTCGTGCAGGTCGCGCTGCACGAAGCGGCCCGCCGGCTTCATGTCGGCGATATGCGGCACCTTTCGTGCGATCTGGTCGAAGTCGTCCAGTGTTATCTCGATACCCAGTTCGTGCGCAATCGCCGGCAGGTGCAGCGCGGCGTTCGTCGAGCCGCCGACGGCGACGACCAGGGCGATCGCGTTCTCGAACGCCTTGCGCGTCAGGATGTCGCTCGGCTTGATGTCGTCCTTCAGCAGTTGCATCACCCGGCTACCCGCCCATCGCATTAGCTCCGGCCGGTCCGCGGCCGTCGCTGGGACCGAGGCGCTGAACGGCAGGGCAATACCCAACGCCTCGCTGGCGCAGGCCATCGTGTTCGCCGTGAACATCCCGCCGCACGCTCCATCGCCCGGACAGGCCGCGCACTCCAGTTCCTTCTGCTCCTCCTCGGTCATCCGTCCTGCCTCGACCGCGCCCACCGACTCGAAGACGTCCTGGATCGTGACATCGTTGCCCCGCCAGGTCCCCGGGAGGATGCTGCCGCCGTACATGAACACGGAAGGCCTGTTCACTCGTGCCATCGCCATGATGATCCCTGGTAGCGTCTTGTCGCACCCGCCAACGCCGACGATCGCGTCGTAGCCGTGCGCGAACATCATCAGTTCCACCGAGTCCGCGATCACCTCGCGGCTGACCAGGGACGCCTTCATCCCCTCGTAGCCCATCGAGATCCCGTCGGTGACGGCAATCGTCGTGAACTCCCGGGGCGTACCGCCGGCGGCGCTCACACCCTGCTTCGCCCAGCCCGCCATCCGGTCCAGGGCCGAGTTGCAGGGCGTCGCCTCGTTCCAGCAGCTCACCACTCCGATGATCGGCTTCGCCAGGTCCTCATCCGACAGCCCCATCGCCCGCATATACGAGCGGGCAGGCGCGCGCGAATACCCCGCGCGGTAAACCGCGTCGCTCGGAAGCTGCCGGTCTGTCTTAATCACCATCGTCTCTTTTACTCTTTACTCTCTACTTTTCGCCAATAAAAAATCCCGTCCTCAAAGGGACGGGACAAGTGTCTCGCGGTACCACCCTTATTCCTCGCACCGCCGGCCGAACCGTCCGGCGCGAAGCTCTTGGATCGCTGTAACGGGCGTTCCCGATCGGGCCTACTCTTTCCGTTCGACCCAATGGCTCGCAGGCGACTTCGCGGTGCTTACGCTACCGGGCTCACACCCTTCCCGGCTCGCTGAAGCGGGCTTTCCGCTACTGGCTCCTGGTCGCAGCCGATACATTTCCTGCCCTGTGGCCAGGACAGGCGAATTGAGCCGATTGTATGTTGATAACTCCACGCGGTCAAGACGCGTCTGTATCAATTAGGAAACATCTGAAAACATTCGATAAACGTTCCCTTGTAGCACCCAACGCGGGTGGACGCAGGGTGGCCTAAACATGAAGCTCGACTAGACCAATTACGAAAATGCCTTCAGTGTCGACACTCGCGAAACTCTTGCTGGCTGTCTTCGCCGTCTCGTCCCTGCTGACACTCCTGTTCGTGTCTCTCGGCTTGCGCGACAGTGGCGTCCCACGCGGCGCCACAACACCGCCACCAGTTCCTGAGCGCCAGCCCCGCCGTCGTCACCTCGGCCGCAAGATAGCCACCGGCATCACCGTGCTCACCGTCCTCGTTACCCTCTACGTCCTCGTCTACCCGGCCCTCTTCGCTTCCGGAGTTCGGGAACCCAGCATCGAGGTCGATCCGGCCGAAGGCAAGGTCTGGCTGGACACCAAACTGGTCATCGAACTACAGGGAAACTTCACCCACGGCGAGGTTCTCGAAGCCCTCGATATTCAGCCCCCCGTCGAAATCGAGCCCGCCGATGTCACGGTCGAGCAGGTCGCAGACCTCCCGTTGCACGATGCGATGCCCTGGGCCATCACCCGCATCACCATCAACCCGGAGCGAGAAGCCCTCTTCCGTCCCGAAACCGACTATGTCGTCTCGATCTCGAACCAGCGGGTCGAGTTCGAAACGATCACCGTCCCCAGGGTCGTGTCGGCCACGATCGACAGAGACCTCGATGGAGACCGGGCGAACGTTCCGACGAACACCGGCGTGATCCTGCAGTTCAACGAAGAGATCGCCTGGAAGGATGAATATCTCAGCGTGGCCCCGCCCGTCGATATGAGAGCGGCGGCCCTGCTCGACGAACAGGGCCGCACCGTCGTCAAGATTCTGCCCACAACCCGCTTCGAGAACTCCACCAACTACACCCTGACTTTGCAGCCCGGCGTCAGGGACGTCCATGACCATCCCGCGGGTGACCCATTCTCCATCAGCTTCTCAACATGGCCACCACCGGCGATCGTTGCCGCTACTCCCACGGGGGTCACACAGCCCGTCGACCAACCGCTCGTCGTACAATTCGAGCGCCCTGTTGACGCTGCCGCCGCTCAAGCCGCGTTCTCGGTCACACCCGCCATCCCCGGTACATTTGAGTGGGAGGGCGACACGATCATGCGCTGGCGGCCCGCGAGCCTGCTTCCCTACTCGACGGAATACGCCGCCTCCATCGCCAGCATCCCCTCAAAAACGGGCGATACCTACCCGGCTAAGCAGTGGAATTTCCGTACGCAGGACCCGCCGTTCACTCTCAACATCGTTGGGGACCTCACAGGCCCGACGATCCTCGAGGCCAAACCCTCCGGCGGCCTTGGCAACTTCACCTACGAATGGAGCGGCGGCCAGAAGGATCCCCGGATCCTCGTCAACGTCCCACACGGCGAAACTCGAACCGTCGGCCTCCGCGTCACCAGCGGTGACCAACTCCACGTCCAATCCGTACAGGTCTCAGGCCCGCCTTACCCCACCACTTACGTCGCCGCGGATTGTCCGGGAGGCTGGGGCATGGTCGAAGTCGGCATCTGCTACAAGATGGAGGAGGGGCCTGGCGGAAACGACATCTTCATGGCGCGGATCGACCCCCGCGATCCGGAACTGGACACTACTGCGGCCCTCTCCACCGACTATCTCGGTGCCATGCGCACTGTCAGCGAGGCCGCAACCGCTCATGGCGCGCTAGTCGCTACCAACGCCGACTTCTTCCACCAGGCACCTCCCGGCACGACCCCGGTCGGCCCTCTTATTTCCAATGGAAGCATCGTCCGCCTGGATCGCCGGTTCGACGCCGCCTTCGTCATGTCGCGTGACGGCCGCGCCTGGGCCGCCGGCCCCAGCGCCAGCTTCCTCGTCCTCCAGGGTGCAGGCGGCGAAGCTAACGTCTACAACGTCAACAGTGTGCCGGGCGACGGCGAAGTCGCCATCTTCAACGCCCACTGGGCGCCCACGCTCTCCCTCCCCTTCGACGCCTGCTTCGGCACTTTCGCGCCCACTCAGCCCAACCTGCTCGGGGTCCTCGAGTACACTTGCGGCCCTGTTTCGAACATCCCGCTGCGCAATGGCCAGCTTGTCATCGTCGCCCGAGGCTCTGCCACCCACTGGCTCAGCGCCGGCGCCCCCGCACCCATTGGCGTCGGCGACCCCTTCGGTCTCACCACCTTCGACCTCATGGTCGGCGGCTCGGACGCTCTCCTCCAGGGCGGCGCTCCCGGTGCGCTCTCCGGCGCTCATTTCGCGCAGGCCCCGCGCACAGTAATCGGCACTGACGCAGGAGGCTTCCTCTACCTCATCGTCGTCGACGGCCGCCGCGCCGACTCGCCCGGAATGACGATGGGCGAACTGCAGGCGCACATAAAGGCGTTCGGCCTCGTCGAAGCCGTCAACCTCGACGGCGGAGGCAGCAGCGAGATGGTCCTCTTCCAAAACGAGGTTCGCAACAAACCCTCAGACGGCAAAGAGCGGCCCGTCCCGGGCCTCATCGAAGTCACCCGCCCCCGCGGATCCTGCAGCAGCGCCCTCGTGCGCTGCTAGTCGACCCGCCGACCCAGCTACTTCCCGCTCATCCTGAGGCAGCTCGAATGGACGAACGGAGCACGATATCCGGCGCCACCAACGGTACAATCACACGAATGAGCGATCTCATCGGCATCCTCATAGAACTCATTATCGGCCTGCCCGCTGCCACTAGTGGTCCCGCCGAGGTCCGAAGAGGCTTCCCCGTGCGTTACACAGGCGGTCATCCATCCTTCTCTGACACGAACTCGTCCGGCAACATCTACCTCGCGGATCGGGACCACGACACGACAACCTACGCGACCTCAGAAAATGTCGGATTCGCCCTCCCGCACGACATGATCACGGATGTCCAATTCCACGCCGACCGCATGGTGCTCACCCTGGAACACAGCGGCCAGACTCTAACGATTCACTTTGATGCGTCAGGGATCAACGAGAGAGAGCGTAAGTACCTAATCAAGCGCCTTGTGGCAAACAACGACACAGTCTGACTACCAGCGCCCGTCCAGCCCCTCCAGGTAGTTATGGATCGCCTCCGCCGCTCGCCGGCCGTCCGCCATCGCCGTCACCACCAGGTCCGCGCCGTTTACGTTATCCCCGCCCGCGAACACCCCCGGCCGCGTCGTCGCGAAATCCTCGTCCACCCGCACAGTCTTCCAGTTCGTCGTGCGCAGCCCCGGCGTCGTCTTCTCCAGCAGGTCGTCCGGCTCGTAACCGATTGCCAGCACGACGATGTCCACTTCCTGCACGAAATCCGATCCCGGTATCACCTCCGGCCGCCTTCGTCCTGACTCATCCGGCGCGCCAAGCTGCATCCGCCGGCATTCCGCTCGCGCCACCTTGCCATCGTCGCCGTCGAACCGGTGCGGCAGCGTCAGGTACTGGAAGTTCGTGCCTTCCTCGCGGGCGTGCTTGCGCTCCTCCTCGCGCCCCTTCTGCTCGGCCTCGGTCCGCCGGTACATGCACGTCACCTCGGTCGCGCCCAGCCGTATCGCCGTCCGCACGCAGTCCATCGAAGTGTCGCCGCCGCCAACCACCAGTACCCGCTTCCCCGCCACGTCCAGCGGCTCCCGCATGTTCTCCGGCAGTTGCTCCGGCTCGAGGTTTCCGCGCACAAGGAACTCCGTCGCCTGGTACACGTTCTCCAGGTCCTCGCCCTCGATCCGCATCTGACCACCGATCGGCGCCCCTGTTCCCAGGAACACCGCGTGCGTCCCTTCCCGGAACATCTCGTCGATCGTCACGTCCTCCCCCACCTTCGTGTTGCACTTGAATTCGATCCCCATCTGTTCGAGAAAGGCGATCTTCTCGTCCAGGATCTCCTTGCGCATCTTGAAGTTCGGGATCCCGTACAGCAGCACTCCGCCCGGCACCGGCCACGATTCGTAGACGATCACCCCGTGTCCCTTCTTGCGTAGTTCCTCCGCCACCGCCAGACCGGCCGGTCCGGACCCGATGATCGCGACCTTCCGTCCCGTCTCTTGCTCGATCACCGGCAGAGGAATCCCGCCGCCCTCTGTCCGCTGGTGGTCCGAGATGAAGTACTCCAGCTTCCCGATCGACACCGGCGGCTGCTTACCAAACGGCGCCGGCCGGATCGCGAATCCCACCACGCACGCGCCCTCGCACAAACTCTCCTGGGGACACAGCCGCCCGCACATGTCGGGCAGGTTGCTCGTCTCCCTGAACACCGCCGAGGCGCTCGCCACGTCACCCCCCTCGAGAAACAGCAGCGCCCGCGGGATGTCGTTGTCCGTCGGACACGCCTCCTGGCACGGCGCCGTCGGGCAGTGGATGCACCGCTCCGCCTCCACCATCGCCTGCTCCAGCGAGTACCCCAGGTACGACTCGTCCCAGTTCTTGACGCGTTCATCCGCCGCCTGCTTCGGCGCCGGGATAACGTCGATCAGCAAGCGCCGATGATTGTCCGTATCCAGCGTTTCGTCGGTCATTTTCGTGCGGTTAAGTCTAGCAGAGAAACGGAGCGCTCTACCCGGAAGCCGCTATGCCCGAAGGCCGGACTTCAGTCCGGCCGTGCTGCGAGGGCGTGCTGACCGGTCCATCCCCGTTCGTCCCCTCCGGCGCCTGCTCATACGTCATCCGGTACAGCCGCGCATACAACCCGCCAAGTTCCAGCAATTCCGCGTGCGTCCCCACCTCGGCGATCCGCCCCGATTCCAGCACCACCACCCGGTCCGCATTCCGGATCGTCGACAGCCGGTGGGCGATCACGAACGAGGTCCGGTTCTTGAGCAGCCGGTCCAGCGCCTCCTGGATAACCATTTCCGTTCGCGTGTCCACGTTCGCCGTAGCCTCGTCCAGGATGAGTATCCTCGGGTCCGCGATGATCGCCCGCGCGAACGAGATTAGCTGCCGTTGCCCCACCGAGAGGTTCTGGCCTCGCTCGTGCAACATCGTGTCGTACCCATCGTGCAACCGCAGGATGAAGTTGTGCGCGCCCACCGTTTTCGCAGCCTCCTCGATCTCCTCGTCGGTCGCCTCAAGCCGGCCGTAGCGGATGTTCTCCCGCACCGATCCCGTGAACAGGAACGGGTCCTGAAGCACGATTCCTAGCCGTCTAGCCAGTGACGCCCGTTCCACCTCCCTGATGTCCAAACGGTCGATCAGCACCCGGCCATCCGTCACGTCGTAAAACCGGGCTACGAGCGACGTCAAAGTGCTCTTCCCCGCACCCGTGGGACCCACGATCGCGATCGTCTCACCAGCCCGAACGTGCAGGTCGATATCGTCCAGGACCTTCGACCCTTCCGTGTACTCGAACGTGACGTGATCGAAGATCACTTCCCCTTCCACGTTCGCCAGGGACTCCGCGTCCTCCGCATCGACGATCTCCGGCTTCGTATCCAGCACCTCGAAAATCCGCTGTCCGCCGGCCATTGCCCGCTGCAGCTGCGTGTACTGGAGTACAAGGTCCCGGATCGGGTCGAAGAACAATTGCACGTATAGCGTGAACGACACAACCACGCCCACGGTGAGATTCCCGTTCAACACCTGGTAACCACCGAACACGATCACCAGCGCCGTCGCCACAGACACCAGCAGTTCCACTATCGGCATCACCGCCGCCGTCACACGTCCTGCGTCCACGTTGGCATTCAGGTTCGCCGCGTTCACGCGGTCAAACCGCTTCGCATTCTCGTCTTCGCGCGAAAGGCTCTGGATGACGCGAACGCCGGACACGTTCTCCTGCAGGTTCTGGTTCACGACCGCGATCGACTGCCGCACGCGGATAAACGCGGACCGCGCCCGCGTCTGCCAGATCCACATCACGACCACCAGTACCGGCACTACCGTGAACGTCACGAGCGCGAGTTGCCAGTCCAGGTACACGAGGAAGAAGATCACGAGCCCCAGCCCCACGAAGTCCGCGAGCACCGTCAGGAATCCCGTGGTAAGCAACTCCTGCAGCACCGTCACGTCGTTCTGCACGCGAGACATCACCCGCCCGATCTCGTTGCGGTCCAGGAAGCTTAGCGAGAGCTTCTGGATGTGCTTGAACATCTCCATCCGCAGCCGCAGCAGGATCCGGTGGCCCATGAAGCCGGTCATCACCTGCTGCACGTACTGTGCCCCCCAGCCGATCAACGACAGGATCACCAGTGCAATCCCGACCGTCGTGATCCCGCTCATATCCTCGTTCGGGATGAATTCGTCGATGGCGTAACCGATGAGGAACGGCTGGACCCTTGTAACGATGACAAAAACGATCATCGCGAACGTAGCTATGCCCAACTGCTTCTTGAATGGGCGCAGGTACGGGAATAGCCTTCGAACCACCTCGTGGTCGTAGAGTTTCCCCAGTTCCTCGTCGTCCCAACCGTCCGCGCTACGCTTAAGGTTCGGCGAGAGCCGGTTGCTCCCCGGTCCGTGGCCGCCCCAGCCGCCGGGGCCGTGACCCATGGTCATGCGCCCGCTCCTCCCACTTCTGCTGGCTCGCTTTCTGGTTCCGCCACGCCTGCTTGCTGTTGGTGCCCCGCCAGGGCTTCCTCCTGGTCGCGCAACTCCAGGTCGTAAATCTGGCGATAGACGCCGTCCGCAGCGAGCAATTCGTCGTGCTTCCCCCGCTGCACGATCTTCCCGTCCTGCAGCACCAGTATCTGGTCCGCCATCTTCACGGTCCGAAGGCGCTGCGCGATCACAAACGTCGTCCGCCCCTCCATCACCAGCGCCATCGACTGCTGTATCTGGTATTCAGTTTCCGTGTCCACGCTCGAAGTCGAGTCGTCGAGGATCAGGATCGGCGGGTCCATCAGCAACGTCCGGGCAATCGCTACGCGCTGCTTCTGTCCACCCGAGAGAGTGATCCCGCGCTCGCCCACCCATGTGTCGTACCCCTCCGGCAAGCCTTCGATGAACTCGTGGATGTGTGCCGCCCTCGCCGCCTCTTCGATCTTCTGGTCCGTGGCATCCACGACCCCGTAGGCGATGTTGTCCCGGATAGTCGCCGAGAACAGGAACACGTCCTGCTGCACCGTCCCAATCGCCCGCCTCAGCGAGGCGATGGTCACGTCGCGGATGTCGTATCCGTCGATCGAAATCCCTCCTGCCGTCACATCGTAGAAGCGCGGCATCAGGTTGACCACAGTCGTCTTCCCGCTCCCCGTAGGGCCCATCAACGCCACGACCTGCCCCGGCTCGGCCACGAAGCTCACTCCGTCCAGCACCGGGCTCACCGCATCGTACCCAAACGAAACATCACTGAACGCCACCCGCCCGCTAACTTCGGCTAGTTCCGTAGCGTCTGCCTTATCCTTCACCGCGGATTCCGCATCGATGATCTCGTATATCCGCTTCCCGGCCACGTTCGCCCGCGCCGTCACCATGATGATCCAGCCCAGGACGCGGATCGGCATCTGCAACACGGTCAGGTACAGCAAGAACGAGGTTAGTTCTCCGACTTCAAGGTTCCCGTTCGCGACCTCCATGCCACCGACCCAGAGGGTCGCCGCGGTGGCCATCATCCACAACCCCGTCATTGCCGGCGCGTTTACCGCTTGCACGCGGTTCGATTCGTACGATTTCTCGAACAGGTCCTCGGCCTCACGCCGGAACTTCTCCGCCTCGTAGTCTTCCCGCGCAAAGGCCTTCACCACGCGCGCGCCGCTCAACGCCTCCTGCAGCACCGTGGCCATCTTCCCCAGCCCCTCCTGGATGCTCGTCCACAGAGGTCGGAGCGTAAACGCCATCACCATTGACCGCCACGCGATGAACGGCACGAACGCCCACACCACCAGTGCCAGCTTCCAGTTCGTAAGCATCATGATCGCCAGCATCGAGCCCATCAGGACGACCACGTACACCCCTCGCATCAGTCCCATCGCCACAAACCACCTCACCGCCTCCACGTCCTGCGTCGCCCGCGACATCACTTCGCCAGTCTGCTGCTGATCGTGGTACGCGTACGACAGGCGCTGCAGCCGGTCGTAGATCAGGTTCCTGATGTCGTACGCCACGCTCTGCGAAAGCGCCTCGCCCAGGTACGTCTGCCCGAACGAGAACCCTCCACGGACGATGGCCGCGGCGATAATCGCCCCGGCGGCTATGACGAGGTAGTACTCTTCGCCGGTGGCAACCAATTCGTCGCCCTGCTGCTCGATGCCCAGCCCGTAATCGATAGCCCAGCGGATCAACTGAGGCATTGCCAACACCGCCGCCGTAGACGCCAGGATGCAGAACATCACGAGCGCAGCACGCGCCTTGTAGGGAGAAAGAAACCCCAGTAACCGGATTGTATACATATACAGATTTGGGGAGGTTTAAGAAGCGACCTCTACCTCCAGTCTACGCGTACCCTCCCGCGCACGTAAAGGTGGATGCGCCCGCGTTCGGCACTGCCAGACCCATATTCGACCCTCGTTAAAAAGTGCCTGAAAATCCGCTATCCTATTCCTCACGATGAAAACGGCAGCCCGTCTCCTCGTCCGCTCGATGAAGATCGAGGACATCCCACAGGTCATGGAGATCGAGCGCGAATCCTTCCCCACCATCTGGCCCCCCACCGCCTTTCGCCGCGAACTCCAGCAGAACCGCCTTGCCAACTACATCGTCGTCAGCGAGCACAATACGCTCGTGGACGATGACGCGCCGTCAGCGCCGATCCCGGGGCCGATCGGCCGCTTCCTCGGCGAGATCAAGCACCTCGTACAGGGCGACGACCCCGCGCAACTCCCACCGCCCCAGGACCGACCGGAGCTCATCGTCGGCCTGGTCGGCGTCTGGCTCCTCCCGGACGAGGCCCACATCGTCACCATCGCCACGCGGGAGTCGCACCGCCGACAAGGGATCGGCGAGCAACTCCTGATTTCCGCCATCGAACTCGCTGGAGAGATGGGGCAGCCGCTGGTCACCCTGGAGGTCCGCGTCTCCAACGAGCCCGCGATCGCCCTCTACAAGAAATACGGCTTCCAGGAAGTGGGCCGTCGTCACGCCTACTACTCCGACAACCGCGAAGATGCCCTCATCCTCACCATCGACTCCATCATCACCCGCCGCTACCGCGAAAAGTTCGACCAACTCCGCGCCGACTACGCCGCCTCCCACCACGAAATCGGCCGTTGAGCAACCCCACGCGTAGCTGCAGACCTTCAGGTCTGCGAGTTCTCCCTTGACCAATACAGACCTTGAGTTCGCGCCCCTCGCCGTGGAACTCTTCGTCCCGAACGTAGCCGAGGCCGTCTCGTTCTACACCGAAAAGCTGGGCTTCCGCCTCGTCCGTGCCGAACCAGAAGGCGCATCCACCCTCACCTTCGCGCTCACAGCCCTTGGCTCCGCCGTCTTCATGTTCATGCAAGAAGCCTTCTACGCCGGAGCCGACCGGCCTCTCCGTCCTGACCGTGGCGATGGCGTAGACATCCGCGTTATGGTCCCGGACGTCGATGCCATGCACGCACGCGTCACCAAAGCCGACATGACAATCACCCACCCCATCGCTAACCGCGACTACGGCCTCCGCGACTTCATCACCCGCGACCCCTGGGGCTTCCGCTTACGCTTCGCGTCACCCCTTCACGTTCCGTGATCGTCATCCTGCGGAGCACAGTCTCCGAGCACAGCGCCAGGTCTTTCCCGCAGGATCTGGGGTGGGGAAGCACGCTCTTGCATGCCAGAACCTGCGTCACGCCTTGCGTTTCGCCTCCCCCCTTCGTAGCCTGAACCCGTGAGCACCCCTCAGGCGAAGCTCCAGAAGCAGCTCGACCAGGTCCCCTGGCTACGCGGCCGCGGCCCTGTCTCTTACAACTATGGGCAGTGGGTCGACGAAACCCACGCCCTCCTCACCCTGCTCTACGGCCAGGGATCTCCCGAGGAGACAGGCTTCCTCAGCATCGTCGGTGAGGGCGCCGAAGCCCGCGGCTGGGGCCTACCCCTCGCGCCGGACAACCAGTGGGGGATGCAGTCCCGCCTCGACCGCGCCGAAACCTACCTGCAAAACCTCCTGGGCGTTACCTCCCAGCAATCGGCCGAAGTCTAACCACTTCCAACTTCTAACTTCTAACTTCTAACTTCGCGTTAGCGGCCGTAGCCACGATCTCCGCCGCCACCCCGTACGTCACCTTCGATGTATCGATCGTCAGGTCGTACAGCTTCGGGTCCTCCACGTCCACCTTCCAGAACTTCCGGTAGAACGCCGCCCGCCCCTTGTCGCTCTTCTCCATCCGGTGTTTCGCCTCGTCCAACCCCATCGCGTCGCGCTCCGCCAACCGCATCGCCCGCAACTCCGCCGGCGCCACGCACAGCACGTGCGTCGCCCGTGGGTGATTCTTCAGGATCATCTGGCTCCCTCGCCCCAGGATCACGATCGACCCACTCTCCGCCAGCTCCCGGACAATCGCCGAGACGGTCTGAATGTAGACCTCGTCGGAGAAAGGTTGCTCCTGCTCGCGGGCCATATCCGCGTAGCTCTGCGCCAGCACCGCCTCCAGCCCGGAAGACCCCATCATCGGGTCACCGCCGGACGCCGCCGACCGCTCCAGGATCGACCCAATCGCATCGCCCAGCCGCTTCCCCAGGGATGGCCGCTGCTCGTCCCGTTCCACCACCTCCCCCAGCGGCACCCCGCACCTTTGCGCGGCGCTGACCATGATCTGCTGGTCAACGAAATCGATCCCCAGGATCTCCGCCACCAGCGGTCCAACCTCGCGAGCTCCGCTCGCGATGGTGCCCGTCATCGTCACAACCGGCATCTCAACCTCCTGCAGCGCGCCATCTTAGCTGGCGCCCTCAGTATAAGACGAACCGGGCGCATTTCCAGCGCCCGGCCCACTTTTCTATTTACTCTTTACTCTTTACTATTCGATCGTCAGTGTTCCCGTCATTTCCGGATGGA
>DAINRO010000065.1:0-13401 GCA_036741795.1 Chloroflexota bacterium
ACAGGCCGTGATGCCGCTGCCCAAGAACTAGACCGGGCTATGGCCGCATACACGGCGCAGCGTGCCGCGCTGGAGCGTGAGGAATTAGCCCAACGCCAGAAGGAAGCGTTGCTTCAATCGGCAACGTCTCTCGCTAACCAGCGCGTACAGGAACGGGCAGAGGCTCGTCGGCAGCGCATCACGATTGCGGGTAACGACCCCTTCCGGCTGGCGGCATCGCTACAGGCGCGACCCGCTGGCGCTGGCCCAACGCCTTACGACGCGCTCAAGGCCCAGGTAGCGGGCGTCTCAACGCAGGACATCCCACAGGTAGGGCCACAGTCCACCGTCCAGGATCTCGAATCCTCTATCGCCAAGATGCAGGCGATGAACATGGAGGTCACGGGAAACCCGTTGGCCGGTTCCGGCATGGCGATGGGGGGCAGCCTCACGGCCAAAGGGCCGCAGTTCGGCGGCGCGGGATACGGCGTCCTGGTGGGCGACCGGGAGATCAACGGCGACGAGGAGCTCGTCCACATCCGGCCCGACGGCGTGACGGAGGTGATCCCCATCGTGGGCCACGCCGCGGAAGGCGCCGTCCTGCCGCAATCCCCACAGGTTCTCCCGAGGACGTTCCAGAACTACGACAACCTCAACCTCACGGTGGTCCCTGAGCAGTTCGCGTCACTCCGGGCCGGGATGTACGGGCAGTACGGTATCGCGTCCGGCTACTCGTCTGAGCCAGCTAAGTTCGGTAGGGGACTGGGACAGATCACCGACCTCAACTTCGCACAGGGGTTGATGGAAGCGGGCATGACGCCGGAGGACGCCAACCGGATGGCCCAGCTCATTGGGACGCTCCCTAACCCCCGGAACATCGGCCCCGTGTATCAACGCATGAATCCGGTGGACAAGATGAACATCAAGTCCGTCTACGCGCTGGCCGGTATTGACCCGGACACATTTGAAGCTCTCGCACAATCCAGCCTTATTCTCGGCCCTGAGAGACGGGCCTTAGCAATAGCGTGACCATAGGAGGCTACATGCAAGAAGTAGAGACGACCCAGACAGCGGAGGGTTTGACCGTAGACCCGCCCGTCGAGCCGACCGCACCCGTGGAAACGCAGGCCAGCGGTGAGACGGACGCAGCTACCAGCGAGCCGGAATCTGTAGAGTCCGCAGCGTCTCTCAAGTTCGGATTCACCGACGACCCCGTTGAACTCCTCGACCACGATGAGGTCAAACCCCACATCCAGAGGCGGGTAGACCGGATCGCGAACGAGGAAAAAACCAAGCTCACCCAGGCGTTCAACACCTTCAAGGCCGAAGTAGAGGCCGGCGCGTTCTTCCGGGAACTCGACGGCAACATTGCCGGACTGCGGCAGATGTACGAGAACGGCAACGAAGAAGGCTCGATCAGGGCACTCGGCCAACTGGACAAGCTGGCCGAAAAGTTCTCGCCTGCCATGCAGCAGAAGATCGAGAACGACGGCTTCACCAACGGAGCCGCCGCCCAGACCGAGCTAATGCGGAATGCCATCATGGGGAAGCTGGACGAACGGGGCAAGGACCGGGTGATGGAGATGTTCACCAGTTCGTCCGCGACCTGGGATGAAGTCCTCGACACCTTAACGGCCCACAAGACCCGCCCGCTGGAGGAAAAGGTGAAGGCGCTGGAGGTGGAGAACGAACGGCTCAAGGCCGGTGTTCGCTCTGCCGAGCGCCCGAATCTTGGACAGGGCAGCGGCGCGGGCTCCAAATCAATCACTTCAATGGCCGACGCAGACCGGCGCTACACGCTTCCTCCGGGACACCCCGACCACATCACCCACGAGGAGTACAAGTCAGCGCGGGAACGCTTCGGTAGTAAATAGGAGACGCAAATGCCAGTTACAAGCGGTGGGTACGATACGGCTACCCCTACCGACATCACTGGATCAATCGACCAGGCCGTAAACAAGATGCTCGCCGAGTCGAGGTACACCCTCCAGGAACGCCCTGGTGTGGTGAAGTCCTCGATTCGCGTCGAGACTCTGCCTGAGAACGAAGGTCCATACTTCAACATCCCCAAGTACGGCCAGGTCAGCACCATCGCGCTCACAGAGGGCGTCGACCTGTCAACGGCGTCGGAGATCACCGACACCATGATGAGCATCCGGCCCACCGAGTACGGCGCCCAGGTGATCCTCACGGACATGATGCTCATGACCGTCAAGGACGAGTTCTTCGCCGTCGCCGGCCGAATCCTCGCTGACAGCTTCGACCGCCAGCAGGACCAGACCCTTTGCGACGACGCGGTGAACTTCGCCAACATCCAGTCCAACGCCAACGCCGTGATCGCTATCGGTAACGCGATGGCCGCTCACGCTTCCATCAAGGGTGGCGGACAGGCGGCTGGCGCAGGTCGAGGCGGCGAGCCGGGGCCGGACCCCATCTCCTGCATCATCACCCCTGCACAGGCCCACTCCCTCAAAAAGACGATGGTCGGTGGTATCGGTGCTGCCGGTGCGACGCAGATCACTCCGCAGCTTGAGCGAGCAGCGTGGTCAGAGGAGTTCCCGTGTGCGGGGATGACGGTCAAGACCGACGTGAACTTCCTCAAGGACGGTTCCGACGACGTTTCCGCGATGGCTCTGTCGAAGGAAGCCTGGATTCTGGCCGTACTCGGTGGCGGGCCGACCGCAGAGCGTGAGCGTGACGCATCCCTCCGCGCCTGGGAGGTCAACTTCGTGGGCCGCTGGGGTCGCGGTGAGTACAAGGACGAATGGGGCGTCGAGCTTCTGTTCGACTCCACGACTCCGACTTCGTAATAAGCAGTTGCCCCCGAGCGGAGCCGCTTCTCCCAGTGGCCGAGCCTAAAGGGGCTTTCAGGAGGTAAATAGAATGGCATTTCCAAGACTGGGGCCGATGACTGTAAAGTCAGCGACCATCGGTTCTATAGCCACCAACGCTTCGTCCTATTTCCCCGTGATGAAGGCGGCGAGTGCGGGTGAGGTCGTGAGGGTAATTTTCCAGAACGGAACCACCTCATCGGCCACATCCGGCACAACGACCGGCTCCAGCGCCTCGGTAGTTCTTTACAAGACTGCCTCCAGCGCAGGGTCGATCATCGCTACCTTCAACGGGTCGGGAACGGCGGTTGCCACCCTCGGCACAGCGCAGCTTATTACAAGCGGCACGACCGGGACGGTTAACGGTAGGTTCGCGGCGGACGATCTACTGATCGCTGAGGTGAAGGGCGGAGCAGCAAACAACGGTTCGCAGGCCGGTGCGTACATCCAGATCGACTACGTGTACGGCCACCAGAGCGGTTCCGCGCCTTCGGCAGCAGCGGCTCCGGCGTAACAGTCATGGCCTTTGACAGACTGAACCCACACCGGACGAACGCCGTTATCGGGTCGGTCGCCACGGACGGGAGTACGTACTTCCCGATAATGAACATGCCCGCAGCGGGCGAGGTTGTACGGGTGTTGTTCGTCAATGCCACGACTTCCTCGGCCACGTCGGGCACGACTGCTGGATCGTCCATCACCGTCAACCTGTACAAGAACGCCTCGGCGACCGCTTCGGTCATCGCAACGTTCAACGGATCGGGGACGGCGGTGGCAACGCTGGGCACGGCCACGCTCATCACCAGCGGTACGGCGGGAACCACGAACGGTCGCTTTGCATCTGGGGATGCTCTGATCGGGGAAGTTGTCGGCGGGGTCGCCAACGATGGCTCTCAGGCCGGGGCGTTCATCCAGGTCGAGTACATCTATGGCCGGGCGAACCAAATCCAGCCCTCAGCGGCATCGGGGCCTGCCTAATGGCCTCGCGCAACGGGGGGAGTGGTCTCAACGGCCACTCCCCCCGCAAGCTCAAGATATTCTGGGTGTCGGACGTAATCTGGCAGAGTTCGGGTTACGCCGTCACCACCAACCACATCCTCAATCGCATGGCCGCTGACGGCCACGAAGTGTACAACTACGCTCCCGGTGCACTGCACGGGGGATTGGTGGAGAAGGACGGAGTGACCGTCCTCTCCTCGAACTACGGCGACGACCGCTGGGGCAACGCGACACTCGCGTATCACCTCAACTGGATTAAGCCGGATCTCGTAATCACATGGCTCGACTGCCAGGGCCTCATCGGCTACGGGTGGGACGAGACGCCGGTTTACATGTGGGTGCCCGTGGACACATGGCCCATCCCCAAGCAGGAAGAAGCGATCTACGGACGCGCCCAGAAGCTCATGGTGCCGTCCGAGTGGGGGTTGAAGGTCTTGTCCGATCAAGGGATCAAGGCCGAGTACCTTCCCTGCGGCATCGACCTCGAGACGTACAACATAACCCGTGAGGGCCGCGAGAGGTGGCGCCAGCAGATGCGCCCAGCCATTGACGCGGACACATTCCTCATCGGCTCCGTGGGGCTTAACACTGGCTCCCCTGACCGCAAGGGGTACGGGTACGAGTTCGACGTAATCAAGAAGTTCACCGAGACGCGGAAGGACGTGAGGGTCTATATCCACACCAACGCCGACGGTGACGGCGGGGCGATCAACCTTAACGTTCTCCGGCAAGAGATGGGGCTGGAGGACGTGATTTGCTTCAATAAGCCGTCGCTGCCCCTGGGCGAGACTGAACTCTACATGAGGGATATGTATAACTCCTTCGACGTTCTCCTGCATCTTGGGATCGCCGAAGGGTTCGGGCTGCCGATTGTCGAGGCGCAAGCCTGCGGCACGCCAGCGGTTATCAACGACTGCTCCTCCATGAGCGAACTGGTCGGGTACGGCTCCTACAGATGCGAGCCGGGTGACGACTACATCGCGGCAACGTGCTCACGAGTCGCCATGCCGTCTGTGAAGAACATGCTGGAAGGTCTGGAGAAGGCTTACGACGACTGGAAGGCGAAGCGGGTAGACCGCTTCCGAGTCCGGGAGGGCGTTCTTCGCTTCGAGCAGGACCAGCTTTACGAGAAGCACTGGCGACCGTTACTGGAGGCAGTGCCCGCCCCGCTCGACATCAAATCAGGCGAGCGGAGACTGGCGCTGGCGACTGGGGCGAGGCAGTTCGAGGGGTTCACCCACCACGACCGCGAACTCCTCTGGCCGCACATTGACGTGGCGCACGACCTCGAAAACTTCCCCTACCCGTGGGAGGACGATTCGTGGGACTACATCGAGGCGTCCGACATCATGGAGCACTTAAGGGCGTCCATCGTGAACGTCATGGATGAACTCTGGCGCATCACCGCACCAGGGGGTTACGTCTACATCCACACCGCCGAGGCGGGGTCGTGGCAACTCAACATGGACCCGACCCACACGCAGGGATTCTTTATCCAGAGCTTCGATTACTTCGACCCCGACACGCGACACGGCTCTGAATACAGCTACTCAGACCGGAAGTGGAAGATTGTCCGCCGCACGGAGGATGCGGCGGGTCTGCACTTCGTTCTGACGCCGCGCAAGGAGCCGGTGAAGCTCAAGGTGCCGCGTCAGCGGGAGAAGGTGACGGCATGAAGAAACAGAATCCCGTGATGCACATGATCACGCCGGGGCGCAGGGCCATCGGTGAGGACTGGTCAAAGGTCACGATCACCCCGAACGCCGACACGGGCGGCTACGACGTGGAGCGTGAGGATACCCCGGCGCCGGCTGGGCTCAGGCCCATCATCGTTCCGGCGCTGGGCAACATCTCGATCGAGATGGCCGACTTCATCGTGGAGAAGCAGCGCAAGGAGCAGGAGTACCAGGTGGCGGAAGGCCGGTTCGACCACAGCGTCGACATGGAGACGAAGATCAAGCAGCTATGGCGGGAGTACATGGAATGGAAAGTTAAAGTGCTGTCAGGCCAAACGATTTCCGGCCCTGGTGGTTGGAGCCAGAGAGAAAGGATTAATAGATGACAGAAGCAGCGCCAACGCTGGACGAACTGGGGGTGTCGGGAGACGTGGAGAAGATCCTCGCCGAAGCCGCCGAAGTGGTTACGACACCCGATGAGCGGTGGAGCAATGCATCGAACGTGGTCCGTTACGGCGAGAAGAAGCTCCCCGAACGGGTGACGGTCTACCGGAGACTCACCGGGCGAGCAGTGGAGGTGCCGACCGCGACGATCGGCCAGAGCCTCCGCAAGAAGGCGCCGGACGGTGGGCCAGCGTTTGTCCGAACGAAAGCGGAGGCCGTTACGCCACCGCCGTTCATCGAGCAGGAGTGCGAGGTGTGTGTGCAGCATTACGGCAAACCCAAGCGGTTCTACACGATGGCGAACTACCGAGGCCACATGCGCGGGATGCACGGTCAAGAGTGGGACGAAATGAGAGAGACAGCAGCCGAGGAGCGGCAGAACCGGCAGACCGCTGCGCTGATCGCGCTCGCGGAGAAAGGAATCACCAATGCCAGCGAAGAAGTCAGCGAAGAAGCCGATAGTGGACGAGCCGAAGGAAGCGGTGGAGAGTTCGTCTGCGGAGACTGTGGACAAGGAGCCAGAAGTCAAGCCGGTCTCCAAGCCCACCAAAGGGCCAAGCATCAACTGTCCGAACTGCCAGTCGCCTAACGTCGAGTTCGTCGGTAACGACGACAACAAGGAACACCGCTGCTCTGACTGCACGGTGATCTGGAGGCAGGATGGCTGAGGTCGCGGGACTGATGGGGCTACAAACGCCGTCCGTGATGGCCGTGAGTGGGGCAACGTTGGAGGAGGACCTGGACGACAGCGAGACGGGCGTCAACGTGTCTGATGGCACCCTGTTTAACATCGGCCAGACCATCAAGATTGACGACGAGGAGATGAACATTACGGGCATCTCCACGAACACCCTCACGGTGGTCCGGGGCTTTAACGGCACCACTGCAGCGGCCCACACCGACACCGACCAGGACATATCCGAGAACAGGGACGGCTTCATGGTGATGGCGCACACCGCCACCGGAGGGAGGATGAGGCTTAACGACAACGATGCGGCGACGGCGCGGATGTCCGTGCGCGTATCGTCCACTTCGGGATTAATGATCGGCAACATCAACACATAAGGAGGACTGAAATGGCAAAAGGATACAAAGGTGGCGGGACGATGAAGTTCAACACCCGCATCACGGTCAAGAACAAGAAGGACACCTACGGCGGCCCGAGGGAGCCGGTGAAGAACCCGTCGATGGGACGCATCCTCCTGGATGGCAATGGCCGCACCGGGAAGCAGGAAGGATCCTAGTTGAAAGTCCTCATAACCGGAGTCGCGGGTCAGGACGGGTATTACCTGTCACGGCTTCTCGCCCCACGGCACGACGTGGTGGGCATTGACCGCCGTGGCAAGTGTGACGTCGACGGCGTGACGGCCATCAAAGGGGACATCACCGACTCCGTAGCGATGGCGAACATCGTGCGCGACGTGGAGCCGGACTGGGTGTTCAACCTCGCAGCACAGTCGTTCGTCGGGACTTCGTGGCAATCCCCGAAGCTCTACATGGACACCAACGCTGTCGGGGTTCTCAACGTCCTTGAAGCCGTCAGGCAATACTCCCCGCGAGCGCGAGTAGTGCAGGCGTCTACGTCCGAGATGTACGGGACGCTGACGGCGCCGGCAGACGAGACAACCCCGTTCGCCCCTGCCTCGCCCTACGGAGTGTCGAAGGTGGCGGCTCACCATCTGTGCCAGGTCTACCGCGAGTCCTACGGGATGCACATCTCGTGCGCGATCTCGTTCAACCACGAGTCACCACGAAGGCCAGCGCACTTCGTTACTCGCAAGGTGACGGACGCTGCGAGCAGGCGGGAGCGGGTCACTCTCGGCAACATCAACTCGGCGCGGGACTGGGGATACGCCGAGGACTACATGAAGGCGTATATCCTCATGGCAGAACAGGACAAGCCGGACGATTACGTGATCGCTACGGGCAAGACCCACACCATCGGCGATCTTTGCAAGGCGGCCTACGGTGACGATTGGGGCCAATGGGTTCTGTCCTCCGAACTGGAGGAGCGGCCCAACGACGTGAACTATCTCGCCGCGAACCCGGCAAAGGCCGCAAGGTCATTGGGATGGCGTGCTGAGACAACGTTCGAGGAGCTGATCGACATGATGAAAGGTGGGGTGCTGGTATGAGTAAACGCAAGGGCGGGAAGAAGGGGAACAAAAAGCCAAAGGGCTACTGAACAACCGAATCATTCACGCAACGCGGCCTTCGGGCCGTGTTTTTTTATACCCGAGGTGAGCGATGGCCAGCACAAATTTCATAACCATCCGGCAGCGGGTGTGCGACAAGCTCTACGCTGGACGCAGACCCATCCGCGGCACGGCCACGGGCGGCTCTACCAGTACGGTCGTGGACAGCGGCCACGCCCTCTCAGGGGCTACGGCTGACCGTTTCGACCACCATTGGATCAAGATCGCCACCTCGACTGACGGTGCAGCGCCTCAGCCCCAGGTGCGGCAAATCTCCGAAGGTGGTTACACCGCCGCCTCCGGCACGTTCACCGTCCCGTCCGTGTTCACCGCTGCCGTAGCGGCAGGCGACACCTACGAGATCCACGAACTGTTCCACCCGGACGAGATCGACACCATCGCCAACGACTTCCTGCGACAATTGTGGGTTCCGACCCACTTCCCTTTGTCAGCGCAACTCCTGGTCAACGACGACAACGATATGGAGTCCACCGCAACCATCACGGGAATGTGGTCCAACTCCAGCGGGACGCTGACTAAGGCCACCTCGCCCCTCATGGACGGGGCGCAGGTACTCAAAGTGGCGGCGACCGCGGCGAACGGGTACGCCTTCCCGCTTGCCAACTTCTCCTGCAATCCCAATCTGCAATACGTCACCGCTGCGCTGTGCGCCGTCACGGACGGGGACTCGGCACGGCTCAGGCTGATCGACGTGACGAACACCGCCACGATAGACGAGACGGCGGCGGTGACGTTGACCGACTGGCAGGAGATGGTGATCCAGTGGACTCCCCCTTCGGGGTGCCGTTCGATGCAGGCCCGGTTGATGTCCGTCGCCGACACGGACGAATCGTTCTGGGATCAGTTCCAGACATGGGTGTTGGGGCGGTACTCCTACATCTTGCCGTCGTGGATTTCCATGAGGCAGCAAGTCATCAAGATTGTGGGCTACCGTATCGGTGACGGGTCAATCGGCGGCGACATGGACTACATCGCGAACCGCTCAGAAGGAATCCCGCTTCCGTGGTCGTTCGACCGGGAAGATTGGGCTGGCACTAACGAGGTCAGGGTTCACGTAGACTGCCCCTCCGGCTACCGTCCCTTCATCGTCGCGAGGAAGCCCGTCACAGCCGTCTCATACGACTACGGCACCGATGGGACGGGGACGACCGCAAACACCGTGCCACTGACCTCTCAGCAAGTCGATATGGTCGTGATGGGGGTGTACGGCGAACTCTGCCGCAGACTCTCCCTGACGTGCGACGAGGAGGACCGCGCCAACTACGTCCGTGAAGCACTCAGGGGCGAGGCGCAGTACCGCGCCGGCGTCAAGCAGTTCGGATTGGGTGAGCCGGTTAGCAGGCAGACGCCACAGCGGATCGCGGCGGTGATGCGTTGACCTCACCCGGCAAGCCTGACCGCGAGACGGTCCAGATCGACTCCAAAACGTACTACCTGGCGAAAGACGCCAACGGCCCGATTTACGGGACGGTCGCGTTGGGACGTGACTTGAAGTGGTCGCGGGACTTCCAGCAGCCATCGTTCGGGATGGGGGAGACGACCCAGCAGACACCCGGCGGTGAATACTTCACCGAGAACATCGACACCACGGGACGCGGGTTACGGTTAGGGCCGAAGGTCACGACGATAGCGATGGCTGCGGGAGACATCCCGGCCAACGAGACGGGCGTGTTCTTCGAGACGCGGAACACGGCGGGCGACCGAAGGCTGTACTTCTACTGCGCCATCGACGCCGACACGATCCGCCTGACGAAGTTCGACCCCGTAGCGGATACGAGGATCACCGGCAGTTCGCAGCCCCTCGACGTGACGGTGACGAGTTCGTCCAACCTTGACGCTGGCAGGCCGGCCGAGTTCGAGGGGTTCTGGTACACCTGCTTTGGGTGCTTTGACCAGGCTTCGACACACGCGCTCAAGCAACTGACGTCATGCGTAGCGACTACGGGCGCCGATACGTGGACGAACATCGACACCATGACGTCAGCGGTAGACCTGCTTCTTGTAATCACGTCTGTTGACGGCGTTACTCGGCTCTTACGGCACACCGAAGAACGTTACATCCAGCTTTGCGAATCGAACGCCTCTGGCGACGGGCCTCTGGACGCCGCAAACTGGGCGCCGTCACCCGGCCACAGGGTCGGGAACACGATGTCCGCTCTCGGTGGCACCAACGCTGGGGGAATCGTCTACATCGCCAAGCAGGACGGGCTTTTCACCTTCGACATTACAGGCAACTCGTGGGCCGTTATTCCGCTCCAGAGTCCAATCTCGGACTCCAACACCGTCGCGCAGAACCCGCGCAACATGATGGGCACGTTCGCCTTTGGTGACATTGTGTTCTACCCCTCGATCTACGGACTCTACCGGGTGATAGGGCTGTCGAGGGTCAGGATGGCGGGGCCGGAGAGCATCAAAGGCTATTACGCCGTTCCGAACATCTCGCCTCCGATCAAGCTCTCCCACTACGGCGGCACGTTCGCCGGCGAGTGGCTGTACTTCATCTACACCGACGACACCAACGACAACTACGCCCAAATCCTGGCCTGTCAGTTGGGGCCACACCCTTCCGGCCACCCGTTAATCATCCACACTCTCGTCAAGCGGGCGAACGAGATCAGGTCGCTTCACGTCGACGAGGCGTACAAGCTCTGGTGGAGCGAGCCAGGGCAGGACCGCATCGCCTACATCCAGCTCGGATCGGACGGCTCTCCCAACGGTGGGGTACGAGGAGCGGCCAGCACCGCGACCTACGAATGGTACGGGCCGGAGATCGACTTCGGCGAACCGGAAGTAACCAAGCAGTTCCGCTACGCCTTCATTGAACAGGAGGCCGGAGCCAGCGAGGTGTCGTGGCAACTCAAGGCGTACCGCGATTCCGGCTCCGTGGAGTCGGTCGGTTCTCCGTTCACCACTACACAGGCAAACAACATCAACTGGACGGTCGGGACAACCGACACCGGACGGCGGCTGAGGCTCCGGCTGACCGCTACCGGAACGGGCGACCATGACGCCACCGATCCCAAGATTCTCCGCATAGTGGTGTACGCGAGGACCGCGGACGTGATGAGGGTGGTGCTGACGCCCCAGAACGTGCGGAATAAGCGGTCACGGTTCGACACCGCCAAGATCATTCGCAAGCTCAAGAACGCGGGCCCGGTGACGATCCGGGAGCCGTTCACGAACGAGACCCACACCGCCTACATCACGGCGGTCAACGAAGTAGCCGAAGGCATCGAAGTGGTCTATGAGCGATGGCAGATCAACGCCTAACCCGCGAGCAAGCGGCACAAGTCCGCGAGATCGTCGCCGAGGCCCAATCAGCAGCACAGCGTCTACGTGACGAGTTTGGCGAACGCCAGATACAGTCCGCGATCGACCGGGCGGTCGGCAAGGTGGACGCGAAGGTCGAGAACCTTACCGTCGAGCAGAAGCGTCAGTGGCAGAAGATCCTTGACGTTGACGAAGTAACGTCCGAAGCCTACGACAAGTTCCCGCGCAATACCGAGACGCGGAACCTGGCGGAAGAAGGCCACATCCACCGGAACGTCCGAGCGGGCGGCGGAACGGACTGCATGGCCACGCACGTCACCTCAGATTGCTGGGACGGGCCAGAGGGATTCGAGGTGTCGAACGCCACGGGCTGCACGTTCAAGATTTACCCCACGATCCAGGGATCGGTAGACGATGCCGTCGCCAACAACGCGGCCGACGCTGGGATGGCGATCTACATCTGCGGTGGGGACTACCCGGAGGAGGTATTGCTCCCGTCCAACACTGACAACGCCATCGACTTCTATGGTGCAGGCCGGGGGCGTACT
This sequence comes from Chloroflexota bacterium, assembly GCA_036741795.1. Taxonomy (GTDB): domain Bacteria; phylum Chloroflexota; class Dehalococcoidia; order SM23-28-2; family RBG-16-64-32; genus DATKKM01. Next base: position 11,964 of record DAINRO010000065.1, read on the forward strand.
CGCTGGGGGCCGGAGGCGGGCGGGAGCGGGAACGCGCTAGAAATAGACGGCGGACACATATCGAGCGAGCAGTACACCTTCCACGGCATCACGTTCCGGGGGCAAGAGGGTTTCTATTCCCTCCTCGGCACCGCATCGGACGTCCACGCGATGTTCTTCGATTGCGAGTTTGAGCAGAAGGTGGAGATGGACTGCACCCACTCCTCCTTCATCGAGTGCGACCTAATCAAAGGGTTCCATATCGCGAGCGGCATGACGCCCGACAACCTCGCGTTCGTCGGGGGGAAGATCGGCGGCACGATGGTGTGGGCCAGCGGCAACATCCTGAACGGCATCTACTTCTACGGAGTCAACTTCGAGTCGGGAACGGGCACAATCACATGGACCGGCAGCGGCGTCGGGAACAACATCGTGTTCGTCGGCGGGAGGGCGGCTACCGGGACGTTCTTCACCATCAACGTATCCAATGGGGTTGCCCATCCATCCTTCGTAAACTTTGGGTTCGGAGCACCTGGCTCCAACGGCGCGATCTACGTGCAGGATCACGGCGCGGGCGCGGGCGACGTTCCCTGCATCCGCGTTACCGGAAGCTACTTCCCCGTCAGCAGCACGAACCCGTACATCAAGTGTGCCGATAGCGCCCAGCTCAACATCATCGGGAACCACATGGAGGACAACGGCTCCGTAGACATCACGGGGATCATCGCGGCGGGGTCGGTCATCGGCCCCAACACACCGTCCGACACCAACGTGCAGGTGGACTCTGGCTCAGGGCTGTTTACCTACTACGGCAACGGCACCATCTCGGGCACCGACGCCGTAGACGCGATGCACGGCAAGATACAGAACGGCGCGGGGGTGCCGAGCCACACGTCCAACTTCGGTCAACTGTATGCCGACTCCACCAACGACGACCTGTACATGAACACGGACGGGTCTACGGGGTGGCAGCTAATCGGTGGGCCGAGCGGTCTCCCCGCACATCTCGCGGACACCTCCGACGCCCACGACGCCTCGGCTATCAGCATCCTTGACACGGCTAACGACTTCACCGCCGATAACGTCGAGGACGCGCTGGCCGAACTACAGTCCGACGCCGAAGCACACCTGGCGGACACGACAGACGCGCACGACGCCAGTGCGGTGTCCATCGTGGACGCGGGCGGCTACTTCACGGGCACGGAAGTGGAGGCGGCACTACAGGAGCTTGGCGCGGGTGGTGGCGGCGGTCACGAGATACGCGAGAACGGCTCTGCCCAGACGGCACGGACGGGCCTCAACATCGTGGACACGGACGCCGGAGCGGGACTCGTCACCGACGACGCTGGCAACGACGAGACGGAGGTCAACCTACAGCTCTACGCCTTAAAGTCTGGCAGGGCAGGCGGCCAGACGCTCAAGGGTGGACTGAACAGCGGCGACGACCTGACGCTGGAGT
>DAINRO010000066.1:0-4101 GCA_036741795.1 Chloroflexota bacterium
ACATACGGCACAAAAGACCGCTCGTGGGGCGTGCGGCCCGTCGGCGAGCAGGAGACGGGCGGCCCGCCAATGGCACGCATCCCCCAGTTCTACTTCGCCTGGGCGCCGATCAACTGGCCGGACAAGGCCACGCACTTCGGTGTGATGGAGCACGAGGACGGCCACGCGTGGCACCAGGATGGCGCCATCCTCCCCGCCTACGAGGACCCCGCAGCTATCCCCGGCGTCGAGGACCCCGGCACGAAGAAAATGGCAGCGGTCGCCCACGACATCGCGTACGTCCAGGGGACGCGCCGCGCCGCCGCCGCGAAGGTCACTCTGGTTGAACGCAGCGGTGAGCGGCACACGATGGAGCTTGAGCCCATTATGTGCTTCAGGATGAAGGGGATCGGCTACACCCACCCGGAGTGGAACCACGGCCGCTGGAAAGGCGAGCTGGAAATCGCCGGCGAGTCGTGGAAGACCGAGGACATCAACGAGCTGGCTCTGGACAGCGTGCACATCCAGCAGCTCGTCCGAGCGCGAATGGACGGGCAGGAGGGGATCGGCGCGCTGGAGCAAATGTGCATCGGGCCGCACGCTCCTTCAGGGTTCACGTCATTTCTCGACGGCGCTCCGTGACCCGCTAGAATTAGCGGCACGATGAACGAGACGCCGCGTATCCAGTACTGCACGACGAGCGATGGCGTCAACATTGCCTACGCCACCACGGGCGCTGGCCCGCACCTGGTCTGGGTTAGCGGCATCTTCACATCGCACATACCCACGACCTGGAGGCTGCGGCGGGAAGCGATCTCGGCGTTAGCTACCGGTTACACGGTGACGTTGTACGACGGACGCGGGTCCGGCTTGTCCGACCGGGAGCAGGCGGACTTCAGCCTCGGGGGAAGGGTGCGTGACCTTGAGGCCGTCATCGCTCAATTGGGCGCGAGCGAGGTGGTGTTGTACGCCGGCGCTCACGCCGGACTTGCAGCGATTGAATACGCGGCCGAGCACCCTGACCGTGTGTCAAAGATGGTCCTGGATGGCGCGTACGTTTCGGGCGATGAGCTGTACAGGATCAGCCCGCGGATGAAGTTTGTCGCCGCCCTGGAAAACGTGACGGCAGACCAGTGGACATACGTAGTGGAGACTATGGCGGTACGGCTGACACAGGGTGTCAGCGACCAGACGGTCGAGCTCGCTCAACTGATCAAGGATTCGGTCGAGCCAGAAGCATTGATCGCGTTCCGCGACGCGAACCGCGCGATCGATCTGACGGACACGCTGCCACGGGTCGCCGCGCCGACGCTGGTTGTGCACCGCGTTCTGGAGGACTACTTGCCGATTAGCGTAGCGAGAAGAATCGCCGCCGGGATACCGGACGCACACCTGGTTACGGCGGACCAGCTCGGAATTGGGATGCCAAACCTCAACTACATAGCGGACTTCCTGGGACTGGAGGTCCCACAGCCTCCTCGCACCACGCAGTCGCCTGGTGCCGACACGACGATCGGCGGTCTCCGGACGATATTGTTCACGGACCTCGTCAGCCACACCGACATGATGACCCGCCTCGGCGACGCGAAGGGCCGGGAGGTTCTCCGCCAGCACGAGCGGATCACTCGGGAGGTGCTGGCCGCGAACGGTGGCACCGAGTTGAAGACTATGGGCGACGGATTCATGGCCTCCTTTGGAAGCGTGACGAAGGCGGTGGGCTGCGCCGTCGCCCTGCAGCGGGCGTTCGCCGAGCACACGGATATCGCCGACGAGCCGCTCCACGTGCGCGTCGGTCTCAACGCCGGCGAGCCGATCGAGGAGGACGGCGACCTGTTCGGTTCAACCGTAATCCTGGCGTCGCGGATCGCGGCGCGAGCTGAGGGCGGGGAAATACTGGTCTCCGACAACGTGAGGAGCCTCTGCAGTGGCAAGGGTTTCTTGTTCAGTGACCGGGGCGAATTCGTGCCGAAGGGATTCGAGGATGCCGTGCGCGTGTACGAGGTGAGTTGGCGGGAATGAACGCGAATTGAGGAGAAACACATGTCAATACTGGCCGTAGGGTCGATCGCCTTCGACACGATAAAGACGCCGTTCGGCGAAGCGAACGACATCGTCGGGGGTGCGCTGACGCACTTCTCCGTGTCCGCGTCCTTCTTCACGGACGTGAACCTCGTGGGTGTCGTCGGGGACGACTTCGGTGAGGAGCAGATGCGGGTCTTCGCCGGCCGACCAATCGACCTGGCAGGCGTCGAGCGCGCGGCGGGGAAGACGTTCCGATGGGGCGGGGAGTACAGCCACAACCTGAACAATCGCGAAACCCTGTTCACGGAGCTAAACGTCTTTGAAAGCTACCGCCCCAGTCTGCCCGAGTCCCACAAGAACCCCGATATCGTCTACCTGGGCAATATCCACCCTGGCCTGCAACTGGAGGTGATCAACCAGGTGGAATCGAGGCGACTGGTGGGTCTCGACTCGATGAACCTCTGGATCGAAACCACGCCAGATGACCTCCGCCAGGTATTAAGGCACGTCGACGTCCTGAAGCTCGACGATTCGGAAGTGCGCCAACTGTCGGGCCAGTACAACCTGCGGAAGGCTGCTGCCTCGATCGGGGAGATGGGACCGGCAATGCTCGTGGCGACCCGGGGCGCGCACGGCTCCCTGCTGTTTAACGGGCAGGACGTCTTTGCCGCGCCCACGTATCCGCTGGAGGTTGATGAAGTCGATCCTACGGGCGCCGGCGACAGTTTCGCGGGTGGCTTTTTCGGCTATCTCGCCCAGAACCCGGTGATCGACGACGCAGTGCTGCGCCGGGCGGCCGTCTTCGGAAACGTCATGGGCTCCTTTTGCGTGGAGGACTTCGGCACCCGCCGACTACAACGCCTGCAATGGGATGAGATCCTCGAACGTTTTCACAAGGTGAAGGAACTCACACACTTCGAAGACCTGGAGACCTAGATGAGCAGCGGGGGCGCAGTGAGGGCCTGCGGGTATGATTGGACGCGGAGGGACGAGTGATGGAACAGGATATCCGCTTCTGCAAGACGTCTGATGGGGTGCGTATAGCCTACGGCGCCAGCGGTGTGGGTTATCCGCTGCTGTTCGTCCACGGCTGGGTTAGCCACCTGGAGTGGTGGTCGAAGATGCCGGGTGGTGAGAACTTCGTCCACGCCAGCCTGGCGCAGCGCTATCGCTACTACCGGTACGACGCCCGGGGCTGGGGGCTGTCCGACCGCGATGTTACCAGCTTCTCCCTCGATTCGAAGATCAAGGATGTCGAGGCCGTGGTTGCCGATGCCGGTCTCGAGCGGTTCGCTATCGCGGCTGCGTCAGAGGGCGGACCGACCGCGATTAAGTACGCTGTTCAGAACCCGGAGAGGGTCAGTCACCTCATACTCCTCGGGACTTTCGCCCACATGCCGATGCCCACGGCGAAGGAGGAAGTCGAGGAGATCCAGGCCATGCTCGCCACGATCAAGCCCGGTTGGGGGAAGGACACGCCGGCGTTCCGCCAGCTGTGGACGTACAGGTTCATGCCCGATGCCGACATCGAGATGATCCGCTGGTTTAACGAACTGCAGCGGGCTTCGGGGTCTGCCGAGACGGTGATTGCGGTCCTCAGTGAGACCGCGGGTACGGACGTCCGTGACCTTTTGCCGCAGGTAAAGACACCAACCCTCGTGCTGCACTCACGCGGAGACCTGGCTGTGCCGTTCGAGCGCGGTCGGGAGATCGCCTCGATGATTCCGGGCGCGCGCTTCGTGCCGCTGGAGAGCAACAATCACCTGCTATTGCCCGGTGAACCTGCGAACGAGGTCTTCACCAGGGCGGTTACGGACTTCATCGGCGATCCCACGAAGGATGCGCAGAAAGCGGCCGAATCCGAACCGCGCTCAGGGTTGGTGACCATCCTGTTCACTGACATGGAAGGCTCCACGGCCATGACCCAGCAACTGGGGGACGACCGCGCCCAGGACCACGTCCGCCAGCACAATACGATAGTGCGCGAAGCGTTGAAGGCGCACGCTGGCTCCGAGATCAAGCACACAGGCGACGGCATCATGGCGTCGTTCGCCTCGGCGCGCGGCGCCGTGGACTGCGCGATCGCGATTCAGCGAGCCC
>DAINRO010000066.1:4201-13267 GCA_036741795.1 Chloroflexota bacterium
CGTTCGCCTCGGCGCGCGGCGCCGTGGACTGCGCGATCGCGATTCAGCGAGCCCTGGCCGACGACGACGGCTTGCGTGTCTGCATTGGCCTCAACGCCGGGGAGCCGGTGGCGGAGGAGCAGGACCTCTACGGCACGTCCGTCCAGCTAGCGGCGCGAGTCTGCGCCGAGGCGAACGGCGGCGAGATCCTCGTCTCGAACGTCGTGCGGGAACTGGCAGCAGGCAAGGGATTCCTCTTCAACGACCGCGGTGACCGCGCCCTCAAGGGGTTCGAGGACCCGGTCAGGCTCTACGAGGTCCGCTGGCAAGAGTGACGCGCGACCCATCACTGGCCGGTTACTGGCACAGCCCGTGGCCCGGCGAGGACGGCGGCCCGCGCCGCACGCAGGTCCGCGCCGACGGCGGACTAGGCCTCAATCTTCAGCCCGGTGAGAGACTGGCAGCGACAAGCCGCCTGCTGGTGATGTCCTGCATGCCCGTGCTGCGGGATCCGGGCGAGGTCTACGTCCAGGGCAATTCTCCGCCGGGCATCGGCGAGACGACGGCCTGGGTGGAGCGCATCAATCCCGAGTACCTGGCAACGGTGCGCCGATCGCCTGACCTCAGGGGAGGGCCGTTTTGGCCGGGCGGGATCGCCGTTCACGCCAACGGCGACCTCTACGTCACCTACGGACGCTGGTGCCACCGTCTGGACGCCGACTGCCAACCCGTGGCGGCGCGTGAGCTGCCGCGTGAGCGCCCGTACAACTCACTGCTCATCCTGCCGGACGGGAACCTCGTGATGAAGGACTTCGGCGGCGGCTCCGGCGTAAACGCGCTGCCCGAGGGGATGCGCGGCTCGGAGCTGGTGGTCCTGGAACCGGAGCATCTTGAGATCATCGCGCGCTTTGAACTGCCGGAAGGTTCTATCGCGCGACTGTCGGCCGATGTCGCGCCGGACGGCACTCCCCTGGTTTACGTGATCGGCGACCGGCACGCGATGCGCCTGCGCTGGGACGCCGCGAGCGCGTTGCTGTTGCTGGACGAGGGATGGACCACGAAATACCTGATCTTCGAGGGCCAGACCTTCGGCTGGGATGTTGTGCTCGTCGATGGCTCCGCGTGGTTCCTGGATGATGGTGAAGGCACCAACGCCTTCGGCCCGTCGTTCCGAGGCAAGGGAACTCCCTCCTCGCCGCTGCACCTTATTCGCGTCCCGCTGGACACGGCGGGCCCGGAGCCGGAATTCCTCGAGGTCTGCGGCAAGTCCGGTGGGATCATCGCCAACCCGCCGGTCGTCGATGCCTCGCGCAACATCGCCGTCGCTTACGACAGTGGCAACGGCGTAGTGACCGCCTGGCGGTACGGCGACCCGGGTAACGCGGAATCGATCTGGCAGCGGGAGCAGAACCAGGCCGGGCACATGATCCTCTTCCCGGATACCGGCGAGTTGGTGAGCCACGACTTCGACCACGAACGTGGCACGGAGCAGTGCGTGGTGCTGGACATCGAGACAGGAGAGGAGAAGGGACGGGTCGCGGTGAACAGCCCGCTGCAGTCCGTGGTCTTTCCAGCGGTGGGCTGGAACCGGGACGTCTACATCACGACGTTCCCAGTGATTTCGCGCGTGTACGTGGAATAGATTGGCGTGATGTCCGCCCTGGGATAACATCGCGACCATCACCGCTGAAGGAGTACTCATGACCGACGATGCACCCGCTCGCCAGCCCACGGAATTCGTGGAGGACTTTGCCCAGATTGAGGCGGAGTTCCACCGCCGGATCGCCCGCACGGTCTGGTGCACCATGGCCACAGTGGACCGTAAAGGCCGTCCCAGGACGCGGGTCATCCACCCAATTTGGGAGGGGTCGACCGGTTATATCGCGACCGGGCGCCATTCCCTCAAGGAGAAGCACCTCGCGAACAATCCCATGACCTCGTTCACCTACTGGGACCCGGTCCACGAGCAGATATACATCGAAGCGAAGGCGGAGTGGGAAGACGACCCCGCGGAGAAACAGCGGGTCTGGGACCTGTACAAGAACACGCCGCCGCCGCTTGGATACGACCCGCAGATGATCTGGCGAGGTGGCGTGGAGGACCCGGAGTACGGCCTGCTCAAGCTGACGCCGTGGCGCATCGAACTCTGGTCAATCGGCCAGTTGATGCAGGGGAAGCCACCGCAGGTCTGGCGTCCCTAGGCTGCGGGCGTGCCGGACTCGATGTCGGACGCTACGGGCGTCCGATCGCGGGCCAGCAGAAACCTCTCGAACTCCTCGGGCGGAACTGGAGGCGACACGAGGTACCCCTGGAACTCGTGGCACTTCCGGTCTCGCAGGAATGCCAATTGCGCCTCCGTCTCCACTCCTTCCGCGATCACGCGCAGGTGGAGGTTTTCCGCCATGGCGATCACCGTGGACACGATTGCCGCATCGCTGGCGTCCTTTTCCAGGTCCCGCACGAATGACCGGTCGATCTTCACGGCGTCAATCGGAAAGCGCTTCAAGTAGGTGAGTGACGAATAGCCTGTGCCGAAGTCGTCCAGGGCAATCCCAACGCCCATCCGGCGTATGTCAGCGAGCGCGGCAACGATCCGGTCCTCGTCTCGCAACACAGCGCCCTCGGTGATCTCCAACTGCAGGGCGTGTGGTGATATCTGTGTTTGCGCCACGATCTCCGTCAACCGGCTGACGAGGTCTTCCTGCTGCACCTGACGCGCCGATAGGTTCACAGCCATGCGGTCCAACCGGTAGCCCGCGACATCCCATTCCCGCAACTGTTCGCATGCGCGCCGCAGGACCCACTCCCCGATTTGCACGATCTGGCCTGTCTCCTCGGCGAACGGTATGAACTGGTCCGGTGGCACGCAGCCTCGTTCGGGGTGCATCCAGCGAAGCAGCGCTTCTGCGCCCCGTAGCGTGCCGTCTCTTGAGTCGACGATCGGTTGGTAGAACAGGGTCAACTCGTTCCGTTCGATCGCGTGGTTCAGGTCGTTCTCAAGGGCCAGCCGTTCCACCACCCGGTCGTTCATTGAAGCCGTGTACAGCTGGTAGTTGTCGCGCCCGTGGTCCTTGGCGCGGTACATGGCTGTATCGGCGTTCCGAAGGAGGGTTGCCGCATCGTCGCCGTCCCCCGGGAACGTCGTGATTCCAATACTCCCGGTGGTCCTGAATTCGCGGTTCTCGATCGTTCGCTCGCAGCGGAGCGCCCCCAGGATTCGCTCTGCGACATCGGTGGCGTTCTCGATGGCATCTATTGACGGAAGAATGATGGCGAACTCGTCTCCACCGACGCGGGCGACAGTATCTCCGTCGCGAACGATTGCCGTCAGATCACGTGCGACGGATTGAAGTAGCCGGTCACCGGCGCTATGGCCCAGGGTGTCATTCACGACCTTGAAGTGGTCCAGGTCGAGGAACATGACGGCCATGTCCTTCCCATCGCGCCTGGCGTGCGCTAGCGCGACCTCGAGTCGGTCCTCCATCAGTGCCCGGTTTGGCAATCCTGTTAGCGGGTCGTTGTAGGCAAGCCTCCGGATCGTGTCCTCTGCCTGCCTCCGTTCACTCACATCGCGGGCTATGCCCTGCGCCCACTTGATCCTGCCATTGCTGCCCAGAACAATGCGCATGGCCACCTCTATCGGCAGGCGTGACCCGTCCTTTCGCAGGATCTCGATTTCATACGGTGTGTCAGTGCCGTTGTAAGCCTGGGTCAGACCCTGGACCGAGGTTTCGTGAAAATCCAGCGCGACCAGCTTCCAGATGCTGATCTCCATGAGTTCGTCGCGTGAGTAGCCCGTCATCTGGGTCCAGCGCTCATTGCATTCCACGAGGAATCCCTTGTGGTCATACGTGTACACCGCATCCCGTGCGTTCTCGAAGAGATCGCGGTAGCGTTCCTCGCTGGCAGCCAGTTCGTGTTCTGCCCGCTTGCGCTCCGTGACGTCGCTAACGAATCCTTCGAGCGCCAGTATTTCGCCGTCGTCATCCAGGATTGCCTGGCCGTGCTCCCACACCCACACGATCTCCCCGCTCCGGGCCACCAGGCGATATTCGAGCAAGAAGCTCTCGCGCGCGTCGACGGCAGCCTGCACGCCCTGCCACACCATGTCCCGGTCGTCCGGATGGATCATTTCTCCGACCGTCGTGGGGTTGCCCGCGATTAGCTCCTCGGGAGCGTAGCCAGTGACATCTTCGACACCGGCGCTGACGTAATCCATCGTCCAGTCAGCGTCGTTACGGCAACGGTACGCGAACCCTGGGAGATTGCTCACAAGGGTCTCCAGGGCGCGTTGGCTCTCGCTAAGAGCGTCCTGCGCACGGCGCCGCTCTGTGATGTCGTTCGCTACGCCAATGACTCCTGTCACACGCCCTCGTTCGTCACGTTCCGGCGCCAACCTGTATTCGTAGGTCACTTGCTGTTCGTTTATGCCGATCGTGTTCGTTGAAGTGACCTCCTCGCCGGCGAATGCGCGCCGGAAGCTCTGGATAATCTGCGGGTAGCTGGCGAAGACGTCGTCTGCTGTGCGCCCAAGGATCTGCTCCGACTCGATCCCGAATTGCTCCATGCCGTGCCCCTGGATGAACGTCATGGTTCCGGTGCGGTCGACCGCGAACAAGACGACCGGGGCGCCGTTTATGACGCTGTTCAGCCGCGACTCCTTCTGCACCAGCATTTCGCGACTGCGCATCGTCTCGAGCGAGAGCCCTGCGGCGCTCCCGATGTTGGCCAGCAATAAACGGTCGCGGAGGTCGCCATTACCCTTGCGCCCACCGAGGTACAGCAGTCCCTCGGGCCTTCGTCCCGCCAGCAGCGGAACGGCCACCTCGCAAATGTCACCAACGGCGGACGGAATCTCCATCGGGTAGCGCCCACCCAGCGCGGCCTGTATCAAGTGCTCGTGGCGCCGCAATCGGTCCGTGGCGGCCTCGTCGCTCATACCAATAACGTCTGTCACGACGAGGTCGCCTCCAGGCGACGTAACTGCTATAAACGCGGCGTCAGGGGCCAGCAAATGGCTGGAGAGAGCGAGAATGCTCTTCGCCGCCTCGTTCCAGGTGGCATTCTCGGATGTACGCACCATCATCAAGGGCGGATAAGTGGCGCGCTTACTCGCCTGGATGATGCGTATGAAGGTGACGTGAATGAACGTCCCCGTGATGACCGTGCTTACAAGTGCCACAACTCCGAGCTGCAGCGCCGTAAATCCAAGCGGAACATATGCCAGGAGCGCAAGATAAACGGCAATGTAGGCGCCAACGTAAACTCTACGCCGTAACGCAAAGACGTCTGCCAGCACCTCGGTCGGTGTCGGCAGGTGCTCTGAATTGGTTGTCGCGGAACGGTTCTGCATAGCCCCCATAGCTACGCCCTATAGGCGGAGCTATAGAGGGAGACGCGCGCGTATTTAGGTTGTTACCCGGCGTTGGCTGGTTCGGAACTCTCTGGTTCGTCCGACATTTCGGCGAGGCGGAGGAAAACTCCCACGTAGAGCAGCGCAGCGAGAGCGGCGCCGATCAGCGGTCCAACCCAGTAAACCCACTGGTCGTCCCACTCTCCAGTCACGAGCGCCGGACCTAACGAACGCGCAGGGTTCATTGATGCGCCAGTCAGGTTGACGCCGACGAAGTGATCGACCAACACAGCGAGACCGATAGCCAGTGGTGCTATCACCTTCGGCCCGCGCGAATCGACGGCCACGGCGAATATCGTGAAGACCAGCAGGAAAGTTAAGACTGCTTCCACGATTACCGCTGCGACGGTTCCATCGACGGCTGCGTCGTTAACGGTTGTGATGCCAAGCCCACCTTCGATACTGTCGACAAGCACCACCTGCAGCAACGCCGCACCGAGAACAGCCCCGATGAGCTGGAAGACTATGTAGAGGAGGCCAGGTCCAAGCTTGAGCCTGCCAGTGATGACCATAGCGACGGTTACGGCCGGGTTCACGTGGCCGCCTGAGATTCCTGCCGTGGCACTGACGAGCACGGCGATCATGAGGCCGAAGACCAGCGAGATGCCGACAAGACCAGCGGGTTCGGCGGCGCCGCCTATGAGCACGATCGTGCCGCAGCCGATGAACACGAAGAAGAACAGCGTAAGGCCTTCCGCGAGCGCTGCCAGGAACGTCGATGGAGTGATCGCGTCCGCGCTGAATCCAAGCCTCTCCGCAGACATATCAAACTGACCCATGGTGCTGTCCTCCTGACTTACACTTTGTCGTCAGGTAGAACGCCCCGGTCAGGCGTGGGTTAACACGAAGGGCAAGCGCTCAAACGTTGAACAGGACGTTGATCACGTCGCCTTCTTGCACGACGTAAGTCTTACCCTCCTGGCGCAGCTGGCCGTGCTTGCGAGCCTCGGCGTGCGTGCCGAACTCCAGGAGCTTGTCCCAGGCGATCACTTCAGCCCGGATAAAGCCGCGCTCGATGTCCGTGTGGATGCGGCCCGCCGCCTGCAGCGCGCTCGCTCCTTCAGGGACGGTCCATGCGTGCGTGTCCTTCTCGCCCGCCGTGAAGAAAGTGACGAGACCCAGCAACTCGCGCGCCGCGCCCAACACGACGTCCGTACCGCCCTCCGGCGCGCCCATCTCCCGGCGAAACTCCGCTGCTTCATCGTCCGGCAGCTCGGCCAGTTCCGCCTCCAGCTTCGTGCAGATTGCTGTCGCGCGCGTACGTTCAGCTCCCATTCGCGATTGCCAGTCCGAGGCGATGGCTTCCTGGTCTGAAACCTTGTCCTCGCCGATATTTACGACAAGAAGCATCGGCTTGAGTGAAAGGAACCCATAGTTGCCCAGCGCCTTGACGTCCGCCGGATCCGTGATCACGTTCCTGAGGGGCCGGTCCGATTCCAGCTCCGACTTGACCCGCAGCAGCAGCGCCTTCTCCCGTTCGCCCGCCTCGCGTTCGCCCGGTTTCGCCGACCGAACGGTGATGTCCAACTTATCCACCCGCCGTTCGACGACGCCGAGGTCGAAGAACAGCAGTTCTGAGTCGAACGCCGCGACGTCGCGTGCGGGGTCTACGCTGCCCTCAGGGTGCGGTGCGTCGGGCCGGTCAAAGTCGCGTACGACGTGCAGCAGCGCATCCGCCCTAGCGATCGTTTCAGACGCCGTGCCAGAAGGTCCCGCGCCCTTGTGAAACACAGCCGGAAGGTCGTGCAACCGGATCTCGATCGGCGTCACTTTCTTCGCTCCGACGAGGACTGCGAGCTTCTCCAGCCGCTCGTCCGGCACTTTGACCGTCCCGAGAAGTTCCTGCCCGCGCCCGCTTTCGCCGGCGGCGCTGCCGTGGCCTGCGGTCAGGGCGTTGAATAGCGTCGTTTTGCCGCTTTGCGGCACACCCACGATGGCGAAATCCATGGGGTCAGCGTACGTAAGGAAGGTGATGCGGGCAAGGTTGAGGCGACTACGCCGCTAGTCCTGCCACCTCACCTGGTAAAGCCGCACGGGGTCCTCGAAGCCGCGTAGAATCGTTTCGCCGCGGTCCGCGAACAGGAACCCCTTGCCGGCGCTCAGCGCCCGCACTACATCCGAGGCCAGGATCTCGCCGCCCTCGGCTTGTCCTGCGATTCGTGATGCCAGGATGATCGTCGCTCCGAAGAGGTCGCCGCCTTCTTCAATCGGCTCGCCCGCATTGAGGCCGATCCGCACATTGAGGGGTTCCCCATCACCGGCGGCGAAGGCTCTCTGCAGGTCGATCGCGCAGTCCACGGCTCCGGCCACCGAAGAGAAGGATGCCATGAACCCGTCGCCCATCGACTTGATCTCGTCCCCACCACGTGCTTTCAACACACGCCGAGTGATCTGTTCATGTTCCCGCAGGACGTTTCGGCCGGCGTCGTCCCCCAGCCGCTGCATCATCTCCGTGTGTGACACGAGGTCTGTGAACAGGATCGTGCGGACGCCTGAGGGCCCAAAGTGCGGGTGCGCGTGCCCATGCTCATCCCCCGCCGCCGCGGTGCCGAGGAGGTCCGCGATCGCCTGGATTACCTTATCGGTATCATCCTGGACACCGCCGTCCAGGACCACGAGGTTCGCGTTCGGAATCCGGGCTGCCAGGTCGCGGGCCGTGTCTACGTTCTGGCTGGACATGCCGGAGTGTTGCATCACCAGTGTTGGAATGTGCACTTCCTGGAGTAAATCGCGGACGTCGTCTCTTCCCACGGCGTCGAAGATGCGCTGCGCCCCTTCCTGGGTCACGCACTGCTTGAAGTAGTCGATAATCGGTCCGGCCTGGCCGCGCCCCAGTCCATAGAGCGTGAATACCAGGTATTCCAGGAACGCCTCCCAGTCCCCGCGCAGTTGGTCGAGCGCGCGAATCTGCGGCACGTTCATGAAGTCCTGCACCCGCGCCTGGGCGTCGTCGAGGACCAGGTGGGACACCCTGCCGGGATTGCGCAAGATGTACGTGATCGCCATCGGTCCGTTCCAACCGATGGCGTGCAGGACGAAGGTGTCGATTCCCAACTTCTCGACCACGGCGTCAAGGTCGAGAAGGCGCGCGTCCATTGAGAGATCAACAATGCCCCGGTCCGAGAGACCGGTGCCGCGGGGGTCGTACTGGACAACGGTCCAGTTGGCGGCGAGCTTATCGAAGAACCGGCTGCCGTTCTCCCACTCCAGTTGGGCGTGCGTAAAGGGAAGGCTGGGCGCACGCACTATCCACGGCCCGCTGCCAGCTGTGCCAAATGCGATCTGAACGCCATCGCTCGTGGTGGCGTACTGCATCCGCAGTTTCATGCTGTCAGTATCTCACAGGCCAGGTCCGATCCTGGTCAGATTGTCGAGATTAGTTGCGTTGCCAGAACCACGCTCATCCCGAGGATGCAGACGATGTGTTCGCGAAGAATCGAGCGCGCAAGCTCACTTTGGATCTCCACTGGATCCTCGGCCGTGCCAAGCCGCCTCGCCTGCCCGAATACCCGGCCGACGGCCAGCCCCACGGCCAGCAACGCCGCCGCAATCGACACCACGCTGACCCAGGTCTCGACGTGACCCTGCAGAGCTTGTGCCGCCAATCCTACGAACAGCGCAAGCATCACGATGGCAACGAGGCGGCCCATCGGGGAGGCAGTCGTCGTCACTCG
>DAINRO010000067.1:0-12037 GCA_036741795.1 Chloroflexota bacterium
TGTGCCGGCGAAGAACGTGACTTTCACGTACCGTGTCAGCACGTGGATCGACAGGAACCAGCCCTGGCCCTCGACTCCGTAGAATGGCGAGTTCCACCGCACGGCCTTGCGCACGTGGGGCACGGTGCGAACGATGAGCGCGTCGAGACGACGTCCTGCGTCGAGTTTCCAGCCTGGCATCGCCACGATGTATGCCTGGACCGGGGCATCGCCATCGGCCTTCGCGATCTCTGGGTTGCCGCCTGAGAGGAGCACTGGCTTCGCGGTTTCGGGGGACTTCGGGGACGTCTTACCGGCCATTGTGTTCATTCTCGAGCGCGAGCGCAGCGGCGTCTTCCTCTATGGCTTGCCTGAGCCTCGCTGCCCCAACCGGTGCGTCCGCCCGCATGGCTGCGGCCGACGGCGCAAACCGCTGGCGCGCCTCCGGGCCACGATCCTGGAGCCGCCAACGCCAGTGAACCGTGTACCGCCGTCCTCGCGAGGGAAGAACTCAATGGTTTCGACCGCGGGTGGCGCCAGCTCGAATCCGTTCGGGAGCGGCGTGAAGCGATGGGTGTAGTACCTGAACGGACGCCAGTCCAAGTATTCGCGCAGGACATCACCACCAACACCGTGCGCGCAGTGACTGGACGACCCAACCCCTTGCCGGCCACGCTCATTGGGTTGGTTCTTGACGGAGGTCTGCATTGTCTGCCAGCGAAGGCGTTTGTCGGGATCGACGAAGTACTGCCAGACGATGGACGGCGGAAACGGCACCTCAAAGATCCCAACGAGATCAGCATCATCCGCGCCGATGTATACGCGGCGAGCCTCGCGCATCTCCTCGACGACGGGCTTCAGATCGTGAACACCACCCCTGATCTCGCCGAACGACTCGTAGACTTCGCTATGCCGCGGCAGGTTGAAGGACGGAGGCAGGCGCTTCATGCAGGGTTCCGAGAAGAAGGCGTACGCTTTCGGGCCGCCGGCGTCGCTGATCGTGTTCTTCAGCAGACGGTGTACGAGGGGGCGATTATACGGGCAGGCCCATAGTATGACCTACTGTATTGACATCAGCACATATGTTCGTATAATAGCGTCAAGCAGGAGATAGACCGAATTGTTCGGGTCGTCTCGGTACTAGGTAGAGTTTGGCGTGAAGGGCATGTTTCAAGAAGAGCTTCACTACAACCTTGTCGTCAAGGAGCTGGTGCCGGAGCCTCTTGAGCGCTGCCTCGTCCGAATTTGTCGGCGCGCCGATCGTAAGCTGTTTACGAAACTCGTCAGCGAGCTTGCTCTTGAGGCGAATCGCCTCCTGGTTGTCGATGTCATGGCCGTCGGTAACGAGGCTGTAGAGCGCCTCCACTTCCTCGTCAGATGTCCGCTGCATGCCGATTAGAACACGACATTGCTGGCCTTCGCCGCCAGCCCATCTGTCAACCTGATCCGCAAGACCGCCCCAACCGCGCAGGTTGAAGTAGCCAACACTGAAGTCAGGGCAGAAAACGTATCTGGAGCGGGAGACGGGGCTCGAACCCGCGACCCTTTGCTTGGGAAGCAAATGCTCTACCACTGAGCTACTCCCGCTCGCGGGCTCGATTATACGACAGCGGAGGCGGCCACCGAGGCGCATGCTCCGTCAGGAAATACGCACTCCCTGTCTCACCAGGGCCTTCTGGACGTGGTCGATGTTGACCTCGCCGGCTTGCACGCCATCCTTGACGAGGTGGCTACGGCGACGCCTGCGCCCTGGCCGGAAACCGTGCAACACATCATGTTGCGGACCGAGGCGTGGGAGATCTTGTCGCGGATGGAGCGTCCGGCTGCGAGCAGGTTCTTGATGTTCCGCGGGACGAGCGCGCCGTAGGGGACCTGGAAGTAGCGCCCCGACGAGGGGAGGACGAGGACACCGTAACCGTCGATGAACTCTGGAAAGATGTCGATCGCATCTTCGAAGCGGCCCTCGTTTCGCGCGTCGCCTTCGGTCAGTTCGTAACGCCCGACGATCTTTAGGGTGTCCCTTACACCCAATGTCATGCCATAGGTACGGAGTTTTGCGTCCTCGAAACCCGGCGCGTAGTGGTTAGCGCTTTGATCGCCTGAAGGGCCTGATAGCGGCCGTCCATCTCCGCGTTCGTCAGGTCCCAGACGTCCGTGCCGTCATATGCGGTCATGTGGATCATGTTCAGGTAGGTGGCCTCGCCGGAATCGGAGATCGTGCTCCAAGTGCCACCGATGCTGGTGAGTCCGGCCGGGATCACCCCTTCTTCCCGGGCCTTATCGAAAGGCTTTTCGAGGTACGGACTGAAGAGATCGTCATCCTTGCCGCCCTTCTGGATGTCCCAGTTCTTGCCCAGTCCTTGTAGGAGGATGGATTGTCCTTCACGTATTCGAGGAAGCGAGTCTTGTTCACGCCGGTGACAGAGAACATGACGGTCACGGGCAACATGTCCTCTTTCGGCGTCGCGCGAAACGGCGCGCCGGTGAAATATGCGAGGTCGGCGTCTCCCGAGGCGTCGATCACGCGCTTAGCGAGGATTGCACCGCGGCCGGACTTGTTGTGCACGATGATGCCCGCGATGGCATCGCCCTCCACGATTGCGTCGATGGCGACCGTGTGTAGAAGGGGTCTTACGCCCGACTCCTGCACGAGGACGTCGGCGACGTACTTGAACATGTCGGCGTTGATCGCCTCGCTGTTGGACTGCGGCTCCGGGCTGGTAGCGCCCATGGCTTTGGGCCCGCTGTTCGAACTCGATGCCGATCCCCTCGGAGTCGGTAGTGTTGGGCTTGCGGTACCAGCCGATGCCCTCGACGCCGACAACGGTGATATTGCCGCCGAGGCAACCGAAGCGCTCGACAAGCATCGTATCCACGCCTTCGCGGGCGGAGGCGAGCGCGGCGGCGAGACCGCCCGGTCCACTGCCGACGACGAGAACGTCAGTCTCGGCGATGACAGGGACATCCTTGGCGCTTTTCACGGACGGTCTTCACGATTCTCGGCAGCCTCACCCGAAGATTATCAGCTTGCGGGAACGTCCCGGCGCAGGCACGTTCGTGCGCTCCTATCCTATAATGACGCTCACTCTCTAGAAGGACCGTTCATTCAATGCTCTTGCTCGCCCGTAAGAACCTGTTCTCGGAACGCATCCGGCTGATTATCTCGGTGGGCGGCGTTGCCCTTTCCGTGTTCCTCATCGGAGTCCTCCTCTCGCTGTACCGCGGCTGGGACGAGAAAGTGGGGGGATTCGTCGAGGACTCAGATGTGGACGTCTGGGTAGGCTCCGAGGGCACCAACGACTTCCTGGCAGCCGCCTCCCTTCTGCCCCTCGAAAACGCGGACGAGGTCGGCGAGCAGCCCGAGATTGACGAGTGGAGCGCGATAGTCGTGCGTCCAATGCAGGGGTTGGCCGTCAAGATCGATGACGGAGAGGATACGAGCGAGCAAGAGATGGACATCCATTTCATCGGCTACGATCCAGCAACCAATATGTCTGGTCCGATCAAAATCGAAGAGGGAGCGGAGGAGCCCGGTGAAGGCGAGGTGATCATCGATCAGGCGATCAAGGACCGCTACGGCATCGGTGTCGGTGACGAGGTCGAAGCGGCGGGCCGGCGACTGACGGTCGTGGGCGTCGCCAGCGGCGGCGACTTCGTCGCGAGCCAGTCGGTATTCGTCACGCTGGCGGAGGCGCAGGACCTCCTGAGGATGGAGGAGGCAGCGACATTCATCGGAATCAGGGTGACGGATGGTACAGACCCGCAAGAGGTGGCGGACGAGATTCCGCTACAGGCGGCGGGGGTAGTTGCCTTCACGAGCGATGAGTTCGCCGAGCGAACCCGTGAGCGCATCCTCGGCAACGTCCTGCCGATCCTCACCATGGTACTGGGGTTGGCATTCATCGTTGGGTTGGCTGTATCCGGCCTGACGATCTACACGGCGACTGTCGAGAAGGCGCGGGAATACGGAATCCTTAAGGCCGTAGGGTTCAAGAACAGCTACCTGTACAGGTTGGTGTTTGAACAGAGTTTGGCGACGGGCGCCATCGGCTTCTTAATCGGCGCCGGATTGACGATTCTATTCAGTCCCATCGCTGGAGCCCAGGTACCACAGTTCGTGACCCTTGTGCGCTGGCAGGATATGGTGTTCGTCCTCCTGGCGACGGTGTTTATGTCGCTGATCGCTGGGTACGTGCCGGTGCGGCGCCTGGCCTCGATCGATCCGACGTCGGTGTTCAAGGCATGAGCGTCAACGGCGCGATCCTGCACATGAAGAAAGTCACCAAGACCTACGGCAGCGGCGACGCCATGGTGACGGCGCTCCAGGAAGTGGACTTCGAGGCGCGCCCGGGCGAGGTCGTCGTGATCATGGGCCCATCTGGCGCCGGCAAGACGACGTTCCTGACCATCGCCGGTGCGCTGACAAAACCGACGGCGGGTAGCGTCATAGTTTCAGGGAACGACATCGTCAATATGGGAGAAAAGGGCTTGCCGGATGTGCGGCGCGACAAGATCGGTTTCGTCTTCCAGAGCTTCAACCTCCTCGAATCCCTCACATCCCTGGAGAATGTCGCGCTCGTGATGACGCCGGCGCGCGGTGGGGGCACGAAGGCGGGCCGTGACCGGGCGCGAGAGATCCTGACGATGCTGGGGTTAAGCCACAGGTTGAACTCGCTGCCGAAGCAACTGAGCGGCGGTGAGAAACAGCGGGTGGCGATCGCGCGGGCCCTGGCAAACAACCCGGACCTGATCCTGGCGGACGAGCCGACAGCGAACCTGGACTCGGCGCGGGGGCGCGAGGTCATGTTCCTGCTAAAGCAGATCGCGGCGGAGATGGGCAAAGCCGTCGTCATCGTCAGCCACGATCACCGCATCCGCGAGGTTGCCAGCCGTATCGTTTGGCTGGAGGACGGGACCTTCCGCTCGGACGTGATGACGGCACGCGACCCGGTGTGCAGCCGCGTGATCGAGATACAAGGAGCACCGACCGTGGAGTACGAGGCAACGGCCTTCTATTTCTGTGGTGACAACTGCCAGAAGCTGTTCGAACTGGAGCCGGTGCGGTACGGCAGCAAAACGGCCTGAGCTTCTCGCTCGTACTCTCCCGTTGGCATATCCTGATCTGCGATGCGACTTTTGATTCTTGCCACGCTTCTTGCGGCCGGCCTGTTCGTAGCCTGCAGCGACGACGATGGCGGCAGTGGGAACTCCGACGTGGCCGAGGGTTTGGAGGAGGTCTGCACCCAGGGAGACGACGCCGACACGGACAACATCAAGGTGGACAGTCCTGACGACGGTGACCGGGTATCCAGCCCGCTTACCATCACTGGCGAGATCGTGGCAGTTGAGCAGCAGTTCTGGGTCAGCGCGGTCAAAGGTGACGGTGAGCACATCATCGATTACCCCGTGCGGTCGCGGGAATTCGTCGAGGACGAGTTGTCTCCATTCGAAGCCAGCGTGCCGTTTACAGTCGGCGAAGAAACCCCGATTTGCGTTTGGGTATACCGGGAGAGCACCGAGGAACCGGCGGACGCGATCAAGATCCCCGTGACGTTCCTTCCCCCCGAGGACGTCGAGGCTGACCCGCAATGATCAGGTCTGACGGCCGCCGCCCGAACGAAATCCGACCTGTATCGATCGTGCCGGGTTACCTGCCGCACGCAGAGGGCTCAGCGCTGATCACGATGGGGGGTACCTCCGTGCTGTGCGCTGTCACGGTAGAAGACCGCGTGCCCCGCTTCGCGATCGGCTCCGGCAGCGGCTGGATAACGGCGGAGTACGGGATGCTACCGCGCTCGACGCTGACCCGGACCTCGCGGGAGCGCAGCGCGAGTTCCGGGCGGACAGCAGAAATCCAACGGTTGATCGGGCGGTCGCTGCGCTCGATTGCGCGGCTCGACCTGCTGGGAGAGCGGACCTACACCGTGGACTGCGACGTACTGCTGGCAGACGGCGGGACGCGGACAGCGTCGATCACGGGCGCCTACGTGGCGCTGATCCAGGCGATGCACGGGCTGATGGAATCGAAGGAGGCGTACAAGACCCTTCCGGTGCGGTGCGCGGTGGCGGCGGTGAGCGCCGGGCTGGTGGACGGGATGCCCCTGCTCGACCTTCCCTACGAGGAAGACTTCAAGGCCTCGGTCGATTTCAACGTCGTAGCAACTGAGGAGGGCGAGCTGGTGGAGGTACAGGGGACGGGTGAGAGCCACCCGTTCTCCCGCGACCAGATGAACGAGTTGCTGGAACTGTGCGAAAAAGGCTGCAGCGAGCTGTTCGATGCGCAGCGGCAGGCGCTGGCTGGTATAGGGATTGCGGCACCGGTGCCGTCGGCTGCCTAGACCCGATTGCGCGTCTGGGACCTGGAACCCGAAAAGCTCTGCCGTCAACACCTACTGGGCCAACACAACGAGATCCACGGGCTTTGGACGGTGCTATCCGAGGGTCGGACCGGGTACGCTCACCACCCCGAGACGCTGAGGTGGAAGGGCAAGCTCCCTGCGCTCCTCGCCCGGCACGACGCCACGGCAGAGGAGATGACAAGGCGGGGCTACAGGCATAATTCTCCCTTAACCGCAGAATCGATTACAGAAGATGGCAACCAAACCGAGTTCGTTGATGCAATCGAGTTCCAGGTAGAGTTGCTTCGGGCGAAGGGGTGCGCGTGCTCACTCGCCTAGCGCGATACCCGTCCCCAATGCCGAACCCTTTTCACTATTCACCATTCACTATTCACTATTTTCGTCAGGCGTACTCGCCGAGGAACATCCCACCAATGATGTGCACGTGCCCGTGTTCCTGGCTCTGCATGGCGTCGTGACCGAAGTTTGATAGCAGGCGGAAGCCGCCGGGGCAGTGCTTCTTGCCCATTTCCACTGCGATCTCGCCGACGCGACCCAAATCCGCCCAGAGTTCAGCCTGGGTCTTGTGCTGTTTTGGCACGGACAGGAGCATCACGGGAACCCAGCGGAGGCGGTTGCGAAAGACGATGACGTCGTCGTCATCGTGGAGGATTTCCGCCGGTTCACGGCCGGCGATTATGTCACAGAACACGCAGTACCGCTGCATTGAGAATAACGATAGCGGCGTCAGGAACTAGCAGCCAGCAGCCAGGAGCGGGCGATCCATCCCGAAAGCTGGCTGCTCAATGCTGGCTCCTGCTATCCTCAGTTTGATGGCAGACGTCCAACCGCTCCGAGCCCTGAAGTATGCGGCGGGGCTCGACTTGTCGAAGGCGATCTGTCCCCCGTTCGACACTATTTCTCCGGAAACGCAGCAAAAGCTGTACGACCGCTCCCCCTACAACGCCATCCGTATCGAGCTGGCGAAGGAGGACGGCCCCGGGCGCTATGAAAACGCGGCGAAGGCTCTCAATCAGTTCGTCGCGGAAGGGACGCTCATCCAGGACGAGGAGCCCGCGTACTACTTGCACCGCCATTCGTTCACGGCTGCAGGGCTGGAGCACACGCGCAGGGTCCTCTTCGCCAGGCTGCGCGTCACGCCGTGGACGGACGGCGAGGTACTGCCGCACGAGCAGACGTTCGGGGCGCCGATCGAGGACCGGATCCAGAACATGCGCGCGACGGGAATCAACGCGAGCCCGGTGTTGATGATTTACCGGGACAGTGGCGGTACGATCGGAGAAATCCTCCGCGGCGAAGGTCGTCGGGGGTCCGTAGAGTTCCCGGGAGATAGCGGCGAGCACCACAGCCTGGCGCGAATCGACGGGAAGGCAGCAGCCGCCCTGGCCAGGGCGTTTTCTGGAGAGACGCTCTACATCGCGGACGGACACCACCGGTACGAGACGGCGGTGACATTCGGCGAGGAAGCGAAGGCGCAATCGACCGATTGGACAGGCAATGATCCCGCCAACTTTGCTCTCGTCGCACTCGCGGCGGCGAATGATCCGGGGCTCGTGGTGCTGCCGATCCATCGCGTGACCAGGGGCGGAGACGCGTGGGATGACGTCATTCGGCGGCTCGGCGCCATGTTTAACGTGGCACCTGTGCCCGACGTGACCGTGGCCGTCGCGGCGTCGGAGGACGCGGCGTTTGGCTTGATAGCGAAAGACGCGGACGCGGACCTGCTTCTCACCGTCAAGGACCCAGTCGCAGTGAACGCACTGCTTCCCGCCGACCGCAGCGCGGCGTGGCGGGCGTTGGACTACTCGATCGCGAACCACGCGATCATGCAGGGTTGCATTGGCCTGACACCGGAGCAGATGAAGGAATACAAGACCGTCCAGTTCACGGCGGATTCGGCTGAGGCGGTCACCTCAGTGCGCGAAAGGGACGCGAAGTACGCTCTGATCATGAAGCCGATCTCGGCCGGCAAGGTGCTGGAGCTGGCAGACGCCGGGGAGAGGATGCCGCAGAAGTCGACGTTTTTCTACCCGAAAGTGCCCACAGGCATCGTCTTCAACCCCGTTCACTAGATCGGCCCAGACCACGTAGCTGCAAACCTTCAGGTCTGCAGTGCAGACAGCCGCCCGTCAGAGTTGCGCCAGTCGCACGTCTACGATGCCATCGATTTCGCGGACCTTCGCGATCTGCGCGTCCGTGGGGGCGTCGTCGAGGGCGAGGACCATGAGTGCGACTCCGCTCTTCTCGTGGCGCCCGACGTTCATGAAGCTGATGTTGACGCCGGATTCGCCCATAAGCATGCCCACGGCCCCCACCATGCCGGGTCGGTCCCGGTTCTCGCAGAGGAGGAGGTGGCCTTCGCTGGGCGGGATGTCTACCCAGTAACCGTCGATGGAGAGGATATGTGGGCCGTCGTGTGTTGAGGTGCCAGCGACCGTGGTCTCCTTGCCGCCGCCTCGGATCCGGACGGTGATCAGGTTCGAGTAGATCGCGTGGTCGGGGCTCTGGACATGACGTAGCTGGAGGCCGCGACGCTCCGCGACGAGGTCTACGTTGACGACATTCACGTGCTCCTCGCTGATCGGCGCGAGGAGGCCGCTGATGAGCGCCGCCTTAAGGGGTGTCATATCGTGTTGCGCGATCTCGCCGGCGTAGTCGATCTCGATTTCGTTCATCTGGCCGCTGTGAAGCTGGACGGCGAGTGACCCAATCTTCTGGGCAACCGGAACGTACGGGGCCAGCGCGGCGTAAGTCTCGGGGTCGATGAGCGGAGCGTTGACGGCCCACCGGGCGGGCTCGCCGCTGAGGACGGCGACGATCTGATTTGCGACGTCTACAGCGACCCGCTCCTGCGCTTCGGCTGTCGAAGCGCCGAGGTGGGGTGTAACGATGACGCCGGGGAGACCGAAGAGAGGGTGCTCGGTGATTGGTTCGGTCTCGAAGACGTCAATGGCAGCGCCGGCGATCGTGTTGGCGTTGATGGCCTCGACAAGCGCATCCTCGTCAACGATGCCGCCGCGAGCGGTATTGATGATGCGGACGCTGTTCTTCATCTTCGCGATCTCGTCTTTGCCGATGAGCTTCTTGGTACCGTCGGTGAGGGTGGTGTGAACGGAGATGAAGTCGGACTCGGCAAGGAGTTGGTCCATCTGGGCGAGATCTACGCTGAGCATACGGGCGCGCTCTTCCGGCACGAAGGGATCGTAGGCGAGGACGCGCATTTCGAGTCCCCGGGCGCGGCGGGCGACCTCGGAGCCGACCTGGCCCAGGCCAATGATGCCGAGGGTCTTGTCGCGCACCTCCATCCCGACGAACTTGCTGCGCTCCCACTTGCCGGAGGCAAGGGAGGCGGCTGCAGCCGGGATGTTCCGCGACATTGAGAGCATGAGGGCGATGGCGTGTTCGGCCGCGGAGGTTGTGTTCCCGGTCGGCGCGTTGACCACCACAACGCCCCGCTCGGTCGCGGCGGCCACGTCAATATTGTCCACGCCGACGCCCGCACGGCCGACCACCTGGAGGTGTCCGGCAGATTCGAGGATGTCCCGGGTGATCTTCGTCTCGCTGCGGACAACCAAGGCGTCGTAGCCGTTGACGGTCTTCGCAAGCTCCTCCTTCGACATCCCGGTCTTTATGTCGACCTGAGCGCCGGCGCGGCGGAGGATCTCGACGCCGTCATCGGCGATGGGGTCGCAAACGAGTATCTTCATGGTGGTCTCCAGGGGAATGTTGGCGGTGGGGATGCCGGTGACATCGTGAATCTGCTGCCCGAGCCGTTTTGTGAGGCGAGCGCGCCCGTTGAGCACTTCTGACAGGTGACGGTTCGTGACGCCGAGGCGCGCGGCGAGGTCCTTGAACTTCCATCCGCGGCGGACGACCTCCGCTTTTAGCTCGTTCAGCGCTTCGTGTTCGCTAATAGTGGGCACTGGTTTACAGTAGCGATTAGAACCGTATGAGTCAAGATTATCTGTATTACTACAGATCACAGCAGCCAGCAACCGGCGGAACCAGAGTGCTAGAATTCGCCCAATAGTGAAGGGGGAGCACAAATGACAAAGACTATGACTCGTGGGTTGGTTTTCCTGGCACTCGCGACAATACTGGCGCTCGTCGCGGCGTGCGGTGGCGGCGACGATGAGGAGGCTACACAGACGCCCGAGGAGACCGAAGAAGCGACCGAGAATAGTAAGGAGGAGGTCAAAGCCGACTCGGTTGCTGTCGACCTTCCGTTCTGGCATGCAGGGTGGAAGGTAACGGTTGGCGAGGCGACCCTAACGCCCGGCGATTTCGGCGCCGGAGAAGTATCGCTTGGGGCAGAGTTCGAGAACCTTGGCGTCGACCAGGCCACGTTCGATTCGCAACTCATTCTCACATCAGGGGGCAACGACTACGCGGACGAATCTTTCGACGGTCACGATTTCCCCGACGTGCCCGGCGAACGTACGGGCAAAGGCTCGTTCAACTTCCAGGTGGACGAGGAGTTCAGCCTGGACGACGCCACGCTGATCGTTGGGAATGCGCAGAACAACCAGGCGATCGTCCCAATCGGTCCGGACGGCGATGAGCACGTGTCGTTGGAGCCGCAGCAAATCGCGGCGACCGGAGACGTCACAGCCGGGGCGGTGACGGCAACAGTCGAGCGGGCGGAGGCACGAGCCGACCTGCCAGACAGGCACAGCGAGATGGAGGAGGGGAAGCTGGCTCTCACAGTGTTCTTCTCGGTCACGCCTGCCACCGGGATCCAGATCGGGCAGGGCGTCTTCCAGAGCCAGAACGTAGCGCTGGAGTTGCCGGACGGCACATCCGTCGCGGTCATCGATGACGGCGTGAGCGGCGTCAACGAGCTACTGCAGGGCCGCGAAGGAACGACGATCAGCGACCTGCAGGTGCGATTTCCCGTGGACGAACCTGTCGAGGGTACGTACAAGTTCGTCGTGAAGGGACCTTACGGGCCGGGCGGCGCCCAGGTTGAGGGCGAGCTTGCGTTCGTGGTGGAGCCTGCCGCCGAGACCGACGACGAGGACACCTCTACTCCGGTGTACTAACCCGAGCTCGCCTAAAGCACGCCCTTCGTACTCGGCACCTTGTCTAAGGCACGGGAGTCTATCGCCACAGCCGCGCGCAGGGCGCGAGAGAGGCCCTTGAAGGCTGCCTCCGCGATGTGGTGGTCGTTGTCGCCGGCGAGGAGGCGGACGTGCAGGTTCAAGCGGCCTTCCTGGGCGAACGCCTCGAGGGTGTGGGCGATGTCTTCAGACGGCAGCTGGCCAATCATGTCGCGGCCGAACTCCAGGTCTACCGACGCGTAGGGACGGCCACCGAGATCAACGGCAACCATCGCCAGTGCCTCGTCCATGGGGATGATGGCACTCCCGAACCGAGTGATGCCGCGACGCTCACCCAATGCTTGGTCCAACGCCTGTCCAAGAACGAGTCCGACGTCCTCAACGAGGTGATGTGGATCGCGGTCGATGTCGCCGGTGGCCTTGACCTTCAGGTCGAAGAGGGCGTGACGAGCGAGCGACTCCAGGAGGTGGTCGAGCATGCCGATATCCGTCGAAACGTCGTACTTTCCCGTGCCGTCGAGTGTGAGAGACAGACTTATGTCGGTCTCGCGGGTTTTGCGCTTTATCTTTGAAGTGCGTTTAGCGGCCAATCTTCGCTCCCACCTCTTTCAACGCATCCAGCACGCGGTCGGTGTCCTT
>DAINRO010000068.1:0-6915 GCA_036741795.1 Chloroflexota bacterium
GAATCTTAATCCTCTCGTCAACCGGCGGGTGGGTGGCGAACAGGTTGTTCATGAAGCTCTGGTGTTCCTTCAGCGGGTTCTCTATGTACAGGTGCGCCGTCGCCTTGTTCGCGGCCTCCAGCGGGTCCTTGTCAGCCGCTATTTTCTCCAACGCGTCGGCCAGCGCATCGGGGTTCCGGCAAAGCAAAGCTCCGGACGAGTCCGCCAGGTACTCGCGCTGGCGTGACATCGCGAACCGCATGGCCGAAGCTATAACCGGCGACAATGCCACGAACACGAACGCGAGCACCAGGAGTATCGCCCCGATGGCGCCACCACCCTTGCCCTTGTTCGACGGTCTCGCGCCCGCGCCATAGTAGGTAAAGCGAAGCATCAGGTCTGCCGCCAGCACGACAATGCCGACAAGCACTGCTACCGCCGTCATTATCCGCGTGTCGTAATTCCCAATGTGCGACATCTCGTGCGCCATCACGGCCTCCAGCTCGCGCTTCTCCAGCTTTTCGAGCAACCCGCGAGTCACGCCGACAACCGCGCTGTCGGGACTCCGTCCGGTGGCAAAGGCGTTGGGCGCGCTATCCTCGATGACGTAGACCTTCGGCATGGGCAACCCCGAGCCGATCGAGAGATTCTCGACGATCCGGAACAGTTGCGGTTCCTGCTCCTTCTGGATCTCGTGCGCTCCTGAGATGCCCAACACGGCGCGCGTCGAGATGGAGTACATAAAGATGCCCAGTCCTATCGCGAGGATCCCGAAGAACCCGGCCATCTGCACGATCAACGCCGGGTCCTCCGCCGGGTCGTACCCCGAATACACCGTCCCAATCACGCCGATTGCCAGCAAGAACACAGCCGTGAAGACAATGAACGCGAGGATGAGAAGGATCGTCCGGGTCTTGTTGCTGCCGATCCGGTCGTAGATCAGCAGCCGCTCTTCAGGCGCCAAAGGCGCGGCGGGCACGAACGAATCGTCGCGGTACAGTGGTGCCGCCCGCGACACCTGTTGACCCCCTGCCGCCGCAGCCATCACACCGGCCGTTCCCGCGTTCGCCCAGTAGTCGCGCGCAGCAACGGGGGGTTGATCAGCAGCGGCGGCGCTGGCCGCTCGTTCCACCTCCGGGGTCCACTGCATGGGATGCACGGGGGTGGAATCGGGGATGTACCCAAATCGCTCCTGGGCGGTGATCACCTGCAGGAACTCGGCGGCGTCAGACGCCACCGTCAGTAGAGACCCTGCAGCCAGGACCTCGATCACCGGCGATCCCGAATCGGGCGACGCGTGAAGCGGCGTCTCCGACGCGAGCTTGAAGGCCACTTTCCCCGTATCGACCGCGTCCTGGGCGGTCAGTTCATCCATCGACGGCGACGGTTGTTACTCTGCTGCCGGAGTGCTGAAGTCCACCCGCACTTCTGCCCGGCCCTCTTCGTCGGTCTCGAAGAACTCCTCTGCCGTGAACCCGAACATACCGCTAAAGAATACCGTGGGCACAGTCTGAAGGCGGTTGTTGTAGTCCAGCACGTTCGTATTGTAGAACTGCCGCGCGTAGGCGATCTTCTCCTCGATGTCCGACAGTTCGGCCTGCAGTTGCCGGAAGTTCTCCGCCGCCTGCAGCTCCGGGTAAGCCTCGGCCACCGCGAACAAGTGCCGCAGCGCACCCGTCAGCATGTTGTTCGCCGCCGCGGCGTCGGGTATCGTTCCGGCCTGCTCAACGGCTGACCGCGCCCTCGTCACTTCCTCGAACGTCTCGCGCTCGTGGGCGGCGTAACCGCGAACCGTCTCCACCAGGTTCGGAACGAGGCTCGCCCGGCGCCTCAACTGGACGTCGATTCCGGACCACGCCTCCTTGACCCGGTTCCGTCCGCGTACAAGCCCGTTGTAGAGGCCGACGAACCACATAGCGACAATTACAACAAGGACGATTACGACGATGAGAACGATGAGCGGGACCATGCAGTCCTCCCGTTCCGCGCAGCGGCGCGGCTAGCACGCAAGTTCATCGGATTGTAGCACGCAGGTTCCGCACGGAGCCGCTCGCTTGACCAGTAGTCCACAACCTTCGATCCTCGCACCATGCGAATGGCCGTCCGCGACTTTATGCCCATCCTCCACGACCGCACCCTGGAACTCCTGCCCAACGACCTTCGCCGGGCCTGCCAGGCACGCGCCCACTCCGTCTGGTTCCAGGTCCACTTCCATTCGCCCAGGGTCCACTACGAAGTGTGGCTGGCACGCAAGATCGAGCGCATCGAGATCGGCCTCCACTTCGAGGGACAACACGACTTCTCCTACCTCTGGGCGGAGCGGATCGCGGGCCACATGGAGGAGATCCAGTCCGCAATAGGTCCTGACTACGAACTGGAGGAATGGACCTCGTCCTGGACGCGCCTGCATGAGACGGTCCCCTACGATCCGCTGTCGCCCGTGTTGGCGGAGGAGATCGCCCACCGTTTCGCGCGACTGATTGCCGTCTGCCAGCCGATCATCGAGATGGAGCGCGGAAACATCCCTGCCGGCCTCGATGTCAGCGAACCTGTTCGGCGCTCGCCCCGTGGCCGCTTCCGGCACAAGAGCAAGCGCGCCGGATAGCGCAGCCGCCCTTGCTATAATTGCTGCCCCATGCCTGACCCAATCCTCGTTGTAGAGGATCTCCGCGTCGAGTTCCCGACACCGGACGGCATCGTCCGGGCGGTGAACGGCGTTTCCCTTGCGCTACAGCGGGGGCGCACTCTCGTCATCACCGGCGAGAGTGGTTCCGGGAAGTCCACTGTTGGCCTCTCTGTTCTCAACCTCATCCCACCCCCGGGAAGGATCGTTTCCGGGCGTGTCCTCTTCGACGGAAATGACCTCCTGACCCTCCCCGGAGACCAGCTGAGGCGAATCCGTGGCCGCGAGATCGGGATCGTATTCCAGGACGCCTCCACGAGCCTTAACCCCGTCCTCACTGTCGGCCAGCAGGTGGAGGAGATCATCACGACTCACAAGGATGTCGGCCGGCGGGAAGCGCGGCAAATGGCACAGGAAGTGCTTGGCCGAATGGGGCTTCCTCAGCCCGACGAGGTCGTCAAGCGCTATCCATTCCAACTTTCGGGCGGCATGGCGCAGCGGGTCATGATCGCCATCGCCACCGCCCTCAACCCCGAAGTACTGATACTGGACGAGCCCACATCAGCGCTCGACGTTACGGTACAGGCATCGATCATGGATGACCTCAAGCGCCTCCAGGCCGAGAGCGGCACGTCGATCATTCTGATCACACACGACCTGGGGCTGGTCGCGCAGATGGCCGACAAGGTCGCCATGATGTACGCCGGCTTCGTGGTCGAATACGGCGACGTCCGCACCATCTTCGCTCGCCCGCGTCACCCGTACACCTGGTCCCTTCTCGGTAGCCGCCCCCGCCTCGACAGCGACGACCGCGGATCACTCACCGTCATCAAGGGCACGCCGCCCTCGCTCATCGACCTGCCCGACGAGTGCCCCTTCCTGCCACGATGTCCCAAGGCCGTCAGCGAATGTCGGATTGGGCCAATGCCGCCGCTTAACGCAATCGATGATCCTGGGCATCTCCTCGCCTGCTACAACCCGATTTTCCAGGAAGAGGTTGAGGTAGCGCGATGAGTTCAGACCCGATCCGCGGCATCTGGAACCGCATCCGCAGTCTCGGCCGCAAGTTCGAGGGCGAGATCTACGATTTCACC
The DNA here is from genome assembly GCA_036741795.1 of Chloroflexota bacterium. Classification (GTDB taxonomy): domain Bacteria; phylum Chloroflexota; class Dehalococcoidia; order SM23-28-2; family RBG-16-64-32; genus DATKKM01. Next base: position 3,697 of record DAINRO010000068.1, read on the forward strand.
GAGGAAGACGCTGAGAGCGATGAGGAGCCCCGGGGCCGCAACACCCTCATCGCCTTACTCAACGGCTTTTTCACGATGTGGAAGGCGTCCCGTGCCACTCCCGCCGAGCGCACGCTCGGTGTGCTGGGCTTCGCTGGCTTGCTCTGGTTCATCGTCGTCGACCGGGGGTTGGCGTACCGGCGCTGGTACTTCGGGTTACCCGCCGCCACCTTCGCGATACTCTGGTTCGTCCCCGGCGCCATCGCCGCCGGCTGGACGATGGGCGTCAACCTCGGCTGGGGCAACCTCCGCCGCATCCGCGCCTGGCCGCTCATGATCGTCTTCGGACTCTCCGGCCTCATCGGCTTCCGGGGCGTCTTCAGCGGTCTCGCACGCAAGCGCCTCGGCCCGCTACCGAAGCGCGAGCCGGACGCCGTCGAGGAGCAGGTCTAGGCGTACTATCGCTAGACAATTGCAACCTTCGGCCAGTACCCAGCCGATTGCAATCAACTAAACTCAAGGACAACTAATTCTCATCCGAAACTAATTGGAGGGGGGAGCATGCAATTAAGCAGTTGTACAATTCTCGTCGTCGACGACGAGCCCCCCATCCTGCGCATGCTCGGACGCGTCCTCTCCGGCGCGGGGTATGAGTTGGTGACTGCGACTGACGCCGAGGAAGCGCTGGAGCTTGTCGACGAGAAGCGTCCTGACATCGTCATTTCCGACATCCGCCTTCCCAGGATGAGCGGCATTGAACTGACGTCGGAAATCCGCAAGCGCCTTCCAGGTGTTCGCGTTTTGCTAATCAGCGCCTACCAGGAACCGGCCGGCCACGACGCTGACGCATTCATCGCCAAGCCTTTCGACAACGATTACCTCATCGAGCGCGTCGAGGATCTGGTTAACGCGACCTAGCCGCACGCCACGTTACTGGCCAATGTCCTCCCTGAAAACAGGCAGGGTCAGGCAGGCTTCAAGACCCCCGTCCTTGTGATTGGACAGTGAGATCGTTCCTCCCTGCGATTCCATGAGTCGCTGGCACACTGCCAGCCCGACTCCTGTGCCGGACACTCCGTTCGAAGCGCCAGACCTGTAGAACTGCTCGAACACCTTCTCCGCGTCTGCTTCATTCAGTCCGGGCCCGTGATCTCGAACATGAACGTTCACCGTGCCGGTGACACAGCGGGACGTGATCTCGACAGGCTTCCCGGCCGGGCTGTACTTGTCGGCGTTGTCCAGCAAGTTTCGTAGGACAAGTTCTAAATAGATCGGCACCCCGGATGCTAATTGCGGATCGTCCGCGGGCGTCAGTTGAAACGGCCGTGATGGGCGCAAGTTCTGCATTCGCGAAACCACCCCCTTCACGACACGATTAATCGGCAGCGGCCCCATCTCCGGCTCCTGGCCTGCCTCCTGGCGTGCCAGGGCCAGCAGGTTCTCGACGATCAGCTCCAGGCGCGCGGCTTCCTGCTCGATGTCGGCGAGTACCTCGCGCGCCGTCTGATCGTCCAGGTTGTCGGCGCGGCTCCGAAGGAAGCGGGCTCCCGAGAATACGGTTGTGATTGGTGTGCGCAACTCGTGTGAAACCATCCCGACGAACTCGTCCTTCGCCACGTTCAGCTGGCGAAGGACTTCCTGCGTTTCTTGCGCCCGGGTATAGAGACGCGCGTTGAGCAAAGCCAGTGCCGCGCGTTGGGCGAATGCCTCAGCCGCGAGGGCGTCAGCTTGCTTGTAGCGCCTTCCAGAACTCGCCGTCACCGCCAATGTTAGAGCGCCAATCGGCTCGTTGTGGGCCATGAGAGGTACCGCGACGATGCTGTTTGCCCGCAACCGGCGGAGCAACTCACGTTTCGGCTCGCTCTGAGTAAGTCCGCGGATCAGCTCATCGCCGACCTGCGGGTAAAACATCGTCTTGCGCTCCGTGATCGCCCTGATGCGCAAGCCCTCGGGCCTCGCCTCGTCCGGATAATTTGCTGCGAACTCCGCGAGCGTCTTCGCCAGATCAGGGTCCGCTGCCGCCGGGACTACCCGACCAGGAGAGCCGTCGTCCCCGATTAGCTGCACGACGCACAGGTCCCCGAGTTCCGGCACCGGCAGATTCGCCGCCAGCGCCAAAGCCTCTTCGAGGTCAAGCGTGGCAGCAAGTTGCGTCCCTGCGTCCACCAGGAATTGTTGCCGGTCCTGTGCACGCCGCGTCTCTTCGTACAGCTGTGCGTTCTCGACCGCCCCCGATATCCGTGCCGCCAGTTGCTGGCACAGATTGATTTCTGCCGAACCGAATTGGCGGCCGTTCACCATGGCCACGTTAAACACGCCGAGGACGTCGCCGCGCCACGTCATTGGCACACAAAGCAGGGCAGACGGATGCATCATCCGCGCCAGCTTCAGCAGTTCGGCATCCCCCTGCGTCACCTTGAGTATCGATTCGTCATCCAGGTTCGGAAGGAACTGCGTTTGTCCTGTCACTAGCGCCCGCTTTACCGGGTCCATAGGCTCGCTCGAACCAAGTGTCTGTCGCAAAACGTCCGTCATGCCTCCCTCAGCGTGCGCCACGGCAACCCGTGTAACCGACCCTTCATCGTTGGCAAGGTCTATCGACGCGATGTCGCCGCCGCCGCTTACTACGATCTCGACCACCTGCTGCAATGTTTGCCGGTAGTCGAGCGACGACCCCAGCGCCGCACCGGCGCGCAAGAGCAAATCTCGATACTCATCCTCGCGCTTGCGCTCGTGGATATCGATGCAGGAACCTATGTACCCCTGGAATTGGCCGTCTGGGCCGTACCGCGGTACACCATGATCGAGTACCCAGCGGTACTCTCCGTCACGCCGCCGCAGCCGGAACTCCATTTTGAACTCTTCCCGCGCATCGAACGCCGCATTGCAGGTCTCCACTGCCTGATCCAGATCGTCGGGATGCACCCCTGCCGTCCAGCCAAACCCAAGCTCCTCCTCCAGGGTTCTACCTGTGAATTCCACCCACTCCTTGTTGAACCATGTTCCGCGGTTCTCCATGTCTGCCATCCAGATGAGGGCCGGAGCCGAATCGGCCATCGTGCGAAAACGCTCTTCGCTTTCTTGCACCTGTTCCTGTGCGACCTTCAGGTCGTTCACATCGAACGAGGACCCGATGTATCCCAGTAGCTCGCCACCGGCAGAGAGCCGGGGGATCCCTACGGACTTAAACCACCTGTATTCCCCGTCCGCTCCAAGCAAACGGACCTGCGATTCGAATAC
>DAINRO010000068.1:7015-11839 GCA_036741795.1 Chloroflexota bacterium
CGTCCCTTGATTGTCATCCAGCGCACATCACCGTTCGGCAACAGCACCCGGTAGTCGGCATCCAGGTCTGGCGCTCCTGACCGCAGACTCTTTGTGATTGTGAGCTGAAACCGCTCTCGGTCATCCGGGTGAATCGCCTCCATCAGCAACAGGACGGAACCACTGGTGATTCCGCCTTCGACCCCGTGCAACACTTCAACTCCTGGACTCCACGTCAACTCCTGCTTCAAGATGTCCCACTGGAACGTGCCCATCCCCCCCGCTTCCAGGGCAACACGGAGCCGCTCCTGGTTTTCCTCCAGGGCGAGAAGCGATCCACGCTCGTTCTCCTGCGAATGGCGGCGTATGTGATCGAGCGTGATGATGACGCCCGAGACGAGGCAGACGAGACCCACGCGCACCCAGTCCTCATCGTGGGCCAGGGCGAACTGGTATCTCGGCGGCGCCAGGAACACGATCATCGGCAAGCTGAGGGCCGTGCATACCATGGCTGCAGTCGAGCCGCCGTACCACGTACAGATCACGACCGCGGCGAAGAAGAGGGGGAGGGTGGCGCCGCCCACCGCGTCGACCAGCAACAGGCCGCCGGCGAACGCAGCAAAAGACGCAAGAACGCCCATGCCGGTCTGTCTAAGCGCGTCCTTTGACGCAGCCATCGAAATCAAGAGTCTTACCTTGCCCGAATGAAGTGTAATCAGGATAACAAGCAACGAACGGCGTGTTAGGCGGAAATGATAGAACTGGACGAAGTTGTAACGGTTTTGTTATGGCCTGCGGGTGCCGCCAGGTGCCTCCTACCCCCTAAATCACCCCCCTGCTAACCTACCCACTACCACGTATTCGCAGGAGTCCTTCTATGTCCAACAGCTACAAGATCGCAGTCCTCCCCGGCGACGGCACCGGCCCTGAGGTGGTCCGCGAGGGCCTGAAGGTCCTCGAAGCCGCCCAACAGAAGCACGGTTTTAAGCTCGACCTCGAGCACTACGACCTCGGCGGCGACCGCTATCTCAGCACGGGCGATATCCTCCCCGACTCCGTCCTCGAAGAACTGCGCGGCTTAGACGCGATTTACCTCGGTGCTATCGGCCATCCCGAGGTGCAGCCCGGCATCCTCGAAAAGGGCCTTCTCCTCCGCCTTCGCTTCGAACTGGACCAGTACATCAACCTGCGGCCCGTCAAGCTCTACCCCGGCGTCGACTGCCCGCTCAAGGACAAAGGCCCGGATGACATCGACTTCGTAGTCATCCGCGAGAACACCGAGGGTCTATACAGCGGCATGGGCGGCTTCCAGTACAAGGGCACCCCCCAGGAAGTCTCAACGCAGATCCACATGACCACCCGCTTCGGCGCCGAGCGCGCCATCCGCTACGCCTTCGACCTCACGCGCAAGCGCGACCGCGAGAAGCAGCTCCACCTCGTCGGCAAAACCAACGTCCTCACCTTCGTACACGACACGTGGTGGCGCGCCTTCAACGAGGTCGGCGACGCCGACTACCCGGACATCCGCCGCGAGTACGCCCACGTCGACGCCACCTGCATGTGGTTCGTCAAGAACCCGGAGTGGTTCGACGTCATTGTCGTCGAGAATATGTTCGGCGACGTCATCACGGACCTCGGCGCCATGATCCAGGGCGGCATGGGCATCGCCGCCGGCGGCAACATCAACCCTGAGGGCGTCTCCATGTTTGAGCCGATCGGCGGCAGCGCCCCCAAGTACACCGGCCAGGACGTCATCTGCCCCCTCGCCGCCATCGAAGCCGGCCGCATGATGCTCGAACTACTCGGCGAACAGCCGGCCGCAGACGCTATCCAGGCGGCCGTCGTCTCGGCCCTCTCCAGCGGCCAAATCAAGTCCCTCTCTGCCGGCAAGATGGGAATGAGCACTTCGCAGGTAGGGGACTACGTCGCCGGGCTGGTGTAAGAGCGAAGGACATCTCGAACTACGCTCGACTTTCTGACGGACTTAAGGTCTTCAGAGACTCGATGCGACAGTTCATTGAGGCTGAACTCCGAGACGCTTACGGCAGATTGCTCTGGTGGAAGGAGGGCGTCGCGAAGCATTTCGGTCAAAGAGAAATGCAGGCCCTTGACGAGATCGCGGCGCAAAGCAACATAGGGCCACTGTCCCGCCTTTCAATGGAAGATGCGGAGAAGCTGGACATCAACCACTTCCGGAACATTGTGGAAGGAAACTGGAGGAGCGTTTTCGGCCCTAAATTGCACGACCGAGAAACCGCCCTCGATTACATCAAGGAAGTGACGAAGGCCCGCAATCACTGGGCTCATCCTGGCCATGGAGACCCCGCCGCCGCTGACGTTTTCCGAGTGCTCGACTCATGCGCGCGCCTAACGAAGCTATTCGACAGCGAAGCAAATAGACGCATCATCGAACTCCGCGACTATGGCAGCCCGCCAATAACGGCACCTGCCATCCAAAAAATAGACAAGGATCGCGTGGAACGAGCGGCAGAGATAAAGAAGGCCGTGGAGAACGTCCTTTCCAACTACGGACGATTTGCCAGAGATGACTGGAACACAACTTATATGCACTTTGCTCCGACCAGTTGGGACGCGATTGTACCGAAGGTGGGGAGTCAGCGATCGGGCCGGATTCTTTGGTTCATGTTCGAGAACCGCCATAGAGGCGGAAGTCTGAGACTATACCTTGAGATATGCCCCGGGAGTCAGAGTGTGCGGGAGAAGATATTCGATGCAGCCAAGACCAGTGGCGACTTCAGACCCCCAAAGAACCTCTCGGACAAATGGTGTCGAATCTACCGACGTGACCTATTAGGCCCGGCGGAATACCACCAAGATGATATCGGAGCGGTCGAGCTGCGCATCAAGAATGAGTTTCGTAGTTTTGTTAGGTCCGATCTCCCGAAACTAGATTTGGTGATCTCGGGCATTCCATTCTGATTGCACTACACAACCCTGGCTTTCTCCCCTATAATCCGAATCCGTCGAGTGCACACCGTTCATAGAAGGAGACCCAAGCATGGGACGCAGCGCAGACCTCGCAGACCAGTTTGAGCAGGCGCTTGCCGCTTTCGCGAAGGCCATCGAAGACCACCCGGACGACAAGTGGAACGCGAAGACCGAAGAAGGCTGGACCGTGGCCGCGGCCGCCCAGCACGTCTCCGGCCAGTTCCCGCTGGAGATGGAGTACATCACTGCCGCCGCCGAAGGCAAAGAATCGCCGGCCTACAGCTGGGACGACATCAACGCCAAGAACGACAGCCGGGCCGCCGCGAATACCTCTGTCTCGAAAGAGCAGGTGCTCTCTGAACTTAAGGAGAGCGGGGCGTCCGTCGCCGCTTACGTTCGTGGTCTCAGCGACGAGCAACTCGACTCCACCATCAACCTGCCTTTGGCCGGTGGCGCTGCCGTCAGCACCGAACAGCTACTGTTGGGTGGCGTTCTAATTGATCACGTCAACGGTCACCTGAAGAGCCTCCAGGCCGTCGCTTAGCGCGGCGTCCTTGCCGAAGGACCACCGCCCGCATAAACACGGCGGGCGGTGGTTGACCGACTAACCACCGCCCGCCGAGGGTGCGGCTCCGGAAGCCTGCTCCAGGTTGCTTCAGACAGGTTCTTGGACTTGCCTTTGTCCGGGAGGGGTTCCCGTCTCCTGGAGTACGTCCGGATAATCTCAATCTAGCTACCTCCCAATACGCTGCCATCGGACAAATTACCCATTGTTCGCCCGAAATGCCGTTTCTTCAGACAAGCGGAAGGGGCGACCGGAGTGCTCCTCCAGCCGCCCCTCAGGTACTCGCCGCCATCAGATCACAGGCCCCGGAACTTGTCCTGCCGGCCGGAAACGATCCGGTACAACTCGGACTCCGGGAAACCCTCACGCCGGTACTCTCGCGGTCCTTGCGCCGGCCCCATCAGGACCCGGCCCACTGCCGCGAACGGCGCCGCCATGATTCGTGTCACGCCACTCGGCCTGTTGACCGTGAGCCGCGGCATCTGGACTGCTTTCGGCAGCGTCTGCTCGTGAGTCGCCATGTTGTTCACCTCCTTACTGGCTTTCGCCTGTGATACTTACAAGCTAAGCCGGGCGGAGGATCCTGCCATCGGAACGATTACCCATCCTCGATTCCCCGGATGATCATCGCCCGATGGGTAGATATGCTCAATTTCCCTGCAGTTGCGAAGATGCGGACTAAATCGGGCCGTATTGTGGGTGCTCTGGTGGGTTCGTGCCTTCGACAGTCCAGAACACTTCGTCGTCGGTCATTGGCCTCCCCGGAGGCGAAGCCGGCGTGCCAGTTCGGATCACGATGACCATGCGACTACCATTGTCGCGATACATGAACTTGAAGGGCGCTTCCCCGCCCGAGCAGCAGCACATCCAGTAGCAATCCACGCTCTTTGCCTTCCCTTGTTCCTCGTCCCCCGCCAGATTCATCGCCCCAAGGGCGCACTTCAGACCGTTGGCAACTTCATCCGTAGTATCCCGACCCCACCAGTTGGGGTTGGCGGTAAACCAATCGTCTCGCAAGTGTTGCTCCGCCTGGGGTGAAATGCCTAGACGGTTTGCCGCGATTCGTGCGATATCCGGATTCGGTGCCTGCAGATCTGCCAGGATGTCACGCAACGTCCCCTGGCTCGCGGCGTCGAGCTTCATCAGGATGCTTCCCTTGGCTACCCAGCTGGGCATATCTGGCATCGGTCGTTCTCCCTTCCTCGGGACACTGCCCCGGCTATAAACGGCTTGCCCGGCTCACGCCGGTGTAGAGGACGCCGTACGTCCCCAGCCCCACGATAGCCGCCACTCGTTCGCCTGCAATCGGACGAATTACCCATTTTCCGTTG
>DAINRO010000069.1:0-11546 GCA_036741795.1 Chloroflexota bacterium
ATCGACCTGCACGAAGGCTCGCATGTCCGGCACGTCCGCATTCTCCTGGAGAACGAGGCGTCATACCAGGTGGGCCATGTGCGCCCATTCCTCGGGCGCGACAGCACCTTCGACTCCGTAGTCTTCGAGGCCGGTGGGGGACTGGCCCGGCTGGACCTCGAGACCGTGATCTGCGAGCCGGGCGCTAGCGCCAACCTGCGCGGGCTCTACATCACGGGCCGCGAGCAGCACCTGGACAACCTCGTGAGCATCGATCACAAAGCGCCCCACGGCACCAGCCGCCTGTACTACAAAGGCATCCTGGACGGGCAATCGACCGCCATCTTTGGCGGCACCGTCTTCGTCCGCGAGGGCGCCGACAAGACGGACTCCCACCAGGAGGACAAGAACCTCGTCCTCTCCGACAAAGCGGTCGTCTACAGCAAGCCGGCGCTCGAAATTTACGCCGACGACGTGAAGGCAGGCCACGGCGCCACAGCCGGCGCGGTAGCGGACGAGGCACTCTTTTACATGCAAAGTCGCGGCATCAGCGCCGATGAGGCGATGCGCCTGCTCGTCCAAGGGTTCGCCAGTGAGATTCTTGACGCGGTCCCGATCGAATCGCTGAGAGTGTGGCTGGAAGCGCGGGCGTTGAGCGCGCTGCCACGATTCAAAGGAGGATTGAAGTGAGTTATCCCAAATGGGCTGAACCGTCCGCCAAAGCGCTTGAGCAGTCACGGAAGAGTATCGATGAGGTTGTTGGCGAGGTGCCCGAAGATGCCTGGGCCAACGACAGCGGCTATTCCGGTTGGAGCATCAAGGACCACCTCTCACACCTGGCTGGCAGTCACGAGGGAGTCCAGGGGGTCTTACAAAATGTCCTGGACGGGACCGCTCCCGACTTCTCACGGTTCCTCAACCTCGATGCGATCAACGAGGAGACCAGACAGAAGGACTTGACCACCCCGGTGCCGGAACTGCGGACCAATTTCAAGGAGGCGAGCGGACGCACCCTGGAGTTGATCGGCAAGCTCGACGAGTCACACGGTGAGGTGAAATTCGGCCCGATGACGATGGCCCAGGCGTTGCAGGGTTTCTCGATGCACGATCTCGAGCACATGGAACAGATGAAGAAGGCGCTACCAGCATGACTCTAGATGTCGGTGCGATCCGCGCCGACTTCCCAATCCTCGACCGGCAGGTGCACGGCAAGCCGCTGGTGTACCTGGACAATGCCGCTACCTCGCAGAAACCGCGCCAGGTGATCAAGGCTCTCACCGACTACTACGAGAACTACAACGCCAACATCCACCGCGCTGTACACACGCTCGGTGAGGAGGCGACGGCCGCTTACGAGGAGGCGCGGGAAAAGGTGCGCGCGTTCATCAATGCCCCATCCACCGAGTCCGTCGTCTTCACGCGGAACACGACAGAGGCCATCAACCTCGTGGCCTACAGCTGGGGCAGGGCCAACATCCACGAGGGCGACGAGATTCTCCTCACGCAGATGGAGCACCACTCGAACCTCATCCCGTGGCAGGAACTGGCGCGAGAGAAAGGCGCCACCGTGCGCTACATTCCTGTGGCCGCGGACGGGACTCTGGAATTGAACGGGCTGGAGAATCTCTTCGACGTCCGAACCAGAGTGATGGCACTCCCTCACGTGTCTAACTCGCTCGGGACGATAAACCCCGTCGAGAAACTGGCTTCTGAGGCGCGACGGCAGGGCGTAACGGTCCTGATCGACGGCGCACAGGGAGCGCCACACCTGCCGGTGGACGTGCAGGCGATTGGCGCGGACTTTTACGCATTCTCCTCGCACAAGATGCTGGGTCCCACGGGCGTAGGCGTGCTTTACGGCCGCAAGGAGCTGCTCGAGGAGATGGACCCCTTCCTCGGCGGCGGCGAGATGATCCGCAAGGTGACGTACGAAGGCGCGACCTGGAACGACCTCCCCTGGAAATTCGAGGCGGGTACTCCGAATATCGCCGACGTCATCGCCTTCGGCGCGGCCATCGACTATCTCACCGGCCTGGGCATGCAGAACGTGCGCGAACACGAGGTCGAGATCACCTCCTACGCCATCGAGCGGTTGGGTGGCATGGGCGGAATAACCATGTATGGCCCGCCCAACCCCGATGAACGGGGCGGCGTAGTTTCGTTCAACTTCGACGACCTACACCCACACGACATCGGCCAGGTGCTGGACCAGTACGGCGTCGCCATCCGGTCGGGGCACCATTGCACGCAGCCCCTGTGGCGGCATTACGGAGTATCGGGCTCGGCCCGAGCCAGCTTCTACGTCTACAACACACGTGAAGAGGTGGACGTGCTTGCCGACGCCCTCCAGGCGGCGTTGGACTACTTCAAGCGATAACCCATGCAGGACGAATACCGCCGCCAGGAGTCCGAGCTTGATGACCTGTACCGGGACATCATCATCGATCACTACCGGAACCCTCGCCACAAGGGTCACCTGGACGCGCCAACAGCCAGCCACGAGGGGCTAAACCCACTCTGCGGCGATGAAGTCACCGTGGAGGTACTGGTGAAGGACGGTGCACTGGCGGAAGTCGCCTATACCGGCTCTGGTTGCTCTATCAGCCAATCGTCAGCATCTATGATGACGGAGGCGACGGCGGGCAAGACCCTGTCCGACGTCAAGTCGCTGATCGAAAACTTCACGGCCCTCATGCGGGGCTCGGAGGAAATCGACCCCGACGCGCTAGGCGACCTGGAGGCGATGTCGGGCGTGCGCAAGTTCCCGGTGCGCATCAAGTGCGCGACGCTGGCGTGGCACACGCTGGACGAGGCGCTGAAGGGCGCATCCTCGCCCGGAAAGTAACGTGGCTCAGGAGCCGATCGACCGCCTCCGCCGCATCTGCCTCTCGCTTCCCGAAGTTACCGAACGCCTGAGTCACGGCGAACCATCATGGTTCGTAGGCAAGCCCCAGTTCGTGACGTACGCGGATCGTCACCACGACGATAAGATCGCCTTCTGGTGCGCCGCACCGCCGGGGGCCCAGGAAACTCTCGCCGATGCCGATCCGGCCCAATTCTTCCGGCCACCTTACGTGGGCGGCCGTGGTTGGCTGGGCGTCCGCGTCGACAACGGCCCTGATTGGGCTCTCGTTGCCGATCTCGTACGGGATGCGTACTGCGAGGTCGCACCGGCGCGCCTCGTGGCGCTCATCGGTCCAGACGCATGATTGTGATATAATTCGCAATCGGTCAGACCATGTCCGACAGCCCCCTGATTCGCGTCACTGATACCGCCGAGGCCTCGGTTGAGGACTCGATCCGTCAGAACGTCCTCCTCACCTCTCTCGAAGGCGTCGTCAACTGGGCGCGGCGCTCCTCTCTCTGGCCGGCGGCCTTCGGCCTCGCCTGCTGCGCGATCGAGATGATCGCCACGGCGATGCCACGCTACGACATCTCCCGCTTCGGCGCCGAGTTGTTTCGCCCGTCACCCCGCCAGGCGGACCTCATGATCGTCGCCGGTACCGTCACCTGGAAGATGGCGGTGCCTGTGCGCCGCATCTACCTCCAGATGGCCGAACCGCGTTATGTCATCTCCATGGGCAGCTGCGCCACCATCGGCGGTCCCTTCGCCTACGGCTACAGCACCCTCCCTGGCGTCAACCTCATCGTCCCGGTGGACGTCTATGTCCCGGGATGCCCGCCGCGTCCCGAGTCGCTGCTCCAGGGGTTGATGCTCCTCCAGGAAAAGATCAAGCACGAGCGAGTCCTCGGCGGACGCGACGTCAAGATGCCGACGGGCGACTTCTCACGGTATTTGCCGGAGGGCGATCCGGTGCGCCGCGAACTCGAGTCTCTCTTCGAGCCTTACACGCCGCTCGAAGTCCCCAACCTGTCGACCGCGAACCAGCGCCGAGCTTAGTCGAACACCTTCCATCGCTCCACCGGCCAGTAGCGTATCCAGGCGCGCCCCGCCAACTGATGTCGCTGGACAGGCCCGAACACCCTGCTGTCGGTGCTCTCGGGGCTATTGTCCCCTTCCACCCAATACTCTCCCGGCTTCAGTACCAGGTCGTCGCGAGAGAGGTCGCCCGGGATCGCCGCTATTCGCTTCACCATTTGCAGGCCTCGCCTCCCTGGTTCCCGGATCAACGCGACGTCGCCTCGCCGGGGTGTGCCTCGCAAGTAAGCCAGTCTGTCGAAAAGCAGCGCCTCGCCGGAGTGCAGCTCCGGCTCCATGCTGACACCCCAAACCGAAACACGGTGAGCGGATGCAAACGCGAGCAAAGAGTAAGCACCGGGTAAGCGGGATAAGAGGCGAAGAACTGTTCGCTGGGTCTTTCGGTTCATCGGAGGCTCTGCTAGATTCTACAGAGAAGCCCCACACGAAGGTCGCCCAAACAAGGAGGTCCCTCATGGTCGCCCGCACGCTCTTCGCCCTCGCCAACCGCATCCTGCCGCACAAGGATGCCCACGCCCACTGTGACGTCCCCTGCGGCATTTACGACCCGCACTACGCCCAGATCGCCGCCCTCACCGTCGTCCGCATGAACCAGTTGATCGCCGCTGCCGAGGCGCCCGCCATGGAGAAGGCCGCCCGCGACAAGTACATGCACGACCTCGCCCGCTGGACTGCCACCAAGGATCATCACGCCGAACTGGTGAAGCACGAAGTCCGGATCATCCGCGGCGACTTCTTCAAGCCGGATAACACCCCCGAGAACATGCCCCAGATCATGGAAGGCATCATGAAGACCGCTTCGAAGGCCCGCCAGAACATCGACGCCGAAGCTGCGAGCCAGCTCCTCGACCTCGTCAACCAGTTTGCCGAAGCGTTCTGGAAGGCCAAGGGGGTCGAGACCAAGAAGGTCTCCTCCAACCAGGCCGCTGGCGGCGAGTTCGTAGTTCCTGCCAGTTAGTCTCGCGAATGGCGTTCTTTCTGACCCGCATCAACATCGGGGACTACAACGCGTGGAAGCCCAACTTCGACGCTGACGGTCCCGGGGCCAGAAACGCGGCCGTTAGCCACCGCATCTTCCGAAATGTCGATGATCCGGGCGAGGTGTTCATTCTCGTCGAGTTCGCATCGGCGGAGGACGCGAAAGAGGGGCGCCAGCGGCTACTCGACGCGGGAATTCTCGACAGGTTCGACGACAAGTCCGGGCCAACCCTCCTCGAGGTGGCCGAGGAGAAGACCTACTAGCGCTCTCCGGAGACGCTGTTCAGGAACGCCCCCAGCGCTGCGTTGAATAGCTCCGGCCGTTCCCATTGGGGCTGGTGCGCCGTCTCCGGGATCATCGCTTCCTGCGCGCCCGGAATCGACTTCGCGAGGCGCTGCGATCCCTCGACCAGGAAGCCCGTGTCGAGGTTCCCGTAGATAGCCAGCGCAGGCACTTTGATTGCGCTAACGCGGTCCAACGCACCCTGCCACGACGACAGCCCGTCCCAGGAACCGATGAAGGCGTCCACCGACATCCTGGCCATCCGGGCCTTCGTCTCATCCAGGCGCTCCTGCGGCATGTGCGGGGGAGGTGGGAACGGGTTCACCAGTTCGGACACCGCCTTCATGCCCTGCTCCTCGGCGATGCGGTGCCTTGTATCGCGCCACATCTGGAGAACCGCGTTGGTTGTCGCCAGGGTCCAGTCCGCCGTCGTGCTTTGCAGCGTTAGCGAGAGCAGCCGGTCGCCGGCCCGTAGTGCCATCTCCTGGACGATAGCGCCGCCCATGGAGTGGCCCAGCAGGTGATATCGCCCGATGCCTAACTCGTCGATCAGCGCCTCCGCATCGTCAGCCATCTGCGTCACTGTGTACGTCGACCGGTCGGTTGGCGCCTCGGATTGTCCGTGGCCCCGGTTGTCGATGATCGTCACGCGGTAGGAGGGCGAGAACGCTGGGAGCTGGTTCCGCCAGTCCGTGATGTCACCCGTGTACCCGTGGATCAGCACCAGGTCGGGACCGGACTCGCCGTGTTGTTCGAAGTTCAGTTTTACGCCGTTGATGGTTGCTTCAGGCATATTTCAGTCCTTTCCGTCCAGGAAGTCTCTGCCTTTGTAGGTGATGGATACGGTCGCGCCCGCCTCTTTGCTCCACTCCCGGACGATGAGTCCGAGGTCCGTTGCCTCTTCCCACACCTGCAATCGGGGGCACGAGGTCCGCCAGGCGTCCATGAGTTCGCTGTAGCTGCGCTGCTCCCTGGCAACCCACTTGAGCAGGTCCATTACCAGCGCGCGGTTTTCGACAACGAGAACTTTGGTCGACCCCGCCATGACTCATCCAATATTACACTGGCTTGCGTTCGTGAATTCTTTCACTTGAACGACTCATTGCTCAAACATACAATCCGAAGCAGGAAGGATAGCGCCCTTGTTCGGTACCGGCATCGCCAAAGGTCTCTCGGTTACCTTTCGTTATCTCTTCCGGCGTCCCTTCACCACCGAGTACCCGGACGAGATCCGGCCCGTCCCCGTCAATGCCCGCACGAACCTCCTCTGGTTCGAGGAGCGGTGCACTGGCTGCAGCACCTGCGCCCAGGCTTGCCCCGACGGCTGCATCCTCGTCGCCACATCGCCCCGCGAGGACGGCGCCCTCAACATCGATCGCTACGAGATCGACTTCCGGCTCTGCATGTACTGCGGCCTCTGCGTCGAAGCCTGCCCCTACGAGGCGATCCAGGCGGGCGGCCCCCTCGATGACGCCGTCTACGTCTGGGACGAGTTGTACCGCGACAAGCACGCGCTCACGAAAATGGCCCAGGAACACCTCGCAACGCACGATCACACCTACCCTAACGGTAAGGTCGCGCCTGTTGGCGAGGAGATTCCGCTCCACCTCGGCAAGCCCTCAGAGCGGGACCGGGTCAAGTAGTGGCCAAACTTACGATCAACGGCGAAGAGATCGACGCCGCCGAAGGCGCTCCTCTCGTCGAGGTCATCAAGAACCGCGGCGAGTTCATCTCCAACCTCTGCTACATCGACGGCCTGCCGCCCTACGCGGGCTGCCGCACCTGCGTCGTCGAGATCGAGGGCGCGCGCGGGTTCCAGCTCTCCTGCACAACGAAGGTCGCCGACGGCATGGTCGTAAAGACACAGAGCCCAGAGCTCTACTCGACCCGCCAGGCTGTCCTGTCGCTCATCATGTCCTACCACTCCGATCGCTGCCTGACCTGCCACCGCGTGGTCAAGTGCAAGCCCGGCGACACCTGCCTGCGCGACGACACGGTAACGCACCGCTGCCTCACTTGCTCCAAGAACTACCGCTGCGAACTTCAGACGACCTGCGAGATGCTCGAGATGGCGGGCTACGAGCCATGGGACGGCGACGAGCGCACGTACTACGTGAGCGAACAGCCACCGGCCGACCAGGCCAATCCCTTCCTCGAGTTCGATCCCCAGATGTGCATCATCTGCACTCGTTGCGTCCGCGCCTGCGACGAACTTCGTCACACCGGCGCGATCACGCTGGCCGGTCGCGGCCCGTCCACTCGCATCGCCTTCGGCGCCGATGGCCCTGTCCACGACTCCAACTGCGACTTCTGCGGCGCCTGCATTGACGTTTGCCCCACGGCAACGCTCATGGAGCACCCAAACAAGTGGGGCGCCACGCAGACCGAGCGCTGGACCGCCACGACCTGCACCCAGTGTTCTGTGGGCTGCACGATTCACCTCGGCTCGAAGAAGGGCCGCGGCGTCATCGTGCGGCCGGATACCAACGCCAACCCCGTGAGCGCCGACCAACTCTGCGTCCGCGGCCGCTTCGGCTATGACGCGGTCAAGACCGCGACGCGCCTGGGCACTCCGCTGATCAAACGAAACGGCGGACAAGACGCATCCTCGTGGGAAGAGGCGATGGACTTCACAGTCGCGTCCCTCGCCCGCGTGCGAGAGCAACACGGCCCGGAAGCGATAGGCTTCCTCGCGTCGCCGCTGGCTACCAACGAAGAGAACTACCTCCTCGGCAAAATCGCCCGCGCCATTGTCGGCACCAACAACATCGACTCGACCGCAGGCCCGGTCGTCAGCGCCGCCGCATCCGCGCTCCGCGGTGCTTTTGGCACCGAGGTGCTACCGGCAGACGGCTTGCGAATCGCACTGTCGAAGACCCTCCTCGTTGTCGCGGATGATCTCGAGTCCAGCCACAACGTATATGCCGTTCGGGTGAAGAACGCGGTCGTGCGGAACCGGGCCAAACTGGTCACGGTCAGCGCGATCTACGGCGAGGTGAACGACTTTGCCGATGTCTGGATCCAGCCCAAGCCCGGAGACGAACCGGCTGTGGTTGCCGCGCTCGCCGCGGCCGTTGAGGGAGGGGACGCGAATGGTGGACTCTCCTTTCTCTCGCCAGAAGCACAAACGGCGTTTGATCGGGCTGTTGAGTTGCTAAACGCAGCGAAGTCCGAAGCAGGCCAGCCGTTTACGGCGATCTGTGCGTTGCCGACGTTCGGCCCCTCTGCTGCCGGAGCCATGGTTTCCGCCATGGGCAACATCGCGATCTCGCTGGCGGGCGACGACGCGGGACAGGCGCTGCTGGTGTTGCCGGGCGACGCCAATGTCCTGGGGATGCGCGACACCGGCTGCGCTCCGGACCTTCTTCCCGGCTACAGGGACGCCGCGGACGAATCGGCTCGGGTTGAGATGCAGCGTCTCTGGGGCGCCCAGATCCCGACGGCCCCCGGAAAGGACTTCACGCGAATGTCCGCCGATGGCATCAAAGCGATGGTGGTGCTTAACGACAACCCCGCCATGCTCGCGCCGGACCGCGAGGCCGTCCGCAATCTACTCTCCGGCCTCGATTTCCTCGCGGTCATCGACTCCCTACCCACTGACACAGCCAACCTCGCTAACGCCGTTCTACCCGACGGCGGCGCCTGGGCGAAGGACGGCACCACCGTCAGCGCCGATCGCCGTGTCCTTCGGCTCCAGGAGGCGACCGCGCTGAAGGGCGAGTCGCGACAGGGCTGGCAGATCCTGTCAGAACTGGGACGCCGGCTGGCCGAGCGCACCAACCCGGGCGAAATCCGCATCAACTACGCTAACCCCGCGGAGATCATGGACGAGATGGCGCAGGTCATCCCCCTCTTCCGCAACGCCACCTACCGCGAGATCGACTCCGGCGCGCAGCAGAACATGGATGGCCACGCGCCGACGACCGCCAGTCAGACGCAAACCACGCCGCCAACCATCTCCCGAAACGGCAAGTTCGCCCTCACCGTGAGCCGTGGCCTCTTCACCAGCTACGAAGCCGCCGCGGTTCACTCCAGCGAAGCGGACCGCCTGCATCGAGAGGACACCGTGCGCATGAACCCCGCCGACGCCGCAGCCCTGGGCCTTTCAAACGGCGATTCGGTCACCTTGCGCAACGATTTCGGCCAGATCACCCTCCCGGTGGAGATAACGGACGTGGTGCAGTCGAAGGCGCTATGGCTGTCATCTCTGGTGGATGCAGGCACCGCAGCTACGCTCTACAGCGCCGCCGATTCAATCGCCTTCGTCGAAGTCATCCGCGCGTAGACAGCCTCGGCAACAGCTCTCTCAAAGCATCCTTTGCGATCCATCGCGCCGACCGCGAGTCCGTAGCCTCTAGCTCCCGCGCCACATCGATCGCCCGCACCAGTAGCGCCTCATTTCGCTTGCCGATCTGGCGTAGCGCCCAGTTCACCGCCTTCTTCACGAAATTACGCTCGTCCGTCGCATACTCCTTGATCAGGGCGAAGAACGGCTCGTAGGCCTCGTCAGGCAGGTCGTGCCGCTTGAACGCCAGTGCCGCCATCGTCGCGAAGGAGCAGCGGCGCACGAACTCCTCGTCCCGCGCCGCCCATTCGACCGCCTTCTCGACCGCATAGGGCGTCCGCGGCCACAACCCCATGGCAAGTCCGTCGCAGACGTCCCAGGAGTCCAGGTCCGCAGTCCAGGCGTCCATCTGCTCCGGCATGACCAACGCGGGCACCTCGATCATCTCTGCGAGTTGCCGCGCCTCGTGGATTCCGGACGCCCACAACTCCCCGGCGAGGGCGTGCGCCTCGTCCGGTTGACTGCGCAACTCCTTTCGGATCGGTTTGGCGACCCTCCGGAGCGTCGTCACGGAGATACCCAGCGTGTTGGCGCTGCTGATGCCGAAACGGGCCATCCCGGCCACGTTCTCGGCGCTGGCCATTCCCCGCAATTGGGCGACGATCTCGTCCGCGTTCATGAGTGTCAGACTATACACCCGGGTCCGATTTCCTGTGCTACCCTAGGGGCTCAGGCAACGCCCATGCCCAACCAGGACAAACTCGTACTCCTTGCCGTCGCTTCGTCGGAAGTCGAAGCCACCATCTGGCGTGATGCCCTTGAACAGGACGGCATCCGCTCCTTCGTTCGCAACCGCGATCCGCTGGCACCAGTCGGCATGCCGATGTTCTTCGACAAGTTCGAGGTCTTCGTGCTGGAGCGAGACGAGAAGCGAGCCCGCTGGGTTATCGGCGAAGCCGTTGAGGCCTAGGCCGTGGAACTTCCGATCTTCCCGCTGAACACCGTCCTTTTCCCGGGTGCCACGCTACCCCTCCACATCTTTGAGGACCGCTACCGCGTCATGATCGGCGAATGCATCGCCGGCGACCGCGAATTCGGCGTCTGCCTCATCCGCGAGGGCGCCGAGGTGGGCGAAAGCGCAACACCGAACGACGTCGGAACCACCGCCCGCGTAACCAGCGTCCAGCGCCTGGAGGACGGCCGCATGAACATCATGTGCACGGGCGTCCGCCGCTTCCGCATCCAGCAGATCGTCGAACAGACGCCATACCTGATCGCGGACGTTGAGATGCTGGAGCCCGCCGCGAGCGACGACGCACGCACAACGGACCTCTCCGAGACCACCGCTGCCCTTTTCGCAGAGTACATACAACTAACGCTCGCCATCTCCAACCAGTGGTCGCGTCGCGTGGACACACCCGAGGATGCCGCCGAACTGTCTGACTTCATCGCCGGCCGCCTCGCGATCGACTTGAAGTCGCGCCAGAAGCTCCTGGATGAGCCATCACCGAAGCGGCGTCTCGAGATCGAAACAGACGCTCTGGCGCGACTCATCCGCGCCCTTCGACAACGCGTGCGTGTTGCGCGCGCAGGACGATGGCGGAGCATGGCCGCTGTCAATTAGGGCAATTACGTAGTAGAAACCCGCATCACTACTTCCATTTCGTGTATTTTTTCGGGTCTTGTCATCCTAGCAAGCGCTAAATTACGCTGAAATGCAGCCTGCGAGCGCTTCTGTTCATCCTGAGGGAACTCGAAGGATCGCTCGCCAGAGAAAGGTAGCTCTCCGCATCCCCGCGGGGACAGGTAATCAGCATGGTTCAGACCACACCGGCACCGACAGGCGCGACGACGCAGCAGTTCTCGATGGAGCTAAGCGAAGAACAGCGCCAGATGCAGGCCTGGGTCCACGACTTCGCGAAGAACGTGATTCGGCCGGCAGCCCACGAGTGGGACGAGCGTGAAGAGACGCCGTGGCCGATCATTGAGGAAGCCGCAAAGGTCGGTATTTACTCCTGGGACTTCGTCCAGAACAACTTCAACGACCCGACAGGCCTACTGATGCCGATCACCAACGAGGA
>DAINRO010000070.1:0-11130 GCA_036741795.1 Chloroflexota bacterium
ACATGGTCATGAACCTCACCGACGAGGTCAAAGAGGTCCTCCTCGCCAAAGTCCCCATGGGCCGCTTCGGCAAGCCCGAGGAGGTAGCCGCCATCACTCGCTTCCTCGTCACCGAGGGGCAGTACATCACCGGCGCCCAGATCAACATCAACGGCGGGATGTACATGCAGTAGGGCGCCTACTCGCGCGCTACAATCGAATCATGTCCCGCAGCGCAGTAGACGCCCTCGTCTACCTCCTTGACGAAGCATTCGAGGGGAAGGACGCCCCCTGGCACTCCGTCCTCGGCAACCTCGCTTCCTGCACCGAGGATGACTGGCTCTGGACGCCACCCGGCGGCGCCCGCACGATCCGCGCCTTGACTGCGCACATCGGCGGGGCAGCGTATCTCTACTACGACCGCGTCTTCGGTGACTGCCAGGTCTTCGGCGAGCCGATCAGGACCTGGAACGTGGCGGCCGGCGATCTCGGGTACGGCACGGAGGACCTGCAGTCACAGGCACGCCTCGAGAACGAGCCGCCGATGGCCGAGGTCGTCGCCTGGGCCGCGGAGCGCGTGCGGACCTTCCGCAACGCCGTCGCGGCGCTCGACGACGCAAGGCTCGACGACGTCCGGCCCAACCACAGGGGCACACCCTGGCCGATCCGCGATTTCGTGGCGGTGCAGATCCAGCACTTCGCCTACCACGCGGGCGAGATCAACCACATCCGCGCCCTCCACCAGGGCAATGACGACGCCTCCTGATGTCACGCGTCGGGATCGAGCAGCTGATCTGGCTCATGGACCAGGCGTTCGACGCGCCGGAACCCCCGTACGAGCACTCGCTTTTAGCCAATCTGCGCTCGCTGACGATCGACGACTGGCACTGGCTGCCCCCCGGCGGGGACCGGCCGATCTTCGAGATCGCCGTCCACATCGGGGCCTGCAAGTTCGTCTACGAAAACCACGCCTTCGGCGACGGCTCGATGCGCTGGGACGTCCCCCGCTCGATCCCCGGCGTCGGACGCGGCGCGACACCACCGGAAATCCTGGACTGGCTGAGAGAAGCGCACGCGACCTTGCGCGCCAGCGTCGCAGCCTTGGCCGATGACGACGAGCTAACCCGGCGTCGCAACGCGAACTGGGGCGAGGAATACGAGACGCGCTGGCTAATCAAAACGATGATCGAGCACGACCTCTACCACGGCGGCGAGATCAACCACATCCGCTCCCAGCACCAGGAGAATGACCGCTGGGAGTGGCTGCAGGACAACGCCAGGTGACCGACGCGCCCCCCGAGGGCACGACCCGTCCTCCCTCTGCCACCCGCATCATCCTCCTCACGCTAGTCGCTTTCGCTGCCGCAATTGCCGTCCATACTCTCCTCGGCGCAATCGGCGTCGGCGCCGACAACGCCTTCCGGCTGCTGGTCACACCGCTGATCGGCGCGGTCATCGTTTACCTCGGTCTCGCCGGATACCACACCGCCGGCCGCCTTCGCCTTGCCGCCATGGTCGGCGTCCTGCTCCTGGTATTCTCGGGAGCCTCTTGAAACACTTCCGTTACGTGTTCTTAACTTTGCTCCCGTCGCTCTAGACCCTTGTCGTTTTTGGGCGTTTCCGGGCGTCGATCACAGCTCTTTCAGCGATCGCGGGACGAACCCCTCGGTCTCCACGTCTGTGGCTGACCGACTATAGGACAGCACGGCTTACGCGGCTTGTGATTCTGACATCATCTTCCTAAACTGCCCCGTGCTGAGTCGCTAATTCGGGGGTTTGGCAGGAGGTGCCATGAACGAATCGCAAGCACAGCGAACTGGCTGCCTGGACCGCATTACAATGCGGCAACGGCAGGCGACGGAACTTTGCATCCAGGTCAAACTGGAGGCCGAAGGGATCGAGGACAACCAACTTCTCGCCGAGGCAGAGAAGACCCTCGATAACGCCGTCCACGAGCTGGAACACGCGAAGCGCGTGCTCGTCGGAGCGCACACCACCCAGGTCTGGGGTCCCGACCCGCTCGACATCTACGCCACCGTAATCGGATAGCCCCACCTCGGGTCGCGCCGTAGAATCGGCGCATGTCTCTGGCCTACGACCGCGCCAAAGCCGTCAAACACGTCCGGAAATCCGACCCCGAACTGGCGCGAGTCATGGACGCCATCGGCCCGTTCGACCTGGAGCCCCGCGGCGGCGCGTTCAAGTCCCTCTCGAGGGCCATCTTCTTCCAGCAACTGGCCGGTCCCGCGGCCCGTGCCATCATGGGGCGCACCCTCGCTGCCCTCGGCACCGACGAGGACACCTGGTACTCGCCCGAGCAAATGATCGTCGCGGGGGAGGAGGAGATGCGCGCTGCCGGTCTCTCCCGGATGAAGCTCGTCTACCTCCGCGACCTCGCGGAGCACTTCGCCGACGGACGCCTGTCCGAGGACGACTTCCACCACCTCGACGACGAAGCGGTAATCCAGCGCGCCTCGATGGTCAAAGGGATTGGCCGCTGGACTGCCGAGATGTTCCTCATGTTCACGCTCGGTCGCCCGGACGTCCTGCCCGTGGACGACCTCGGCGTACGCAACGGCATGCGCATCACCTACGGCCTCGACGAACCGCCGAAACCCGACAAGATGCGCGAGATCGCCGAACCATGGCAGCCCTACCGCAGCGTTGGCACCTGGTACATGTGGCGCGCCCTCGGCGTCGATGTTCCCGAGCAAGGCCGCGGCTACAAGCCCGAGGACGAAAAGCTCTACGAGCCCTAGCGGCGCTTAAGCATTTCGGCGAGGGGGCGATCTGTATTTCTGCCCTCGTGAGTGGTGCCCCACGTATACATGGCGCGGAGCACCCGGCGGAAGTCCTCGCCCTTCTCGGTTAGCCGGTACTCCGCACGCGGTGGATGGTCGCTATAGAAGAAACGCTCGACGAAACCTCGCTGCTCGAGCTTCTTCAAACGGTCTGACAGGAGGTTCGTGGAGATCCCGGCGCAACTTTCGAGGAGTTCGCTGTAACGGGTGTAGCCCAGCGAGATGTCGCGCAAGACGAGGACCGTCCAGCGGTCCCCGACAATGTCCAGCGTGCGCGCGATAGGGCAGAGTTCCTGGGAGTCGTATGTTCGTGCCATTGTGACTTGCATCATATATAGCGACTTGACAATCGTCAAGTGTGGGCAGTAGCTTGACTTTCATATAGTAACGGAGGTAAAGACATGCAATCAGTCGCGGAAAGCATCCTGGCAGGCGAACTCGAGCCGCCCCCGGTGGCGAAACTGATCGGGTTCAAAATTCGTTCGGTTGAGCGCGGACGCTCCACCCTCGAGCTGGAGGTTGGGTCCCGGCACTGGAACCCGATGGGAGGGCTTCATGGTGGCATTCTCTGCGATTTGACGGACGCCGCCATGGGGATCGCCTATGCTTCGACCCTGGGCGAGGGTGAAACGTTCGCGACCGTCGAGTTGAAGATCAACTTCTTGAGGCCCTTCAGGGAAGGGTTGCTCATCGCTGAAGGGTCAGTCGTCAGCAAGGGCCGGTCCATCGGCTACACCGAGGCCGAGGTACGAGACGAAGGCGGGAGCTTGATCGCCAAGGCAAGCAGCACCTGCAAGACGCTGGGAGGGCGGCCAGGTGACCCGGACGCAGTTGCCGTCGAGACCGGAAGCCGCTCGGGGTAAGATACAGTGACCGTGAACGCCGTGGCCGCAGTCCAACCTGCTCCAGCCTGGGACGCCCGGCACGCCTGGCTCACCCTCGGCACGACCAGTGTCGCCGTCTTCGCCGCCTCTCTCGACACCAGCATCATGTTCATGGCGTTCCCGGACATCGGCCGTACGTTTCCCGACGTCACCCGTGCCGACCTATCGTGGGTCATCAACGCCTACACCATCGTCTTCGCAGCGCTACTCGTGCCATCGGGCCGACTCGCCGATAGAGTTGGCCGCAAGAAGGTCTTCTTCACGGGACTCGCCATTTTCGTCGCGTCATCAGCCTTATGCGGGGCCGCCCCAAGCGTCGAGGCTCTGATCGGCGCCCGCGTCCTCCAGGCGGTCGGAGGCGCGCTGCTCTTCCCCGCTTCCCTGGCGCTCGTCCTCAACGAGTTTCCGCAGTCGAAGCGTGCCGCCGCCATCGGCGCCTGGAGCGCGGTCGGCGCCCTCGCCGCCGCCCTCGGGCCGTCGTTCGGCGGCATCATCATCGACCTATTGGACTGGCGGTGGGCGTTCTACATCAACATCCCTGTCGGAATATTTGCCTTTGCCACCGGCTACCGCCTCCTTCGCGAATCCCGCGCTGACGATCCGGGCGACCAGCCTGACCTCGTCGGCGTGCCGCTGCTCATTGTTGGCGTCGGCGGCCTCGCGCTCGGTATCGTCCAGAGCGAGGAGTGGGGGTGGACCGATCCGCGCACCCTCGGCTCCTTTGCGGTGGCCGCCGCGTTCCTGGCACTGTTCGTCCTCCGCTGCGCCACCCATCCCGCTCCGACCCTGGACCTGACCCTGTTCCGCGAGCACAACTTCCGTCTCGCTAACGTCGCGACATTCGCCTTCGCCATCTCGTTCTCGGCGATGTTCTTCGGCCTCGTTCAGTTTCTGGTCTACGTCTGGGAGTACTCGATCCTGGAGGCGGGGTTCAGCATCTGGCCAGGCCCGCTGACGGCTTCGGTTGTCGCCGTGATCAGCAGTCGCTATACCGACCGCATCGGCTATCGCGTGATGCTGCCCGCCGGTTCCATCCTCTTCATCGCCGGCAGCCTGTGGCTAATGCTGTTCGCGGAAACTGACCCCGACTTCATACGAGTCTGGATCCCCAGCGCTCTCCTCACCGGGTTTGGCGTTGGCCTTGCTATGCCCTCGCTTTCAAGCGCCGCCGTCCGTGGACTACCGCCCAACCGCTACGCCGTAGGCAGCGCCGTCAACCAGACCATCCGCACCATCGGCTCTGTTTTCGGGGTCGCCCTCGCCGTCGCCATCCTCGGCCAGCCCACGCCCGCAGAAGTCCTCGAGGCTTTCGACCGCATCTGGCTTCTCCTCATCGTCGGCGCAGCGACGGCTGGGATGGTCTCCCTGTTCCTCCGGCAGCCGGTTTCTTCAGTCCCTGGCGTGCCGGGCGCGGTGGCCACACCTTCGTCAGCAGTTGCCCCTGAGAGCGCCGGCGGAAGCTAACGAGGCGGCGGTATGTCCGACCGTCGGATATGATAAGTAGACAAGAACCACGGAGGAGATCATGAACAACGGCACGAACGAGGTTGTGATCGCGGGCGCGGTCCGCACAGCAATCGGCACTTTCAACGGAGCATTTTCGGATACACCGGCTACCCAGCTCGGCGCGACTGTCATCGCCGAAGCCATCAAGCGCGCGAACGTCCAGCCTGACCAGGTGGACGAGGTGATCATGGGCAACGTCCTCTCCGCCGGCCTTGGCATGAACCCCGCGCGCCAGGCTTCGATCGCCGCCGGTCTCCCGGATTCCGTTCCGTGCACCACTGTCAACAAGGTCTGCGGCAGTGGTCTTAAGACAATCGCCCTTGCCGCCCAGTCGATCCTCCTCGGCGACGCCGATATCGTCGTCGCCGGCGGTATGGAGAATATGACGGCCTCCCCCTACCTCCTGCCAAAGGGCCGGGCCGGCTACAAGATGGGCCACGGCGAGGTGCTCGACCATATGATCAAGGACGGCCTCTGGTGCGCCCTCGACGACTGCCACATGGGCATCACCGCTGAGAACGTCGCCCACGATCACGAGATCTCCCGCGGCGACCAGGACGAGTTCTCCGCTCAGAGCCAGCAGAAGACTGCCGCCGCATGGGAGCGCGGTGCCTTCACCGACGAAATCGTCCCCGTCGAGGTCAAGACTCGCAAAGGCCCCATTTCCGTCGACAAGGACGAGCACTTCCGCGCCGACACCACGACCGAAGTCCTCGGCAAGCTCCGTCCCGCCTTCGCGCCCGATGGCTCCGTCACCGCGGGCAACGCCTCCGGCATCAACGACGGCGCTGCCGCCGTCGTGGTCATGTCCCGCAAGAAGGCCGAGGAACTAGGAGTTCAGCCGATGGGCGCCGTCCGGTCCTACGCCAGCGCCGGTGTCCCGCCACGCGTCATGGGCGTCGGGCCTGTGCCGGCGACGCAGAAGGCCCTCGCGAAGACCGGCCTTGGTATCGGCGACATCGACCTGATCGAGGCCAACGAGGCCTTCGCAGCCCAATCCCTCGCGGTTGGACGAGAACTCGGCTGGGATTGGGATACGGTCAACGTCAACGGCGGCGCGATCGCGCTCGGTCACCCGATCGGCGCCAGCGGTGCGCGCATCCTCGTCACGTTGCTTCACGAGATGGGACGGCGCGACGCCAAGCGCGGCCTCGCCACTCTCTGCATCGGCGGCGGCCAGGGCATCGCCATGGTCGTCGAGCGCGACAACTAGCTCGCGTCACCGCATGACGCCCAACGCTCAATCTGAGGTCGTTCGCGACCTGTTCCTCCACTGGGTGCGCCACAGCCTCGGCCGCGACTTCCGCATCAGGGAAGATGGCGTCTCGGACGGCGAATACGCGCTCGATGTCCACGTCCGGCCACTGGTCCAAGCCGTAGACCCGCGCTGGGAAAAGAGCCGCCGGCTGCTCGAAGAACTGATCGGCGACGACGTGCCCGCTCGCGTCGCCCTCTGGATCCCCGCCGGAGCTTCGATTCCCGCTGAGGAGCCCGAAGTCAGCGAGTTCGCCGACCTCGTCCGCAAGGCTGCTATCCGCCTCGGTCCCGGCGAGCGCTCCCATGTCGAGCTTCCGATCGCGCTCAAACTCCGAAAGTCCGCCGAGACAGGTGGAGTCATGTCCGTCACCGGCGGACTCAATCCTCACTGGGCACGCTTCACCGACCGCGTACGCGGAACCTTCGACCTAGATTCCACCGCCCTCAACCGCCTCCCCGAATCGGAAGAATTCCTCGAGACGCTGCTCGACACCATCGTCGAGCGGGCCAGTGCCCTAGACGTTGGCGCGATCGTTCTGATCGAGACCACTGACAATTGGACGATTCAGAGGCTGGACGGCGACCCCGGCTTCCACATCCTCGGCCTCCCCGTTGATGCCGCCATCGACCTGGGAATGACGGTCCGCCGCAACTTCCGGCGCATCCTTGTGGACGAAGGGGCCCACGCGCGTGCCTCATCAGCCAACCTCAAGGCCCTCGTTGTCGTCGGTCAATACAGCCGCATCGAATTCGAAGGGGCCACCACGGCCATGCGCGGCTACGACCCGGCGTCCTACAGTGGCATCGATTTCGTATGCCTCGGTGCGGATGGCATCATCAAGCCGCTCGTTCAGCCGCCAGCCAACGCTCTCCCCTGGACGGCGGTCACTCAGACCCACGGGGGTCAGGCTTTAGCCTGACGGCCCACAACCTCTATCGCCAACCTCAACGCTGCTTCCGCGACAGATTCCTGGTTGGCCACCCTGTCACCCTCGAATACGAACTCGCGGCACACGGCTCCATCGTCGGTCGATACGGCCACCCAGGACGAGCCCACCGGACGCGTGTCGTTGCCCCCGCCCGGCCCGGCTATGCCTGTCTCCGCGATCCCGATCTCCGCTCCAAACCAATTCATCGCCGCGGTCGCCAGCGCCTCCGCAGTCTCCTTGCTCACCGCGCCGAACTCCGCCAGCACGGCCTCCGGCGCGCCCAGGCGGATCTTGGCCTGATTGGAATACGGCGCGATCCCGCCGCGGAAGGCAGCCGAGCTACCCGGCACTGCGACCAACAGGTGCCCAATCAGCCCGCCCGTCGTCGCCTCCGCGGTAGCAACGGTGAGCCGTCGCGACGCAAGCAGAGCCACCAGTTCGCCAGCTGCGCCGCTTGACCCATCGCTCATGCCTCCAGTCTAAGGTGTGGTGGACGTGGACGCGTTCAGGCTAAGGTAAGCGAAATGAGAGTGCCCAGGCATCCGTTTATCCGCTCGCATCCGTTGTGAGATGAGCCAGTACGCCATCACACTGACACCAGCGTCTGCGGACGACGTTGCAAGCGTTGCCGCCGATGCCGAGCGCGCCGGGTTTGACTCCCTGTGGTCGTCCGAGATGTTCCACGACCCGTTCGTGCCATTGTCCGCCGCCTCGGCTGCCACTGACCGCATTGGCCTTGGCACCTCGATCGCTCTGGCTTTCGTCCGAAGCCCCTGGGTCACCGCACTGGCCGCGCTAGATCTCGACTTGTTATCGGAAGGACGCTTCACACTCGGCCTCGGCACCGGACTGAAGCGGTTCAACGAACGCTGGCACGGTGTCGCCTATGGCAAGCCAACGCCTCATATCCGCGAAGTCGTCCAGATCGTTCGGCTTGTAACCGAGCAAGCGCATCTCGGAGATCCAATCAAATTCCGCGGCCAGTTCTATGACTTCGACATCCAGGGCTGGCAGAGGCCCGTCTCACCGGTTAGGCCACGCATCCCTGTTTACCTCGCCGGCGTCCGCGAAGGGATGATCCGCACTGCAGCCCAGGTTGCCGATGGCCTGCTCGGTCACCCCATCTACTCGATGAAGTGGATCCAGGACGTCGTGTTGCCTTCAGTCGCGCGGGGCCTCAACGAGTCCGGTCGCCAGAAGTCAGACCTCAAATTAAGTCTCGCCCTCTGCTGCGCGATCGATAATGACGTTGCCCGGGCCCGTCGTTCAGCAGCAGCGACGATCGCCTTTTATGCTACGGTCACAACTTATGAGCCCCTGTTTGCTGGCTTTCCTGCCGAAGTGGCGCGCATTCAGTCCGCCGCTCGCAACGGAGATCAAGGCACAATGACCGATTCGGTCACGGACGAAATGATCGATATGTTCGCCGCCGCCGGGACCGTCGATGACGTCCGCCGGAAGGCCCGGGAATACCTGGACGTTGCGGATACAGTCATCCTCAATCCCCCGGACCAGCTCGTCGATCCCGTCGAGACGCAGTCCTACCGCCGTCGCCTGATCGAGGCCTTCGGTGACTGAACAAAGACCCCGGAGGGGGTGTCGGTGAGCGCCGCTGGCCTGGTCGAACCGACGCCGCCCGCCACCCGCACCGTGCGTTTCGGACGATTGGCTCTGCTGCTCGCCGCTGGCGCCGCCGTGCAGCTTCTGATCGCCACGCAGACCGGCCACGAGTCGGACCTTATCCAGTTCCAGCGCTGGGCCTACGACCTCGCCCACAAGGACCCGTGGAACGTTCTGCAGGGTCCTGAATTCAACATCGATCACCTTCCTGGATTCCTGCTGTTCCTGTGGGCCGTCGGCGAAGGGTACGAATGGCTCACGTTCACCCAGTCGGAGTACCTCTACATCCTGAAGATGCCCGCCGTCGTCGCGAACATCGTCGGTGGCGCCTTGCTCTACTTCCTGCTGCACGGCCGCCGCGAATCCGTCCGGCTGGGCGCAACGGCGCTGTACCTGTTCCTGCCAACAGCCCTCATGATCGGCCCCCTGTGGGGCCAGACCGACGCCGTCGGGGCGACCTTCCTTCTTCTCACGATCTTCCTCTTCGACCGGGACCGGCCGATCTGGGCAGCCATCGCCTTCACCTGCGGATTCTTCTTTAAGGCGCAGATTGCTGCCGCGCTCCCCGTGTTCGTGTTCTGGGGGTTACGCAACTATCCTCGCGAAGTTTGGTGGAAGTGCGCCGTCGGCGGGGCGGCGGTGGCAATAGCGTTGACACTGATCTTCTTCCCGACGAACCCCTGGGAAATCTTCAACCACATCCGAAAAGGGACCGAAGTGTTCGACTTCAACGCCTCGTTCACGTTCAACTTCTGGGGGATGTTCGGCTGGTTCCGCTCGGACAGCATGACCTATATGGGTGTCGAATGGCGAACGTGGGGCATTCTCATGGTCCTCCTGGCGAACGGACTGATCCTCTTCTCGATCCGCCGCGCGACCGACACCGCGGCCCTGGCCCTCGCGGTGAGCCTGGCGATGCTCGCCCTCTACGTCCTCCTGACCAGGGTGCACGAACGCTACATGTTCGCGGCCTTCTTACCCCTCCTCGCGGCGTGCTTCCTGACAAATAGCCGGCTTCTTTGGGGGTTGTTCGTGGGTCTAAGCGTCCTCCACTTTTTCAGCCTCTACCGCTCGTTCTTCCACTCGTTCTTCAACCCCGGGGAGCCCGCCATTCTCTATGAAGACTGGATCATCAGGTCGATCGACTGGTCGCCTGACTGGTGGAAGCGGCCGGGAAGCCTTGTCGCCGTCACGGCGTCGGCCTGTACTGTAGTCTTCTTCTTGATCATGCTGGCCTATTCTGTCGTCAGAAACGATGCCTTGCCTTTCCTGTCACGGGATCCCAATCCGCCTGACGACGCCGCTCCGGCGTCTTGAATCGAGTGTTTTGACCTCTCTCCAGCCCGGCGAACTTGCCTCTCACTTCACACTTCTCGGCCTCGATGGGCGCGAGTATTCGCTTCCCGGCGACACTG
The DNA here is from genome assembly GCA_036741795.1 of Chloroflexota bacterium. Taxonomy (GTDB): domain Bacteria; phylum Chloroflexota; class Dehalococcoidia; order SM23-28-2; family RBG-16-64-32; genus DATKKM01. The sequence continues at coordinate 10,392 of DAINRO010000070.1, forward strand.
CCGGTCAACCGTTGCTCCTTGTGTTTTTCCGGTCTGGTTGCCCTACCTGCGACGTCGTATTCCCCTACATCAACCGACTGCGGGATGCCTATCCCGACGGCTGGCGCCTTTGGGCGGTCTCCCAGGACGATCCGGAACGCGCCCGGAAGTACGCCTCCGAGCATGCGCTGAACTACCCGGTCCTCATCGACGCACCAGCACTCGATGCCTCGTACCTGTACGATCCACCATCGACGCCAACGCTTTATTTGGTGGACTCTGGTGGGCAAGTGAACTACGTCTCCGAAGGATTCGCTAAGAGTGACCTCAACGAGTTGAGCGCGATGCTCGCTTCATCCATCGACACAACGGCGGTAGAGATCGCGCCGGAGGATGACGGCAAGCCGGCGATGAAGCCGGGTTGCATGGCCAGGCAGCGGATGCCGCGCCGCCGTTGATGCTGCCGGGGTCGAGGGTTGGCAAGTTGTCGCTGTTCAGCGTCGCTGCTAGGATGTGGCGCAACAACCAGCTTGCGGGCCAGGCCCGCGAACACAGGAGGACCATCGGGTGGCGTTTGAAGACCGATCTCTGACTTGTGCGGACTGCGGAAACGAGTTCATTTTCACCGTAGACGACCAGGAATTTCATGCCAGCAAGGGCTACCAGGAGCCCAAGCGCTGCCCGGACTGCCGCCGCGCTCGCCGCGATGGCGGCGGAGGAGGTGGAGGCTACGGTGGCCCGCGCCAGATGTACTCCGCCA
>DAINRO010000071.1:0-5585 GCA_036741795.1 Chloroflexota bacterium
GCCAGGAGCACGAGCTGTTCTACAACCGCAGCCGCCGCGACGCGCTGAGCAAGGCCGACGCGGTGGTCGTGATCGGCACGCCGATGGACTTCCGGCTGGGTTACGGCAAGCGCTTCAACCCGGAGGCGACGATCATCCAGGTGGACAATGACCCGATCGAGCTGGGCCGCAACCGCGACGTCCAGATCCCGATCGAGTCCGACACGAAGGCTTTCCTGCAAGCGATCAGGGCGGAGTTGAAGGGCGACAAGCTCGACCACCAGCCGTGGCTGGACGAGCTGCGCGATAAGGAAGACAAGACGCGAGCGCAGATGGAGGAGTGGATGGCCAGCGACCGCAATCCGATCCACCCGCTGCGGCTTTGCGCGGACATCGCGACGTTCGTCGACGAGGACACGATCGTCGTCGGGGACGGCGGCGATATCGTCTCCAGCGCCTCGAAGGTGCTGCCGGTGAACCTGCCGGGCCAGTGGTACGACCCAGGCCCGTTCGGGACGCTGGGCGTCGGCACGGGTTTCTGCATGGCCATCAACAGCGTCTACCCGAAGAAGCGCATCATCATGGTCAATGGCGACGGCGCCTTCGGCCTCAACGGCTTCGACTTCGACACCTTCGTCCGCTTCAACATCCCGGTGGTCTCGGTCATCGGCAACGACCGGCAGTGGGGGCAGATCCTCGTCGGCCAGCGGGCGATGTACGGCAAGGACCGGATCGTGGCCACGGAACTGGGCGACAACTGCCGGTACGACAAGATCGTGGAGGCGATGGGCGGTCACGGCGAGTTCGTCACCGAGCCGGACCAGATCCGCCCCGCCATCCAGCGCGCCCTCGACAGCGGCAAGCCGGCCTGCGTGAACGTGATTATGGACCAGGAGCCGCCGGGAATGATGGGCGGCTACGAATTCATGTAGCGGATGGGCCATTTAATCACCGCTGTCAGCGCAAGTCAGGCCGAAAGGCACCCTGACAAGCGGACTTAAGCCAGGGTTCGCTTCCTCTTGGTGGCGCTATCTTCCTCGCTATGGGCCTGACCAGTACAGCCGCGATCGGGAATGAGGGCTTATTCCGGGAACGGGTTACTGCGCCTCTGCCTCAACTCGCGTGGTTCGCGGCGGGCGTGACGGGCGCCTTCCTCGTGCCTTTCGTTTTCACCAGCCTGCTCGATCTCCAGCACGACCTGTACTACCTCGTCTATTTCGGCTTCGCGCTCGCGTTCCTCTACTCGTATGCCAGGTGGAACAGTCTTGATGTGGGCGAGCTGTTCAGGCGGAACCTTCTATGGAGCCTCGGGCTCGGCGGACTGGCGGCAGCATTCGTTGTAACGAACGTTCTGAGCAGGGACTCCACGCCCCACCCATCAGGGCCGTACTTTGGATTCGAAATCCTCTGGAGAGGTGCCGCTTACGGTGCGGTGGACGCCCTGCTTCTCTCAGTGTTCCCTTGCCTCGTAGCCTACGCATTCGTGGGCGGTCATTTGAACGGCGCCCTGCGTAAGTGCGGATATGGTCTCCTCGCGCTGTTCCTGGTGGCCGTTATCACGGGCGTTTATCACCTCGGTTACGAGCAGTTCCGGGACGATGGCATCGCGGGACCGGAGATCGGGAACACGGTGATCACCGTGCCGATGCTGTTGACCCTGAATCCAGCGGGCTCGATACTCGCTCATTCATCGATGCATGTTGCAGCGGAGGTCCACTCGCACGAGACTGACCTATTCCTTCCACCGCAGCAGGGTGACGATCATGCGGAGTAGCCATTGACGAGGGGAGGGAGCCGAGGCCCAACGACATCGGCCTCAGCCAAGCATAACGTCTTCGTATCAATCGCATTTCCGGGCGTCACGGCGTCCCCGGCGGGGGGATACTGGACCTGAAGGAGCTAGTGTAAGGAGGTCCAGGATGGCTCTAAGAGATGAGTTGCTCAACCTCGAGCGAGGGTTCTGGAAGGCGGCGAACGATCCTGACTACTACCGCGAACACATGGCTGACGACGGTATTGCCGTGTTCGCAGCGCCCGCGGGATTCATGAACAAGGACCAGTCCGTCGCAGTGATGAGCGAAGGCACCGATGAGATGCGCTGGGACAACATCGAGTTCAACGACGTGCGGGCGATCGTCATTACGGACGACGTGGTTGCGCTAACGTACATCGGCGAGGCGATGCACGGCGATAAGCCGTACTCCGCGAACGCGAGCAGTATCTACGTGCAACGGGATGGTCGCTGGCAGCTGGTGCTGCATCAACAGAGCGTTAACGCCGCCGTGCCGGCGATGATCTAGCCCATCGTAGGGGCGATTCGCGGCAGAACCCACGCTCACGACACCCGCGACCCGGGTCTTAACCGCGGCGTCCCTTCATCATGGCGGGCCACACGTCTTCAGCGCCTGTTTCGCCATCGCCAACCCTTTCAACGACATCTTTGCCTAGCGAGGCGAGTTCCTCGTCGGAAAGAGATGCCTGGGTCTTCTCGAACAAGACATCCTCTTCCCATCTGATATGTGACCGCAGTTCGGCGGCGAATTCCTGCAGGGCGGCCCGTCTGTCGGTGAGATCGTGTACGTCCCGCATACGAGCGACGAGCGCTTCAATCGCCAGGTGATCGCGATGGAAGCGATTAACGATGGGATCGTCCTTTGGAACGTGGCGTACAAGACGTGCGAGGAGACACTCGCCTTCGGCCCGAAAGTGAGGCAACAGACCGCGGGCCCAAAACCCTATCAGGTCCGCGTAAACAGCGTTGATCCCATCCAGATCGCCTTCCGGGACTTCGCGTTCAATGCGAAGAGCCAGAAACAGCGCAGTGTGGTGCTCGCGGGAGAGTGGGACCAGCGCGGAGTGGCGTTTCACTGCGGGTCGGCGTCGGTGTCTTCGATGCGGTCCGGCGGGATCGCTTGTTGGGTGTGGCCGTTGGAGCGGATGCAGGTGTGGCCGGCGGAGCCCATGGGCTGAGCGCAGAGGGGACAAAGCGGCCGTCCCGTGGAGATGATCTCTTCGAGGCTGGCGTTAAGCGAGGCGCAATCGTCGCGGGAAATGCGCACCAGCACGTCGGGGTCGTCTTCGTCTTCATCTCGCCCTTCGGCGAAGACGTGCATTACGACGTTCTTCTCAGCCGGGTCGTAGCCGATGGACATGCGGCCGACCCGGAACTGGTAATCGGGGTCCTGCGGGAATTCCGCGATCTCGGTTTCGCTTCGTTTGTCGTGGTTCAGTTGGGCCAGGAGCTGGGAGAATGCCATGGCCATGGCCATAATGTGTTGCTTTTCCAGCCAGAGGAGCGCCGTCTCTGCCCGGCCGCCCAGCACGCGGACCTGGAACGTGCGATTGCCGGGTTCGCCCTGCGAACGGGCATCGATGGCGCGCGCGGTTCCCAAATCGGATGTCATATTCGGTTCCGTCTGTAAAGCATCCGTCTATGTGGGGAAAGCGGTCAAGGCTGGCGGAGACATCCGGTGAATCAAGAGCGAGGCTTTTACCGTCAGGCTTGTTGGTGTTAGATACGAGGAATGAGTAAACGAAAGAAGCGGCGCGCACCACCTGGGGCTCCTGCTGACCCAGAGGTGAGCATGACCGCAGACGTGACGGAGGAGGACGCGACAAGGGAAGCGCGGCGAGCACAGCAAAAGGCGGAATGGGCCGCGGCGAAGAAGAAGGCGGAACGAAAGCCGATTCCTGCTTCAACGTGGGCGTGGATTGGCGGCTGTGCTGTCGGCATTGCGCTGATCGTGCTTGCCGCGTTTCTGGTGATGTCCAGTGGATCGAATTCCGAAACTGTGGCTGCACCGAGCGCGACGCCCGACGCAAGGGTAGCAGGACTGCCTATTGCAAAGACGGAGGACGTCGAGGCAGACGACGACGGGCAGGCGACGAATGCGCGGTTTGCCCCTTCCACCGTGTCGGCCAAGGCGGGCGAGGTGGTGGAAATCCGGATGATCAATGTAGGTTCAGTTGCCCACAACCTTCGGGTTTCAGGCGTGGACAAGGAATACGCCACGCGCGACGACTTCCTGACCGACCCGGGGACAATCAAGGAGGGGGAAGAGGGATCGGTGCTGGTGAAAATCGATGATCCGGGAACCCCCGTTCCGCTGCGACTTTCATCCTGAGCAACAGACGGGGGCTCTAATACTAAACTAATACGATCCGATCGGCGTCTAGAAAGTTGACGGGAGGGCGATTCTGTCATAGCCTTTTTACAATTCTCCGCGGTTAAGGCCGGGTAAATCGCCCAACGCGGGATCGGTATAGGGAGGTTCGAAAAAGATGAGCGTAATGTTGAGTTACAGGTTCCTGCTCCCACTGGTGGCGGCCCTCGCAGCCGTTATCGCCCTGCTTGTCAGCCCACTTCCGGCGCTGGCTGCGGTGACGCTGAGCGTCCCGTCCGATCTACCGTCCGAAGTGACGGTGGGCGACACGGCGGTCCCAACCACACTGGAGTTCGAAAATGGGTCAACGGGGGCCGAGGGAGATGGCCTGCCCTCTCCGGGTCACGCGGATGTCCTGACGGTTGATTCGATTTTCGCGACCCTGTCATGCACCGGCGGCGGTGGCCCGTGCACCGTCCCGGACGTGGGCGTGATCGTGCCAAATACAGTTGCGGGCGCTAATAACGACGCCGTCGGTGCGGCTGGCACGGCCTGCGCTGGAATCAATTTCGAGATCACTGAAACCGCAACACCCGGCGTGTACCAGTTCACGCCTTCATCTACAGTCTCCCTTACGGCTCCGGACGGTACCCCGCAATCCGGCATGGACTACTGCCGCGCCGACTACACGGCGAGCGTCCTGGCGATGCCCACCATCGACACCAACGGAGACGGTGAAGGCGTTCAGACTCGCTACCGCGTGACCGTAAACGTGACGCACGAGGACGCCGGCCTGGCGGATTCCACGGGCACCGATCCCGTCGTGGTCAACCCGCCGCCGCCGACGCCCTCGCCCGTGCCAACTCCGACCGCAGCCGGAGCCACCGCTTCGCCCACACCGACTGCGCTCCAGGTCGTCGCTCTTCCCCAGACCGGTGGAACGCCGGGATCTGGTTTGAGTTCAGGCGCACAGGCGGCGCTTCTGCTCGTCCTTGCGATCATGGTCGCAGGTGGAGGCATGACAGCGGCCCTGGCAGCCAGGCGTCGAAACGAATAAACGCGAAACTTCCGCAACGTTAGTTGTCAGCATCTTCCGGGAGGAAGCTACTTGACAGCGTTGTTGTGTGAGTTGACGGGTACCGGCGGCGGAAACTTCGTCTACACCCAGGGTGGCGTCAACTGCACGGCTCTTCGAAACAAGGTCGTGACGATCTACTCCGACAACGGGGCCAGCCCGCTGACTCCAACGGCCTTCGGAAGCGGAGGGACATACAACGACCGGGTTCGGAACTAGCCCGAACTTCCGTTAGCGCAACCCGAAGGGGGAGGGCTATTCGCCCCCCCCTTCTGCATTTCTTGGTCTCAGGTGTTTTGTATTGGGTGGCGCGCGAAGAAGGCAGCAAGCCGCTCGGCTACGACCGAAGGATTCATCTGCAGCAGACAGTGGTTCGAATCAGGAATCTCGACGTTATCCGCCTGGGGAAGCCATTTCTGTATCGCCTT
>DAINRO010000071.1:5685-11057 GCA_036741795.1 Chloroflexota bacterium
TTGATCTCGGTAAGTGGCATGGCTTCTCCCATATGCCTCTCGGCAGAACCGCCCTTAACAGGGGCAGTAAGCGCGAGTATGATAGCACCGCCGATTCGGCGGGGTAGCCCCAGTCGCCAGGAAGGGAGACCGACCATGCCCCAGGCGGGTCAATCGCTGCCCGAGCGCGCCTTTCGTAGGGGTTCTTGAAGTAACCACCCCAACGCCGAATAGAAAGAAGGGGTCAAGCGGCAGCCTGACCCCTTCTCTTATGCCTAACTGAAGGAACTAGCTCGCCGCCGTTGCCAGTGTCTCCCCGGATGACTTCGCACCCACCAGGGAGACCGACTCCATGATGAGGCGGGTGACAACGTATGGGTCGATATTAGCGTTGGGGCGCCGGTCCTCGATGTAGCCCTTGCCTTCGACTTCAGTCTGCCAGGGGATGCGCACGGACGCTCCGCGATCGGAGACGCCGTAGTTGAACTCCTTGTAGCTGGCCGTCTCGTGGAGGCCGGTGAGACGGTCCTCGATGCCGGCGCCGTAATTCTGGATATGGAGGTCGTGGCGCTTACTTAGTGCTTCGGCAGCGTCGACGTTGGGCTGGTACGACGTACGCATGGCCTTCGTGGAGAAGTTGGTGTGGCATCCGGCGCCGTTCCAGTCGCCGCGGACGGGCTTGGGGTCGAGCGTCGCGCTGACACCGAAGGTTTCGCCGATGCGGTAGAGGAGCCAGCGGGCCACCCAGAGGTGATCTGAGACGTCCAGGGCGCCCAGAGGGCCGACCTGGAACTCCCACTGCCCGGGCATAACCTCGGCGTTGATGCCGGAGATACCGATCCCGGCGTCGAGGCAGGCTTCAAGGTGGGCCTCAACGACGGGCCGTCCGAACACTTCATCGGCGCCGACACCGCAGTAGTAGCCGCCTTGCGGCGCAGGGAAGCCCGTGTCGGGGAAACCAAGGGGCCGCGCACCGGAGAAGAAGGTGTATTCCTGCTCAAGACCGAACAGGTACTCGTCGCCGGCGACCTTGCCGGCAATTTCGGCGCAGGCGGCGCGGGTGTTCGTCGGGTGCGGGGACATGTCGACGAGAAGGACCTCGGACATGACCAGCCTGTTGTCGCCGCCGCGGATCGGGTCGTTGAACGACGCGACAGGCTTGAGGACGCAGTCAGACTTCTCGCCCGGGGCCTGGTTGGTCGAAGAGCCGTCGAAGCCCCAGATCGGGGGCTCGGCGCCATCGGCGACGATCTTGGTCTTGGAGCGGAGCTTGGCAGTCGGCTCGGTGCCGTCCACCCAGATGTATTCGGCTCGGTAAGGCATGTTTCCTCCTACGCGGGGTATGGTGTGTATCTATCGGTACCAGATACGAGCGCTTAACGCACCCTGTCGGAGCGCGTCGACACGACGCTTAACACACCCGTAATATGTCTCAACACCCCGCTACTCCTCCTGGAGCGCTGCCACCATCGCCGGGATCGTCTTCAACTCCTGCCGACGGCGGAGGAGGAAGTGATCGGAGTCGTACTCCTCGTAGATGTGGTCGATGTTGTGCCTGAGGAGCTCGTCGTGGAGCTGGCGTGAGCCGGTGTAGAGGTGGAACTGGTCCTTCGTGCCACAGTCTACGAAGCGGTAACGGAGCTTGCGGAGGTTGTCGGCGTACGGTTCGACCATGTTGACGGGGTCGTGGACGCGGAACTTCGCCCAGACCTCTGGGATGAGCTTGCCGGTGCGGACATCGAACGGTAGCTCGAAGCCCATAGGCGAGTCGGGGTTGGGGGCGTAGCAGGCGGACATCGCGACCATGTTCAGGACGACGTTGAAGTCCTCACCTTTGGGTTCGATCTCCGGGATCTGTCTTACGAAGGAGGCGACATCGTAATCGTACTTCTCCATGGCCTGGACAACCTTCGGGATGTCGTTGAGGTAGCAGATCTCGAAGGCGCTGTCACCGGAGTGGTCGGCGAACGCCTGGAAAACGTCCGGGTAGATCGCGGCAAGAGTGAACGAGCCGATGCCGCCGCTGGATCCGCCGATGCAACCCCTGAGCCCGCTCGTGCGGAACCGCGAGTCGATGAGCGGCACGAGTTCCTGGACGATGTAGTCCTGGTAGCGCCCGGTCGCGGTGGAGTTGACGTACTGACTGCCACCAAGTGACGTGATGCAGTCCGGGAAGACGAAAATGGCACCACTCATCCCACTGTCGATGAGGTCGTCGAGGTCCGAGTCGAACCCCGGGTTGCCGAAGCGGCGGTTGAGGTACATGATGCCGCCGCCGGTGAAGCCCATGAGACCGAAGATGACCGGGTATCGCGTGTTCGGCCGGTCCTCGTAGTCGGGCGGGACGTAGACGGGGAAGCGGCGGATGTGGGGGTCGCCGAGGGCGTTGTCCTTCAGGACCTCGCTCTCGTGAGTGATGTAGCTGATGTTGGAGGAGATGGGGCGGAGCATGGTGTCGATTCTACTATTACCACCGCGGTCCCGCCTGCACCAAAATCGAAGTGGTTGTTGTAGGCTGGGTCCTGAACGCGGCTTTGCTGAACGGCTGGTCCATCGCAGCCTGCACAGGAGAGAAGGATGAGCGCGAAAAAGGACACGCAGAAGTCCGCCAAAAGTGCCACCACGACCAGCAAGAGGTCCGAGGGATTCACGGCCGAGGAACGAGCCGCGATGAAGGAGCGCGCTCTCGAGCTGAAGGCGGAAGCGCGCAAGGCGGACGGGGAGAGCGCTCTACTCGCGAAGATCGCCGAGATGCCGGAAGCGGACCGCGCCCTGGCGGAGCGAATCCACGCGATCGTAAAGGAGACTGCACCGGACCTCTCACCGAGGACGTGGTACGGCATGCCCGCCTACACGAAGGACGGCAAGGTCCTCTGCTTCTTCCAGGCCGCCTCTAAGTTCGACGCGAGGTACGCGACATTCGGCTTCAACGACACCGCGAACCTCGACGAAGGAACGATGTGGCCTACGTCCTTCGCGCTGAAGGAGCTGACGGTCGAAGGCGAGAAGAAGATAGCGGCGCTGGTGAAGAAAGCTGTAGGGGCCTAGCAATCTGAGGGATTGCTTGCCGTCCTTGCTTTAGTGCGCTGCGCCGTCTGGCTCGAACAACTCGACGAGGTTGCCGGCGGGATCGCTCAGCAGAATCTGGCGTCCCCCGGGGCCGGAAACGATGTCGCTCCGGAATGACAACCCCGCGCCGCGCAAGCGGTCGACCTGGGCATCCAGGTCGTCAAGGACCAGTTCAATACGGTTGCGACCGGCGGATTTCATGTCATCGGGTGTTGCACGGGCGCCAGAGGTCATCGGACCGGACAGCAACAGATGCATCGGCCCTCGTGTCACCTGGGCGATGGCTGGCGCGGCGATCATGTCCACCGTGAAGCCGAGATGGGTGGTGTAAAAGTCGACTGCCGCCTGGACGTCGTCGACCAGGTAGCGAACCCTCACTAAATTATTGTTGTCCATCAGGGACCTTCCTTCCGGGCGCACTGTTCAACTCGCCGATCAAGTACGGAATCCGCGATTCAAGCTCCTCGGCCGTGCGCCTGAACGCCGCGTAGCTCGTCTCGTCGGTCGTGTCTTCGATGGCGGGGTCTGGCATGCTCCAGTGAGCGGTCGCCGACGCGCCGGGGAACTCGGGGCAGACCTCACGCACCCTGTCGCAGAGCGTGATGACCCGGTCGAAGTGCCTGTTCCGAAAGCGGTCCAGGTGCTTGCTCTTCTGCCTGGAGATGTCGATCCCGCGTTCGGCCATCACGCGCACCGCGTTGGGGTGTAACGGCCGCGGATGACTGCCCGCGCTGTGTGCGCGGACCATTTCTCTGGAGAGGGACACGAGCAGCGCTTCGGCCATCTGCGAACGGGCGCTGTTCCCGGTACAGAGGAAGAGCACGCGGGGCCGCGGCCGGGGCGGCCGCCCCTCCGGAGTGCGCGGGTCCGCAGCATCGAGGCGGAGCGAGGGCTGGACGGCGGAACCAACCCCGGACAGGAGGTCGCCGAAGCGGTCCATGTCCATGCGGTAGTAGGTGTCGCGCCGGTCCGCGGAACTGCGCCGGGAAGACACGATCCCCGCCTCGCGCAAGCCGCCAAGGTGGTACGACACGAGATTCTGCGGCTTACCGACGAGCGCCGTCAGCTCGCTGACCTTGCGGTCGCTGCGGGCCAGTTCCTGGAGGAGCCGCCAGCGCCCCTCGTCGGCAAGGAGCTGGACGAATCGGAGGGGCGGAATGGTTGCTTCGGTGACCACGCGGCACAGATTACATCTATTATCTTTGATGTGTCAATCCTGATTGATTGATCGGCCCACCACCTTGGTTGAAAAGCTTCTTGCAACAAGCCGGTAGTCCCGGCTCAGGCTTCGGCCAGTATGATTACAAGCGGCCCAGCTATCGAACCGCAGCAGCGAAGGAGGGGGCCGATGTCAGATACACAGACGGAGACTGATCAGATGGAGGCGGCGAAGCCTCAGAAGGAACACGAGTGGCTGCAGAAGCTAGTCGGCGAGTGGCGCTCGGAAGCCGAGATGCCTGGCGAGGACAGCACGACCCAAAGCACGAAGGCACCACGACTTTCCGGTCGTTAGGCGACCTCTGGGTCGTCGGCGAAGGTCACGGCGAAACACCCGGCGGCAGCGATTCCTCGATCATGACTCTCGGGTACGATCCCGGGCAGGGCTGTTACGTCGGTACGTTCATCTCCGGGATGATGACTCACCTCTGGCAGTACCGGGACGGCAGGGCCGAAGGCAACCGGCTGACCCTCGAAGCCGAGGGCCAAGGTTCGACGGGTCTGAGGGCATGGCGCTGTACAAGGACTCGATCACCTTCGAGAGCGACGACCACCACGTCCTCACTTCAGAAGTACGCGGGGACGACGGCAATTGGCAGCAGTTTATGCGGGCCGACTACTACCGAAAGTAGTGCCGGGCTTCAGTCCTCGCTAGCCATCGGGTTCTTCCGCTGATCAGAGCCGTCGAGCTGCTCGGCGAGCGCGATCATGATTCCCTCGGGGCCGCGCAGGTAACAGAGCCGGTACATGTCCTCGTACTGTGTCACCTCGCCCATGAGTTCAGCGCCTTGTTTCTGCAGGCGAGCAACAACGTCGTCGATGTCGGTGACAGCGAACATGATGCGCCGGATGCCCAACGTGTTCACCGGCGCATCCTCTGGCTCGCCCCGGACTGCGGTGGGCGTGTGGAACTTGTCCAGCTCGAGCCGCCCGTGTCCGTCCGGGGTTCTCATCATTGCGATGTCGCTTTTGACGCCTTCGAGCCCGACGATGCGGTCCACCCACTCTCCCTCGACGGTGTGCTCGCCCTCAAGTTCCAGACCAAGCTCGGTGAAGAACGCGATCGCACCCTTGAGGTCGTCGACAACGAGGAGGACATTGTCCAT
>DAINRO010000072.1:0-2771 GCA_036741795.1 Chloroflexota bacterium
ATGATGAGACAAGACAGATTCACCGAAGGCGCCCAGGAGGTCCTCGCTGCCAGCCAGGCGCTCGTCCGCGAGGCGAAGCACACGCAGTGGGACGTGGAGCACGTCTTCATGTCCCTCCTCACCTACGGCAAGGGCATCACCCCCGAGATCTTCGCGAAGCTCGGCGCGGACACTCGCGCCCTCGCCACCCAGGTGCAGGCGTCGCTCGATAAGACGGCGAAGGCCGAGTACGAGACCGCCCAGATCTTCACCACGCCCCGCATCGTCCGCGCGCTCGAGGCCGCTAACGCCGAGGCCGAGCGCCTCCAGGACGAGTACGTCGGCGTCGAGCACATCCTCATCGCCATCGCCGACGAGCGCGAGGGCGACGCCGCCCGCATCCTCCGCGAGACCGGGATCGACAAGGAGAAGATCTACAAGGCCCTCCAGGAGGTCCGCGGCGGCGCGAAGCTCGACAGTCCCACCGCCGAGTCCAAGTACAAGGCCCTCGACAAGTTCTCGGTCGACCTCACCGAGGCCGCCCGCCAGAACAAGCTCGACCCTGTCATCGGTCGCGAGGACGAAATCCGGCGCGTCATGCAGATCCTCAACCGCCGCACCAAGAACAACCCCGTGATCATCGGCGAGGCCGGCGTCGGCAAGACCGCCATCGCCGAGGGGCTCGCCCAGAAGATCGTCGCCGGCGACGTGCCCGAGAACCTCAAGGACAAGAGGCTGCTCGCCCTCGACATGTCGGCGATGGTGGCAGGATCCAAGTTCCGCGGCGAGTTCGAGGAGCGCCTCAAGGCCGTCATGGACGAGATCAAGCGCGCCGGCGGCGAGATCATCGTCTTCATCGACGAAATCCACCAGGTGATGGGCGCCGGCGGCGCGGAAGGCGCGATCGACGCCTCCACGATGATGAAGCCCGCCCTCGCCCGCGGCGAGATGCACGTCATCGGCGCCACCACGCTTGACGAATACCGCAAGCACATCGAGAAGGACGCCGCTCTCGAGCGCCGCTTCGCGCCCGTCTACATCGACGAACCGTCGGTCGAGGACACGATCGACATCCTCAAGGGCGTCCGCCCCCGCTACGAGGCACACCACAAGCTGCGAATCACCGACGAGGCGATCGAGGCAGCGGTCAACCTCTCCCACCGCTACATGACCGAGCGCTTCCTTCCCGACAAGGCGATCGACCTGATCGACGAGGCCTCCTCCAAGCACGTCATCGACGCCCAGAGCATGCCCGCCGACGTCCGCGACCTCCAGAAGCAGGTGGAGGAACTGGAACGAGAGATCGAGGCCGCCAACGAGCGCGAGGACTGGGAGCACGCCGCCAGCCTGAAGGCCCGCGTCGAGCCCATCCGCAACGACTTCGTCGCCGCCCGCGACGCCTGGCTCGAGGAGACCGGCCAGGACGACATGACAGTCAGCGAGCAGGACATCGCCGAGCTGATCCACAAGATCACGGGCATCCCCGTCAACAAGATGCTCGAGGAGGAGACCGAGAAGCTCCTGCACATGGAGGAAAACCTGCACGACCGCGTCATCGGCCAGGACCAAGCCATCGAGGCCGTCTCCGACGCTATTCGCCGCGCCCGCGCCGGTCTCAAGGACCCTCACCGGCCCATCGGCTCCTTCATCTTCCTCGGCCCCACCGGCGTCGGTAAGACCGAACTGGTCCGCGCCCTCGCCGAGTTCCTCTTCGACGACGAGGAAGCGATGGTCCGCCTCGACATGAGCGAGTACCAGGAGCGCCACACGGTCTCCCGCATGATCGGCTCTCCTCCCGGCTACGTCGGCTACGACGAGGGTGGTCAGCTCACCGAGGCCGTCCGCCGCCGCCCTTACCGGGTCGTATTGCTGGACGAGATCGAGAAGGCCCACCCCGAGGTGTTCAACGTCCTCCTGCAGATGCTCGACGACGGCCGCCTCACCGACGGCCACGGCCGCACCGTGGACTTCCGCAACACGGTGGTCATCATGACCTCGAACCTCGGCACCGAGGCGTTTAAGAAGAGCGACCTTGGGTTCGCCCTCGCCTCCGCCAAGCCGACGAAGACCGAGAAGGAGAAGCAGAAGGCCGACGTCGAGAAGGCCCTCCGCCAGGCCTTCCGCCCCGAGCTGCTGAACAGGATCGACGAGATCATCGTCTTCGACCCGCTGACCGAGGACGACCTGGTGCAGATCATCGAATTGCTCCTCGGCGATGTCCGCGAGCGCATGGCTGACCGCAAGGTGGGGTTGGAGCTGACGGACGAGGCGAAGTCAGCCCTCGTCCGCGAAGGCTACGACCCGGTCTTCGGCGCCCGCCCGCTCCGCCGCACCATCGAGCGCCGCGTCGCCAACCCCCTCAGCCGCCGCATCCTCGCCGCCGAGTTCACCGAGGGCGACACAGCCCTCGTGGGCTACCAGGACGGCGACTACACCTTTGAGAAGCAGGATCAACGCATCTCAGAGCCGGCAACCGCGTAAGCGTCGAGTTATCCCGAAGATCCGGCTTGGCCTGACCCGACGATACAGGAGACAAAGAAGAAGGGGCGAGGTAATCCTCGCCCCTTCTTTCATCTCAGTCTGGTCCGCTACTCGTCGTCCCTCGTCCGGACTGCGGAGAAGCTCACACCCGCAACAGCCATCACAACCATCCCTAACAGGATAAGCGCTGCCCAGGTCAGGCTATCGGATGAACTCCCTAGCGTACCACCCGAGTTCGGGAACCCGCCAGCGATCGGCGTCGCAGATGCAGCCAATGGGGTCGCGCTCGGCGTCGGCGACGGAGTCGGACT
>DAINRO010000072.1:2871-10778 GCA_036741795.1 Chloroflexota bacterium
TCGGCGTCGGCGACGGAGTCGGACTTGGCGTCGGTGACGGAGTCGGGCTCGGTGTTGGCGACGGAGTCGGGCTCGGCGTCGGTGACGGAGTCGGGCTCGGTGTTGGCGACGGAGTCGGGCTCGGCGTTGGCGATGGAGTCGGGCTCGGCGTCGGCGATGGAGTCGGGCTCGGCGTCGGAGTAGGTGTCGGGCTTGGCGTCGGTGTTGGCGTCGGGCTCGGCGTCGGAGTAGGTGTCGGGCTTGGTGTCGGTGTTGGCGTCGGGCTCGGTGTCGGAGTAGGTGTCGGGCTTGGCGTCGGAGTCGGAGTTGGAGTCGGCGACGGAGTCGGAGTTGGAGTCGGCGACGGAGTCGGGCTTGGCGTCGGCGACGGAGTCGGGCTCGGCGTCGCGCAGTTGGTTGGCGGCACTGGAGGCGTCACGTTGTCCGTGTCGACCAGGCTCCACAGTCCGTCGACGAGCTGGTACAGGTAAATCGTCCCCCCGAACGCTCCGTCGAATGGGCCGGAGTCGCCCTGGTCGCCATTGAAGATCGAAAAAGCGTTGTCCGTGTCGTCCCACATGTAGTCCGGTGTACCGCCTGGAGCCTCTCCAGCCTGGAAATTCGCCGGGTTCAGCGTGTAAGGGACGATCGAATCGTCACCGAACGGTGACGCGTCCCCGCTATCCGTAGACCAGGAAGGATCGTAAGCAACGCCGTCGATGACGACGTCGCTCAAGACCAGTAGCCTCCGGGCGTCCCCGCCAACATAGTTAGCCGACGCGCTCCAGTTGCCTTCGCAGTCGGTTTCCCTCGTGTACGTGTTGTGGTGTGCCGAAGCCACACCAAGGTTGCTGAGCAGCGCGGCGACAACCACCACCAGGGCAACAATCGCCGGGCTCAACAGCCAGGGCCGCATCGTGATCTGTTCGGTCATAGTTCTGTCCTTTCCCCCTCCGCAAACCACGTGTTGTTTACGGAATATCAACAGAACTAACCCTGCATGTTCACCACGCATTACTGCGAAATTGGCCCGTTACGGCAGTCACACGGAGTTCTTATCGAATTCTTATTTTCTATTCGTCGATAACTGATGATTACTATGTTTCTAGAGCTATCACCAGTTATGAACATTTGACAACTACTTTTAGTCAGATTTGCGCAAATACATACCTATGTTTTAGGCATTAAGACAACGATAGCGTATGGGTAACTCCGCCTACTTGGATGGAAAGTCTGACTTTGCAGACTGAACGGCGTGCTTACACGCCTGCGTAAGAATTGTCGTTTTCCGCCAACCGGACTCTAGTCGGTTGAGGCGGTCTGCTTCGCCCCGTTAGAGCGGCGGCCGCGTACGTTGCGCAGCAACTCTGGCGCGCTCTCCTGCGCCTGCCGGACAGCCTGGCGGACGTCGCCCAGGCTCCGCCGCGCCGCCTCGCGCACTTCGCGCTGCCCCTCTGCCCTGTCCTCGATCCACTCTCGGGCCAGCGCCAGCGTCCGGGCCTGGCTGCTCCCCACTGCGTCCGCGACCGCCTCGTACACGGCCACCACGTCTGTCGGGCGCATCGCCCAGGTGTGCATCACGTCCGCCCATTCTCGGGCGGACTGGCGAGTCCCTTCGAGGAGGCTCTGGTTATAGCGGTGGTAGCGATCGGCAGCAGTTCGCCAGCCATCGAAGAAGGTCGCCTGCTGCTCTACCATGGATTCAAACAATCGGTCGGTAACCGAAGCGCGGGTCTCTGCGGTCATATATCCTGCCCTCGGGTGAAGTGCGTACTATCGCATCCATTGAACCCCTGCTGAACCGGCATGTCAATCCAACTTATCCACATATTCCGGATACAATTTGACTCGTGATTTCAACTTACACAGACGCCATCGATTACCTCCTTTCATTCGCCGATTTCGAACGTTCCGGCACCTTCCAACGCCGCGACGACCTCACGTCGATGCTTGTTCTCCTCCATGCCCTCGGCGACCCTCATCTCGGCCGCCGTACCATCCATGTGGCTGGGTCCAAGGGCAAGGGCAGCACCGCTGCCATGATCGAGTCGGTCCTCCGTGCTTCCGGCGTCCGAACGGGCCTCTACACCAGCCCCCACCTCCACGACTACACGGAGCGGATACGCATCGACGGAGAGCCCATCTCGCAGGCCGACTTCGCTCGTCTGACAGCACAACTAAAGCCTGCGCTGGACCGCGTGCGAGAAGGGCGTGACGATCACCGCTTCGTAACTTTCGACCTCCTTACTGCCCTGGGCTTCCTGGCCTTCGGTGATTCTGCGGTCGAGGTTCAAGTCGTTGAAGTTGGTCTGGGAGGCCGGCTCGACAGCACCAACGTGTTCGAAGTCAAGGACGTCGCGGTCATCACGCCCCTCTCCCTTGAACACACCCACATCCTCGGCAACACCATCGAGGAGATCGCCGCGGAGAAGGCGGCGATCATCGTCCCCGACTGTGTCGCGGCCCTCGGCCCGCAATCCCACGCTGAGGCACAGCCGGTTGTCCGCAAGCGAGCCGAAGAGGCCGGCGCCCGGTTAATCGTCGTCGCCGAGGAGTACGGCTACAACAGCACGCCTAACGAAGGCGGCCAATCGGTCCGCCTCACCGGCCTTAACAGGGATCTCAGCGTTACCTTGCCTCTAATCGGCGAGCACCAGGCGGCGAACGCGGCGACTGCCCTCGCCGCCATCGATGCCTTCGCTCCAAATATGCCCGATAGTGCCGTATCCGAGGGTATGGCCTCCGTTCGATGGCCAGCGCGAACGGAAGTCATCTCGCGGAACCCCCTGGTCATTGCCGACGGTGCGCACAACCGGGATTCCGCTCGTGCCCTCCGGACGGCGCTCACCTCGCATTTCGGCGCACATAAAGCGACCTTCATCATCGGCTCCTCGCGGGACAAGGACATCACCGGGTTGGCGGAGGAACTCGCGCCCATCGGCGCACGGGTTCTCGCCGTTCGCTCGAATCACCCCCGGACGATGGAGCCCGCAGCGATTGTCAGTGCCTTCGCCGCCCTCGATATTCCGGCAGAAGATGTGGATACCGTACCCGCCGCTATTGAACGAGCAATGGCCGATGCACAGAATGACGCGTTAATATGTCTAACAGGCTCGCTATTCGTGGCCGCGGAAGGCCGCGAGTACTTCGGCCTCAGTTGAGGAGTACAGCATGGCCCCAGGCAACGGCACGAACGGACGGCACCCCACGCGCGTGGTTGTCACCGGGATGGGCGCGATCACTGCGATCGGCAACGACGTTGAGACCTTCTGGGCCAACGCCGTCGATGGCAAATCCGGCATCGATATCCTCCAGTCCTTCGACCACTCTGCTTACCCCGTCCACATCGCAGGTGAAGTTCTGGACTTTGACCCCGAACAGTACATGGACCGACGCGAGGCTCGCCGCATGGGCCGCTTCTCCCAGTTCGCCATCGCGGGCGCTCACCAGGCCCTGAAGCAGGCCGAGCTAGACCTCGAACAGACCGACCGGGACCGCGTCGGGGTCCTTCTCGGCAACGGCATCGGCGGCATCCAGGAGTCCCAGGAGGCAGTCCGCGTCATCGACACCCGCGGCGGAATGAAGATCGATCCCTTCTACTTCCCCAAGATGCTTCCCAACATGGCCTCCGCCCACATCGCCCTCCATGTGGGCGCCCGTGGCTACAACAACACCGTTATCACCGCCTGCGCCGCCGGCACCCAGGGTATCGGCGATGCCATGGACCTCGTCCGCTCCGGCCGCGTCGACGTTGCCATCACTGGCGGAACCGAGGCGGCCCTCTGCGAACTCGGCCTCGGTGGCTTCGCCGTCATCCGCGCCCTCTCCACCCAGAACGACCCGCCACAGAAGGCCTCCCGCCCGTTCGACGCCGCCCGAGACGGCTTCGTCGCCGGCGAGGGTGCCGGCATCCTCGTCCTCGAAAGCCTTGAACACGCGCAGGGGCGCGGCGCCAACATCCTCGCCGAACTCGCCGGCTACGGCGCTTGCAACGACGCCTACCACGTCGTCGCCCCGAGCGAGGACGGCAGCGGCGCCATGCGCGCCATGAACGAAGCCCTCAAGGACGCCGGGGTCGAACCCGCCGAGGTCGACTACATCAACGCCCACGGCACCTCCACCGAACTCAACGACAAGTCCGAAACTATGGCCATCAAGCGCCTCTTCGGCGAAGACGCCTACAAAGTGCCCATCAGCTCCGTCAAGTCCATGATCGGTCACTCATTCGGCGCCGCCGGCGCTATCGAGGCAATCGCCTCCGTTCAGACGATCCAGACGGGCACCATACACCCCACTATCAACTACGAGACCCCGGACCCAGACTGCGACCTCGACTACGTCCCCAACGAAGCCCGCAAGGCCGATGTCGACGTCGTCCTCAGCAACTCCTTCGGCTTCGGCGGTCAGAACGCCTGCCTCGTCTTCAAGCGCTTCCAGGACTGATTCGCTCTGCAAATCCTCGTCGTTGGCGGCGCCGGCTACATCGGTAGCGTCACCGTCGATCAGCTCATAGCCACCGGCCACGAAGTCACCGTCCTCGACAGTCTCATCTCGGGGCACCTCGCCGCTCTCCATCCCGATGCCGAGTTCGTCAATGCCGACGTCCGCGACGAAGAAGCCCTGACCCGCCTCTTCGCCGCACACAGCTTCGAGGCAGTCATCAACTACGGCGGCTACATCCAGGCCGGCGAGTCAGTCGCCCACCCCGGACGCTACTTCGCGAACAACATCAACGGCGCCATCACTCTCATCAACACGATGCTCACTTACGACGTGAAGCGCCTCGTCTTTTCCTCCAGCGCCGCCGTCTACGGCGAGCCCCAGGCCATCCCAATCACCGAGGATCACCCGATCAACCCGGTCAATCCCTACGGCGAGACCAAGGCCACCGTCGAGCGCCTCCTCCCCTGGTACGAGCAGGCTGCAGGCCTCAACTGGGTCGCCCTCCGCTACTTCAACGCCGCTGGCGCCGGCCACCGCCAGGGCGAGGACCACCGTCCCGAGACCCACCTCATCCCGATCGTCCTCCAGGTCGCTCTCGGCCAGCGCGACGCTGTCCCCCTCTTCGGCCAGGACTACCCGACGAAAGACGGCACCTGCATCCGCGACTACATCCACGTCGAAGACCTCGCCGCGGCTCACGTCCTCGCCCTGGACCACACCGCGAACGCCAGTGGCGCCTACAACCTCGGCAGCGGCACCGGCTTCTCCAACCGCGAAGTCATCCAGGCCGCTCGCAACGTAACCGAGCACGAAATCCCCGTCACGGACCAGCCCCGCCGCCCAGGCGACCCCGCCGCCCTCGTCGCCTCCCGCGACAAAGCCGAACGCGAACTAGGCTGGCTCCTCCAGCATCCGGACATAGAGTCGATCATCGCCGACGCCTGGGAATGGCACCGAACCCACCCAGACGGCTATACCGCCTAGTCACGTCCGTCATTCCCGCGGAATCGGGAATCCCATGACGAGAACCGCTCGATCCGAAAGGGCCCGCGGACGCGCTTCTCAGTCAGCCTGTCATCCTGCGGAGCACCGGGGCTGACCGCGGCCCAACTTCCGTCCCGCAGGATCTGGCGGGGGAATGCAATCCGTCCGATCCCCGCCACTCTTCACTCTTCACTCTTCACGCAGTGCGATGCCGCAGCCCCATCAAAGCCAGCGAAATCGTCACCACCCCCATCCCTGCGATCGCCAGCAACGCGTATGCGATCGCATCCCAGTCCCAGCCCACCAGCACGAGCGACCGCATCCCCTCCAGCACATAGGTCACGGGATTGATCGTCGCCAGGAACTCCAGCCACGGGTCGAAAATCTCCTTTGGGGCAAACGCCGGCGACAAGAACAGCAGCGGGAAGAAGATCAAGAACCCGGCCTGCGCCGCCTGCGCGCTTCCCGTCCTCAGCGCGATCGCCAGCCCGAATCCGGCGTAGGAGAGTGCGAACAGCCCGGACATCAGAACGATGAACACGAACCCTGCCGGACCGGACTCGATCTCTGCGCTGAAAATCAGCCCGGCCACCAGGATAATCACCGTGATTACCATCGCCCGCACCGCGTCCGCGCACAGCCGCGCCAGCACCAGCGACAGCCGCGGCGACGGCGTCAGCAGCAACTTGTCGAAATACCCGCGCTCGATGTCCGTAGTCATAGCGATCGCCGAGACGCTCGCCGCGCCAGCGGCGCCCTGCAGGATCGCCACCGGCATCTGGAACCCGGCGTAGTCCACCACACCAAATGCCTCGCCCGATATGTTCCCAATCGCGCCCACCGTCACCGCGAAGAAGAACAGCGGGATGAAGATGTTTTGCACCTCGAACGCCGGCTGACGTACCGCCTCCATCAACCCCCGCCGCGTCAGCAAAACGGTGTCCCGCAGTAGATCTATCATCGCCTAACCCCCACTCTCAACTTCCAACTTCCCCCTCCATCTTGTGCCCCGTCTTCTGCAAAAACACGTCGTCCAGCGTCGGCCGCGACAACGTCACTTCCTCAACCGGAATCGACTTCTCGTCCAGCGCCAGCACGATCGGCGCCACCGCCGACTTTCCGTCCCGCACGTACACGACGATCGCATCACCCACGGTCCGCACGTCCTCAAGCCCGTTCACGCCCTTCACCGCCTCGGCCGCTCGTTCCTTCACTCCGTCCTCGGGAGACACGCGCACCGTGACCACGTCCGCACCGATCGAAGCCTTCAGTTCCTCCGGCGACCCCTGGGCCACGATCTTGCCCCGGTCCATGATCGCCACCGTGTGCGCCAGCCGGTCCGCCTCTTCAAGGTACTGAGTCGTAAGGAAGAAGGTCACACCCTCCTCCTTGTTCAACTGCGCCACGTAGCGCCAGATCGAGTCCCGGCTGATCGGGTCAAGCCCCGTCGTCGGTTCGTCCAGGAACACGATTTTCGGGTCGTGCACCAACGCCGCCGCCAGGTCCAGACGCCGCTTCATCCCGCCCGAGTATCCTTTCACCGCCCGGTCCGCCGCCTCGGTCAGGTCCACCACCTCCAGCAGATGCGTCACTCGATCTTCGACGTGCTTCGAGGGCACGCGGTAAAGTCGTGCCTGGAGCCGCAGCAGCTCGCGACCGGTCTGGATGTCGTCCAGCCCTGCCTCCTGTAGAGCCACGCCGATCCGGCCCCGCAGCGCCGTCGCATCCTTTTCGACGTCCAACCCGTCCACCTGTGCCCGCCCCGCCGTCGGCCGCAGCAGTGTCGTCAGCATCCGCACCGTCGTCGTCTTCCCCGACCCATTAGCACCGAGGAAACCGAATATCTGGTTAGCCGGAATATCCAGGTCGATCCCATCGACAGCCTTTATGTCAGGTGGGAACTCGCGCTTCAACTGCTCGGCGAAAATCGCAGCCATGGCGCCGATTGTAGTGGGGCGCCATCGAGGACGCTAGGACGTTTTTGCAGTCCGTAACACATCTCTGCTGCGTTCTATCTATAGAAGCAAGGAAAAGTACGATGCAACGACGAACACAAATGAGCCTGCAACTGCAGCAACAGTGGACCCACGACGGAGAAGGCCCGAAGCGGCCGGCCCGGGACACAAAGCCCAAGGCACGAGGCACTCGCAAGACCACGCGGCGGCCCACCGCCACGACCCGCAAGTAGCCCACCGTCGTCATTCCCGCGAAAGCAGGAATCCATGGCGATTGCCACTCCCTCCTGAAGCGTCTGCGAACTCGCCCCTCGGTCAGCCTGTCATCCTGAGGAGCACGGTGCCCGAGCGCGCCCTGTCGTCCTTGCCTCAGGATCCGGGGCGGGGAACCAGGGCTTCGCACGCGACAATCCCATCTGCTATCCTCGCCCACATGTCGGCCTTGCCTACGGATGACCCTGTAGTCTCCGCCCTGCTCTCAGGCCCGAATCTGGCCCGTCTCGCCTACATCGACAATGGCCGCCCCAAGGTCGTCCCCATCTGGTT
>DAINRO010000073.1:0-6840 GCA_036741795.1 Chloroflexota bacterium
CCCTCGCCCCCGACCCAATGGACTCCGACGGCCAGAACTTTGCCCTCTTCGAGGCCCTCGCCATCCTCATGGGCGGCGGTATCAAGAACTTCGACAAGGGCCTCCAGATGGCCATGGGCGTGCAGCGCAAGCGCGTCAACGAGTACATGCACCGCCTCAACGTCGCCGGCCTCGGCGACCGCCGCGAACGCATGGCGCCGCTGCTCCGCCAGTTCCTCGACAACTAGCGCGATTCGTAGCGAATTAAGGCCCCGATCATCCGATCGGGGCCTTTGTGTTGGCGAAAAAGCGGACAGTGAGGGGCGTTGAAAAGGGGGGTCCTCATCAAGGGCGACCTCAACTGTCCGCGGAGATGAGTCTGCTCTCATGAATCTTTATCGTCAACGCCGGGCTGGCAGGTGACGAGTCCGCAGTCACGTTGATGCGACAGCTGTGGCAGTCTGTGACAGCCGTTCCGCCAGCCGCTTGATCGTCAGCAGCATTTTCCGTTCCATCACGAGCGAGCCCGGCTCCATGAACCCCACCATTCCGGCGCGAAACAGAGGCCCAGACCCCTTCAGCCGGTTTCGTGACACGAATCGTGTCGTCCCGTCCGGCTGCGGATAGAGCGCGAACGTCCAGGTGTTCTGCTGAGGAATCCATTGCACTACCAAGTGCTTCTCGGGCTCAATCATCCGCACCTTCAACCCCTGGCCCTTTTCGTTCAGACCCAGGAACTCGTCAACCTCCAGGTGCTGGTGCTCCGGCAGGATCTCGTCCCGGTTCTCGATATCGATCCCCAGCAGCCGCTCGACCCAGTCGTATGTGTAGGCGCCCGCCCGTGGCCGCGGCCCCATCTGTACGAGCCATGGCCAGATGTCCTCCGGTCCTGCCTTTATGGTCACGACTCGCGTGGTCTGGAGCGAGGCTTCCGGCAGGATGTCGTCGCCGGGCATCTCCCGCGCGATCTCCTCCTCCGTGGCGCCCCAATTAAGGACGCGTTCGCGCGTGAACTTCAGGTAGACGGACGCCGCAGCAGCCACGACGACCGCTCCACCGAGCAATGCCCCGGACGCCTTCGCTACCACGCTATTGCGCTTGCGAAACGCAGAACTCGTTCCCCCCGACGTCCTGCATATTGGTCCACGAGTACCCGTCGACGGTCACTACGTCCACCTCCGTGGCACCCAGACCGATGGCGTCAGCACAATCAATCACGATAAAGTTCAGCTTTCCCATAGTGACCTCCATTCGTGCTCTCCGCCACGCACATTAGCAGATGACAGCTGACGGTGATATAAGTTTGGCACTGGAGGAAGTAATCGCCATGACTCATCCCCTCATCGACCAACTCCGCTTTACCCGCGGCGAGTTCCGCCGCGCACTAGACGGCCTGTCTGAGGAAGACGCCACGAGGCGCGTGCTGCCCGCCAACTGCATCAGCTGGAACGTCGGCCACCTCGCGTGGCAGGAGCAGCGTTACTGGCTGCAGGGCGCCCAGGGCCAGCTACCCCGTCCCGACGTGAACGACCAGTTCCGCTACGGTGCAGAGGCGTCTACGCCGCCGCTTGCTGACGCCCTCTCAGCCTGGGAGGAGATCACGAAGGCATCGGAACCCTGGCTCGACGCCGTCACCACGGAGACCCTGCAGGAGCACATCATGCGGGATGGTAAGCCAACAGAGTTTATGTTCGGCTCGCTACTGCTGAGAATGATCTACCACTACTGGTACCACACCGGCGAGAACATCGGCCTCCGCCAGGCCATGGGCCACACGGACCTCGCCGAATACGTGGGGGATATCGACGAACTGGCTCCCTACAGGCCGGAGTAGCCGACTACACGGCGTCGCGCTAAAGTGCGCGGCTACTCGACCGCGATAGTCCCCACCATCTCAGTGGGGTGGAAGTCGCACCGAAAGTCAACTGAGCCGGCTTCGGCCGGCGCATCCCAGCTCAAGGTAGCCTCATCCCCCCCGGACACCACTTCAGGATCCGTCACGGCGTCGTCGTCCGTTTCGTACTCGCCGTCGGCGCCGGCGATCCGCATGTTGTGAATTGCCGAACCGTCGTTGACGACCGCGAAGTTGGCGGTGGTTCCTGCTGCGACTGTGATGTCGCCCGGGTCGAAGGAGTTGTCCTGCATCGTCACCTGGACCTCGCTGCCCGGCGGCAGGTCGGGTCCGCCCGGAGTCTCACTGGCGGCCGGTTCCTCGGCGGCACCGGAGTCATCGTCGTCGATCCAGGCGAAGGCAAGGGCGAAGGTGACGACGAGCGACAGCATCAGGAACCCGACTACCGCCACGTCAATCGGAAGCTTCGTAAAATCGATCTTCATCCTTCTGCAAAATACCGGAGCCACAACTTAGGCGCCAGAGCGTCTTGCGCCCACGCGTATACTCGATTTGTGGGAACCGATACCGTCGACGAAAAGCTGGAGGGTCCCCGCGGCGCGCTTCTGCGGCGCATTGCCCGGGAAGTCCGCGACGAGCGGGTGCTTCAGGCGCTGTGGCGCGTGCCACGCGAGGAGTTTGTCGCTCCGGGGCTACGCGTCGCCGCCTACGAGGACTCGCCGCTCACCATCGGGTACGGTCAGACGATATCGCAACCACTGATCGTGGCAATGATGACGGCTGCCCTGATGCTGAAGGGGGACGAACAAGTCCTCGAGGTAGGCACCGGCTCCGGCTACCAGGCCGCCGTCCTGTCGATGCTCGCTGAGCGGGTCGTCAGCGTCGAGCGCGTGCCGGAACTCTCAGTGAGCGCGCGGGAACGCCTCCGGCGGCTGGGATACGACAACGTCGAAGTGCACATTACAACCGACGATCTCGGCTGGCCGGATAGTGCGCCCTACCAGGCCATCGTCGTTACCGCCGCCTCCCCCGAAGTGCCGCGCGAACTGCTGGAGCAGCTCGCCGAAGGCGGACGCCTGGTGATCCCTGTGGGGTCGCGTGACATCCAGGAGCTGGTCCGCATCGTCAAGACCCCCGCAGGCGCGAAGCGCCACAACCTCGGACCCTGCCGGTTCGTTCCGCTTCTCGGGAAGAGCGGCTGGCCCAATAGCCCACGGGCTCGATAACCAGGGAGGATTCATGGACCCCGAACAACTCAAGCAGATGCTCTCCCAGGTAGTGCCATTCAACCGCCACCTCGGACTGGAGGTGCTGGAGGTCGGTGCAGGGAGTGCATCAGTCAGGCTTCCGGAAGGCCCGCATCTCCTGAACCACGTCGGCACACAACATGCCGCGGCCTTGTTCGCGGTGGCCGAGGCAGCGTCCGGCGGCGCGATGCTCGGCGGTTTCCCCGACCTGTTGGGGAGGGCGACGCCCCTGGCCAAGAGTGCCCAGATCACCTATCTGAAGCCGGCACGCGGCCCTATTACCGCGAAAGCCTCAGTTTCGGAACCGCTGAACGCGGTTCGTTCCAGGCTCGACAGTGAAGGGCGTGCGGAATTCCCGGTAGCAGTGTCGCTCGAAGATCAATCAGCGGTGGTTGTCGCGGAGGTGACGGTCAACTGGCACGTCCGCCTGAACGCTACTCCTCGTCCGGCTTGACCCGTTTTACCTCGGTCGCATTAGTGTAGTAGATCAGGCCGTCCGTCCCGACGGCCACACTGCCGGCGCAGTCTTCCACGATCGTGCTATCAGCGGTCACTTCCTGCCCGTTGGCGCCACCCAGCGTCAGCAGGCGCAGACGGCCCGTGACCTTTTCGCAGATAAGCAGCCCCTCGCCGAGCGAGGGATACTTGTCGCCTGTCAGGAATGCCATTCCAGCTATATTGACAGTTGATTGGAACTGTCCGGCCGTCGTGTCAGGTTTCGACGGAAAGTAGATCCCCTTCGTTCCGGGGCCTGCCAGGCAATCCGCGAACGGGAACTCGCCGACGTCGGGCCAACTGTAGTTCCCACCGGCCGTCACGACGTTGATTTCCTCGCAGCTGTCCGTGGCGTCGCTATTGAAGATGGCGCCGGTAACAGGCTGAATGGCAAAGTCGCGGCTATTGGCGAATCCGTAGGCATATACGCGGCCGTCCGCATTCCCATCGCTCGCGAAGGGGCTATCGCCAACGACCTGTCCTCCTGGGTCAACCCTGAGGACCTTCCCGATGGGCTGAGCTGGGTCCAGTGCCCATGGAATACCGTTGGGCCCAACCTGCTTGCCGTAGTCGTAGTCGCCCATCGACAGGTAGAGCATTCCATCGGCCCCGAAGTGAGCAGGGCCATTGGCGCGAAACCCCTGGTGCCCTAATTGCATTTGTTCAAAGTCGTCGATGAGGGTTTCTTGTGGGCCTGCCACGTTCCCCGACGCCTCGAAGCGGGCCAGCACCGGCTTCGCAATCGGCTGCTCTGGGCTGGAAGGCAAGGGCTGCGTGTAGAAGACGTAGAGGTAAGGGCTTTCCGCGAAGTTTGGCGGGACTGCAAGGCCGGTGAGGCCCCAGTCGAGGTTCAGCCAGTCGGCCACGTCGATGTCCGCGAACGGCTGCTCGACCAGGTTGCCATCGGTGCCTACGACCCGGATGATCCCGGAGTACTTCTCGGCGAAAAAGAGCCTCCCATCAGGCGTGAACGTGAGCGCAACGGGGTCGTCCCCTGTGGCGATCGTCTCCGATCGGGAATTGCCCCCTCCTCCGCAGCCGGTCCAGAGAGCGGCCATAAGGAAGAGTGCGATCAGCGGGCTAAGCGCACGTGGTGTCATCTAATTCACTATAAACGCCGGAAACCGATTGGCGTTACCAGCGGACAGCCAGTCTGCTACGCTCCGCTGTACGTCGATGATGGATATACGACCGGTAACCCTGGAAGGACGGTTCGTGCGCCTCGAGCCTCTGCGCCTCGACCACGCCACACCCCTGGCGGCGATCGGCGCCGGGCGCGACATATTCCGCTATTTCCCTATTCCGCTGGACACCGCGGACCAAATCGAGGCATACGTCCGCCATTGCGTGCAGGGCGAGGAAGAAGGGACGCTGCTTACCTGGGTGGCCGTACCACTGGCGTCCGGCGAACCAGCAGGATCGACAGGCTTCCTGGCCATCGACCGCTATCACCGCCGCCTCGAGATTGGCGGCACGTGGATAGCTCCAGAGTGGCAGCGAACAGCCTGCAACACGGAGGCGAAGCTGCTACAACTCAGTCACGCCTTCGAGACGCTCGGCTGCAGTCGGGTAGAGTTCAAGACGGACTCGCTGAACGAACGCTCGCGTGCCGCCCTCCTGCGCATCGGTGCGACCGAGGAGGGGACATTCCGCAACCACATGGTGATGCCGGACGGCAGGCTCCGTCACAGTGTGTACTTCAGCGTGATCGAATCAGAATGGCCCGGCGTCAAGGCGCACCTGGAAACAATGCTGGACCGGTAAAAAGGAGACTTCGATGACTGAACGATTGGACGGAACGGTTGCCCTGGTTACGGGAGCGAGCAGTGGCATCGGTGAGGCAACAGCGCGCGCCCTGGCCTCGGCTGGCGCAGCGGTGGCAGTGATCGCGCGCCGCAAAGACCGGCTGGACAAGCTCGCGGCTGACATAGAGTCAGCCGGTGGGAAAGCCCATGCGATCGAAGCGGACGTCACCGACCGTAAGCAAGCAACGGATGTGGTGAACCAGGTAGCCAGGGATTTGGGGCGGCTTGACACCGTCATCAACAACGCTGGGGTGATGCTCCTTGGCCCGATCGAGGGTGCGCCACTTGAAGAGTGGGAGCGGATGGTGTCGCTGAACGTGATGGGTCTGCTCTACGTTGCCCACGCCGCACTGCCGCACCTGCTGACTGCCGCTGAAAGCGAGCCGCGACAGGTGGCCGACATCGTGAATATCAGCTCGGTCGCCGGACGCACCGCGCGGACGGGATCCGGCGTCTATAACTTGACGAAGTGGGGGGTGAACGGCTTCACCGAGTCGTTGCGCCAGGAGGTGACGAAGCGCCACGTCCGCGTTTCGGTGGTGGAGCCAGGCGCAGTCAGCACGGAGCTAGCGACGCACATTCGGCCCGAAGTCCTGCCCGCGCTGATCGCCCGGATCGGTCAGATGGAGCGCATGGAGTCGGGCGACATCGCCGACGCCATTGCCTACATCGTCACCCGGCCAAGGCGCGTTGCTGTGAACGAGATGCTCATCCGGCCCACCGAACAGGAGTTGTAGCAGGGGCCTTGCTGTTCCGGGAGCGATATTGGCCAGGGATCGCCGACGGCTCGATCACGCTCGCGTTCCGGCGATGGAAGCGCCCGACCGTCAAGGCCGGCGGGAACCTGCGATCTCCGGGTGGTTACCTGGCGATCGACTCCGTCGAGATCATCGACGAATCTTCGATCACTGAGGCAGATGCTCGGCGGGCGGGATGCGATAATCGCGCAGAATTGCTCCGTGAACTCGACTACGGCCCAGACCGCGCCCTCTATCGGATCGAGTTTCACGTCGCGGGGCCAGACCCCCGCGACGCGCTCCGCGAGCAGGCTGACCTGTCAGTCGACGAGCTTGCGACGATCGGCCAACGACTGGTCCGCATGGACGCTGCGTCCACGGACGGACCCTGGACTCACCCGGTACTGGAGATCATCGCCGAGCGCCCGGCAACGCGTTCGGCCATACTCGCGAAGGACCTTGGTGAACCGGATGTGGCACGGTTTAAGACTCGTGTCCGCCGCTTGAAGGCACTGGGCCTCACCGAGAGCCTGGCGGTCGGATACCGGCTGTCGCCAAGAGGTGAGGCGATCCTGCGGTCGCTGGCTGGCTGAGTGCGCCAACCGTCCCACACCCTAGAATGAAGGCATGCAGTCTCAGGCTCCGTCGCCGGACGCGCCACTGATCCGGACCAAATCCCTCACGCGGCGCTACGGCAGCGTTCTCGCCCTCGATTCGCTGGACCT
>DAINRO010000073.1:6940-10164 GCA_036741795.1 Chloroflexota bacterium
CGCGAGATCAAGGGCTACTCCACAGGGATGAAGCAGCGTGTCAAGCTCGCGCAGGCCCTCGTCCACGACCCGAAACTGATGCTGCTGGACGAGCCGACCAACGGTCTCGACCCGCAGGGACGCAACGACATGCTGGACCTCGTGCAGAGGATCGGCACCGACTTCGGTGTCCCGATCATCCTCTCGTCTCACCTCCTCGGCGAGATCGAGCGCGTCTGCGACCATCTTGTTGAGATCGCCGGTGGCCGGTTGATCCGGTCGGAGCCGATGGCCGAGCTGACCTCGGTCACTGAACTCCTCGTGGTCGAAGTGGACGGCGACAACAGTGGCCTTCGCGCACGACTTCGGCAGGCTGGTTTGAGCGTCACCTCCGAAAGCAACCGCTTGTTAGTCTCGTCTGACAATGGCGACGGCGCCGACGACGTCCGCGACCTGGTGCGTGACGCCGTCGTGGAGTTGGACCTCGGTTTGGTCCGGCTAGAGCAGCGCCGGAAGCACCTGGAGGAGATCTTCCAGCCAATTCCGGTCAGGGACGGTGCGGACGATGCGTGACGCCGCCGGCAGCATCTACGACCTCGGATACCAGGGCTATGCTGGGCCCCGCCTCGGGCGTCGCCACGCTGCCTGGACGATGTACGTCCACTCGATGAGACTAATCTTCGGCATCGGCCGCCCATTCTCAAGCAAGATCGCTCCGTGGCTTCTCCTGGGCGCAACCTACATGCCGGCGGTCGTCCAGGTTGGCGTGTCTTCCATTAGTAACTCCGAGGACATCGAGCTGATCAAGCCCGAGGAATACTACAAGTACATCCAGATCGTCCTCGCCATTTTCGTCGCGGTCATTGCGCCGGAATTGGCCGGTCGCGATCAGCGTTCTCGGACACTCTCCCTCTACTTCTCCCGCGCCCTTTCCCGGGAAGACTACGCACTTGCGAAATACTTTGCCCTGGTGACGGCACTACTGGCGCTGACACTCGGCCCACAGCTTTTGATGTTCATTGGGAATGGCGTCGCACTGGACGACCTCGGTGGATATGCCGAGGACCAATGGAACGACATACCCGCCGCAGCCGCGAGTGCGATACTTATCAGCGCCTTATTTTCCGGGGTGGCCCTCGCCATTTCGTCGCAGACATCGAGGCGGGCCTATTCCACGATTGCGATCGTCGCCCTCCTCGTCGTGTCTTCGGTTATCGCCATATCCATGGTGGAGAGCCTGGAAGGGAACGCCGGCCGCTACAGCATCCTCATCAGTCCGCTCCAACTGGCGGACGGACTGACCTTCTGGTTCTTTGGCGCAACGGACCAGCCGGAGGAGCCAACTGCGGTCGCAGACATCTGGGGTGGAGCTTACGCCCTGGTAGCCGCTGCGGTCTCGGTCGTTTGTGCCCTGATCGTCGTCCACCGTTACCGGACCATCGACGCATGACGAAGAAAGCCGGGAGTGCGGGGGCGGCGCCCATCGTAGTCGACGGCGTCTCCCGGTGGTACGGGAACGTAGTCGCCGTGAATGACGTCTCATTCACGATCGGGCCAGGGATCACCGCTCTGCTTGGACCGAACGGCGCCGGCAAGACCACCCTGTTGCACACCATCGCCGGATTCTTGCAGGCGTCAAAGGGTGCTGTGCGCATACTCGGCGAGCCAGCGTTTGGCAATCCCGCGATTTACGGAAGGATCGGCCTCGTGCCCGAGAGAGAAGCCGTCTACTCGTTTCTCACCGGCTACGAGTTTGTGCTGATCGCCGCGCGCCTTCACCGCCTGCCCGATCCGGAAGAAGCAACGCAGCGAGCAATACGGGCAACAGGGATGGAGGAGTTCCAGAAGCGAAAGACCGGCGGTTACTCCAAGGGGATGAAACAGCGCATCAAGGTGGCCGCGGGAATCGTCCACGACCCGGCTGTGCTGCTGCTCGATGAGCCATTCAATGGCACCGACCCTGCTCAACGCCTGCAGATGATGGAGCTATTCCGCAAGATGGCGTTGCAGGGCAAATGCATCGTCGTCTCGTCGCACATACTCGAGGAGGTCGAGCGCCTTGCCGACGACATTGTCGTCATCGTTGCCGGTCGCCTCGCCGCCACGGGCGACTTTCGCGCGATCCGGCGGTTGATGACCGACCGCCCGTACTCGTTTACCGTACGTTCGAGCGATAACCGCGGCCTCGCCGTGGCGCTGCTCGCCGATACCTCCGTTTTCGGCGCCGAACTGAAAGGAGACAGGCTCACGGTGCAGACGTCCCTGTTTTCTGAATTCGTGCGAGCCGCCCCTCGCGTCGCTCGTGACACCGGTATCACTCTGCGCGAACTTGTTCCGGTCGATGAGTCGCTGGAGAGCGTCTTCTCCTACCTCGTCGCGCACTCCAGCCAGTCCCGGGGGCGCGGATGAACACTACCATCTTCACGCTCACACTCCGGCAGATCAGCAGTCAGAAGCGAATTCGGCTGGCAGCGATCGCGGCGATACTCGCGCCGATCGTGATCGCGCTCATCTACCGCGCGGGAGATGTCGGAAACCCGGTCGACTGGACCGCCAACACTCTCCTGGCGTCGCTGATGATCACGCTGGTTGTGCCGCTGGCCTGTCTCCTCGTTGGCGAGTCGGCAATGGGCACCGAGGTGGAAGACGGGACTGCAGTCTACATCCTGTCGAAGCCCGTCCCGCGGATCGAGGTCGTCATGGCCAAGGCCGCCGCAGCGATTCTCCTCACCGCCGTTGTCCTCCTGCCCGTGATGATTGTGGCCCCCGTGTTGTCGCTAGACGGCGCAGACGGAGAGGGGATCGTCCTCGGCTTCTTTGTCGCAGCGGCCCTCGGAATATGTGCTTATACGATGCTGTTCGTCCTTCTGAGCATCGCGACGAGCCGCCCTTTGATCATCGGCATCGGCTACGTGTTCATCTGGGAAGGGTTACTCGGCAATCTCTTCACCGGCACCCGCTACCTCAGCATCCGGCAGTACTGCCTCGGCGTCGCGGACGGAATCGCGACTGCCCCGGAACGCTACTTCGAAGCGGAGCTCGGGGGAGCTGTGAGCTTGATCCTGATCCTGGGTGTAATCGCATTGGCCACACTACTGGCGACGCGGTCCCTCTCCCGCTTCGAATTGCGCGGCGAAGACTGATCATTGTCACCAATGCTTCGACGTTTATGATGAGGACGATATGAAGAACTCCACTCTATTGCGGCTACAACTCGACGAAACCTTCAACTGGCTGGAGCAGGT